>JBGPDK010000052.1:0-19253 GCA_041482235.1 Thermoanaerobaculia bacterium | reverse complement strand
TCGCGGCGCGGCAAGACGATCTTCTTCGTGTCGCACTCGCTCGTCCTCGTCGAGGAGCTGTGCGACCGCGTGCTCTACCTCGAGGGCGGGCGCGTGAAGGGCCTCGGCGACCCGCGCGAGATGCTGGCGGCCTATCGCCTCGATGTCGCGGCGGGGGAGGGCAAACGCCTCGCGACGGAGCACCGGAGGGATCAGGAAATTTTGCTCGAGCGGGCAGCAGCCCATTCACCCTTCGAAGAAGATCCACCGTCTCCCGACGCTCCTCGAAAGCAGGATGTGGAACTGCCGGCGGGAACACCTCTGGAGCAAAGAATTCCTCTTCGCCGCTGGGGCAACCGGGACGTTTCGATCACGGGCTGCCGCCTGCTCGACGCCTCCGGCGCCGAGCGCTACGGGTTTCATTCGGGCGAATCGATGACGATCGAGATCGCCGCGTCGCCGCGCGTTTCCACCGCCGATTTCGTCTTCGGGATCGGGATCTTCACGCCCGACGAGGTGTGCGTGCACGGCAGCAACACGGAGATCGACGGCTTTCTGCCGGAGCGGCTCGACGGCCCGGCCACGGTGCGCGTGACGCTGCCGCGTCTCGATCTCGGGAGCGGGACGTATCTCGTGGACGCCGCGGTGCACTCGCGCCGCGAGACGCCCTACGACTACTGGCGCGGGGCGTGCCGTTTCCAGGTGGACTCGCCCGATCTTGACGCGGGCCTCTATCGCCCGGAGCGCCGTTGGACGTTCGCGGGCGCCGTCTCGGTGAGAGCCCGGTGAACCGGCTGGAACGCGTCGACCGGACGCTCCTCGCGCTGCTCCTTCTCGCGGTCCTGCTGCTCGTCCTCGAGCCCGGGAAGGTTCCGCTCTTCGAGCCGGACGAGGGCCGCTACGGCGAGATCCCGCGCGAGATGCTGGCCTCCGGCGATTTCCTGACCCCGCGTCTGAACGGCGTCCTCTACTTCGAGAAACCGCCGCTCTACTACTGGTCGGTCGCGGCCTCGATGGCGGTCCTCGGCCCGACCGAGCTCGCGGTGCGCATCCCGGGAAAGCTCGCGGCGGTGTCCATGGTTCTCGTTGCGGTTGCGTTCGCGAGGCGGCGGTGGGGAGCGCGCACGGGGCTCCTCGCGGGGCTGATCCTCGCGACGTCGCTCCTTCTCGTCGCGCTCGCGCGGATCGCGCTCATCGATCCGATGCTCTCGGCCGCTCTCAGCGCCGCGACGTTCGCCTTCGCGGCGTTCGCGGAAAGCGATGCGGCGAGGGAGGCGCGGCAAGCCCGCCGCGCGCTGTACGGCTTTCATGCCGCGTGCGCGGCGGCGATCCTCCTGAAGGGTCTCATCGGCATCGTCCTGCCTGGAGGCGCGATCGTCCTGTGGACCCTCGTCACGGGCCGGTGGCGTACGCTCGGGCGCGTCTTCTCGCCGGGTCCGCTCCTGCTCTTCTTCGTCCTGGCGGTTCCCTGGCATGTCGCGATGGCCCTCCGCCATCCCGACTTCCTGCAGTTCTATTTCGTGCACGAGCACTTCCAGCGTTTCGCGACGACGGAGCACAGGCGGACGGGGCCGCTCCTCTATTTCGTTCCGGTTCTCGCCGCGGGCTTCCTGCCTTGGACGGGGTTCTTCGGGCGCTTCCGGGAGGCCTGGCCGGGCTTCTCGCGCGGCGCGTGGCGGGCGCGCGCGACCGAGGGCCTGCTCTGGAGCTGGTCCGTCGTCGTCTTCGTGTTCTTCTCGGCGTCGAAGTCGAAGCTCATTCCGTACGTCCTTCCGATCTGGCCCGCGCTCTCGGTGCTCCTCGCGCTCGGAATCGAGCGGGCCCGGGCGCGCGGGGCGGAGTTCCGCGGGGACCGGCGCGCCACCGCCGCGTGCTTCGGGCTGCTCTTCGCGGCGGCCGCCGTGTACGGCTGGGGTGCCGGATATCTCGACCGCTTCGGGAACGGTCGCACCGGGCTCCTCGCGCTCGCCGGGCTCCTCGGCGGATTCGCCGTGAACGTCTCGCCGCGGCTCTTCGGCTCCCGCCGCGAGAGGGATCCGGTGCCGTGGGTGGCCGCGCCGTGGCTCGTGTTCGTGGCGGGCCTTCTCGCGGTGCTTCCCGGTGCGGCGCGTCAGGTCACGCCGTGGCCCATTGCGTCGCGCGCCCTGGAAATCCTCGAACCGGGCGACCTTCTCCTGCAGAAAGGGCACTATCTCGAGGTGCTCCCCTTCTACGCGAGGCGCCTCACGCCCGTCGCCTCCCTCGGCTGGAGCGAGCTGGACTTCGGGCGCTCGCACGCTGGAACCGAGGCGCTCTTTCCGAAGGATGATGTGTTCGCGGCGAGCTGGAACGGGACCCGGCGAGTCCTCGTCGTCGTGCATCGGGATCACCTCGGAGCGTTCGGCCGGCCGCCCCTGTCGAACGCCCCCGCTCTGGTCGTTGCGCGAGAAGCCAGCGGGAAGCACGTGCTGCTCTCGAATCGATAGACTGGTTATCAATCCAATACTTTGGATTGAGTCTGCCAGGTTCGGACGCCCTCCACGTGATTCGCCCTTTGACGACAGTGCCTTACGTCCGATAGGCTTCCGCCCCTTGAAGGCAGCGGAATTGCACCCGGTTTAGAGAGGTTCGTCACAACCTCGGCTATCGAACGTGTGACGAAGGCGGCAAAACCTCAGAGACTTTGATAACCTGTGAAGGAAACAACCAGCATTCGGCTCGCGCGTGAAGACAAAACCAAACGTGAAAGGAGTGACCCGGGGATCCTTCCGTCCAGCGTTGAACTCTTGACCTGAGATCCACACTTTTTGAGCTTTCAAACTTCGTTTCAATTCACTCAGGAGGTAGTTTGATTATGAAATCGCGTTGGTTGAGCACGTTCTTGGTGCTCGCGCTCGCCGTCCTCGGCCTGACGGCGAACGTGGCTTATTCGCAGACGACGGGCATGATCGAAGGCACCGTCACCGATTCGAACGACTCGCCCCTTCCGGGTGCGAGCGTCGAGATCAAGTCAGCGAGCCTTCAGGGTACGCGCACCGCGGTCACCGACAACGACGGGCGCTACCGCTTCCCCGTGCTTCCCATCGGCAGCTACACCGTCACCGCCCGCCTCTCCGGCTTCAAGACCGTCGAGCGCGGCAACGTGCAGGTCACGCTCAGCAGCACGGCCACCATTCCGGTGAGGATGGAGATCTCGGCCCTTGCCGAGATCGTCGTGACGGGTGAGGCGCCCGTCGTCGACACCACCACGACGACGACGGGGACGACGTACACCGCCAACGTCATCTCTCACCTTCCGGTCGCGCGGAACTACGCGGACATCGTGCGGTCCCAGCCGGGCGTCCAGACCGATACCGGTGAGACGCAAGGGCGTTCGCTCGCCCTCTCGATCTACGGCTCGACCTCGGCCGAGAACCTCTACCTGATCGACGGCGTCAACACGACGAACGTCATCAAGGGGTTCCAGGGCAAGGCGATCAATAACGAGTTCGTCGAAGAGGTCGAGGTCAAGACCGGTGGCTACCAGGCCGAGTACGGCCGGAACACCGGCGGCGTCGTCAACGTCATCACGAAGTCGGGCGGGAACGAGTTCCACGGCGAAGGCTTCGGCTACTTCGACAACACGGGGATGAAGGCCCAGCCGCGCGTGGACGCCACACCCGACAACTCGCAGAGCGGCGACGTCCAGGGCTCTCCATTCAGGTCCAAGGACAACCGCACGGAGTTCGGCGTGGGACTCGGCGGCTACTTCATGAAGGACCGCCTCTGGTTCTACGGCGCCTACGACCGCGTCAACCAGAAAATCGAGCTTTTCCAGACGGACGGCGTCCTCAAAGGCACGGCGCTTCCCCGGGACGTCACGTCGGACCTCTACTCCGCCAAGCTGACCGTCCGGATCACCGACGCCACGACTCTGATCGGCACCGTGTTCGCGGACCCGCAGACGAACAGTGGAGCGCTCTCCGACCTCTTGATCAACTCGCTGAATCCGAACTCGTACAACGGCGAACGGAAGCTGGGCGGGACGGACTACGCGGCCAAGCTGACCCAGCTCTTCGGCACGTTCGGCCTCGCGACCGCTCAGTACTCTCGCCACAAGGAGAGCTTCCTGACGACGCCCCAGGGCGCGGACGAGCAGCAGATCGTCGACAACACCCCGACGATCCAGGGACGTCCCGCCCAAGTTTTGGGAGGGTTCGGGCAGGTCTTTGGGCCCACCATCAACAACGAATCCACTCGGGACATGGTCGGCGGCGCCATGTCGGTGTTCCTCGGAAGCCACGAGATCAAGTTCGGCGGTGACTATCAGAAAGACCTCACCTCCGGCGCGACCTTCCTGACCGGCGGGAGCCGGCTCCGTATCCGCCCCTGCACGCAGGGCGGCACGAGCGTTTGCGACCTGTCGCTGGCTCCGGTCGTCCCCGTCGCAGGCGGGAGCGGCACGACACCGGTCTTTTACGAGCATGATTTCTTCACCCCGGGCGGCGCGAGCCCGGGCGGAGACGTTCTCCTGAACGCGCCGTTCAACGTCCCGAGCAAGTTCTTCTCTTTCTTCGCTCAGGACACCTTCAAGATCCTCCCGAACCTCACGATCAACGTGGGCGTCCGCTATGACGACCAGAAGGTCTTCAAGGGGAACGGAGACGTCGCCTTCCATCTGCAGGACCAGTGGGCCCCTCGCGCCGGCTTCTCCTGGGATCCGACGAAGGACGGCTCGATGAAGGTCTACGGTTCGTACGGCAAGTTCTACTGGCCGACGCCGACCGACCTGAACGTCCGCGTCTTCACGGCGAACTCCCAGCAGCAGACCTACAACTACAGCCCCACGTCGCTCGCGCAGGGCGGCCCGACGTGCTCGGCGACCGTGACGACGAACTGCGTGCCTCGCAATCCCCTCTTCCAGGGCGCCTCGTTCGACGGCGAGCCGGTCGAGGCTGGCCTGAAGGGCTCGAACCAGGAAGAGTTCACTTTCGGCGTGGAAAAGGCGCTCGATCCCACGTTCTCGCTCGGCCTCAAGTTCACCTACCGCAAGCTCGGGTCGACCACGATCGAGGACCGTTGCGACCTCGATCCGGCCGGCAACGCCTTCGATTCGTCCTGTGCCATCACCAACGCGGGCGGAAGCGGACCGATCGCCAGTGGCCAGGTCACGACCTGCAACGGCTCGGCGAACCCGACCGATCCCACCAACGGAGAGTGCGGCCTGCCTGGTCAGGCCATGCAACCGACCAAGCGCAACTTCACCGGCATCGAGCTCGTCGCCAAGAAGAAGGTCACGAACTCGCTTTACCTGCAGGCTTCCTACCTGTACTCCCAGCTTCGCGGCAACTACTCGGGCGCTATCCGTGTCGCTTCCGGCCAGACGGACCCCGGCATCAACGCGGACTTCGATTACTTCCAGTTCCAGCAGAACTTTAACGGAAAGCTCGAGCTCGACCGGCCGCACCAGGTTCGCCTGGACGCCGTCTACCAGGCGCCGTTCGGCCTCGCCGTCGGACTGAATGCCTTTATCCGGAGCGGCCAGCCCACGAACAAGCTCGGCTACTTCAACTCATTCTATCCCGACCTTCTGTATCTCACGCAGCGCGGCTCGGAGTCTCGCCTCCCGACCGATTACGAGGCGAGCCTCTCGCTCGCATACGACATGAAGATCGGCCCGGTGACGCTCACGCCGCAGCTCTACGTCTTCAACCTCCTGAACCGGCAGACTCCCACGGGCATTGACGAGCGCTTCAACCCGAACGGTACGTTCGTCACCGACTCGAGCAGCCCGTTCTTCGGTCAGGCCGGCGTCAAGCCGGGTGACAAGGGGCCGGACTTGACGGTCTGCACCGCCTCGGTGCCCTGCTCGGACAACGTCGACTATCGCAAGGTGCTCACCCGGGGTCTCGGACGCTCCATTCGCGTGGCGCTCAAGGCCACTTTCTAGTCCATCTTCGGTCTGATTCATGCGGGAGGCTCCAAGCGAGCCTCCCGCTTTTTCTTGCTCCCTGATCTTCGGACCAGATTGACAACGGCATCGAGGGGTCTAAATTCCTTCCGGAGGTGCCCGATGCACCGAGCCAGAGTCGTGGGCGCGTTGGCCACGGTTCCTCGGACGGTGCCGTCCGGTCTGGCCAGGGCGTTGGTCGCGCTGGCTATCCTGGCGGCGTCGGCTGTCGCCCGAGCGGCGGACGACCCCATCCTCGTCACCTTGAACGAGGTGAAGACGCACTACCGAAAACACGAGATCGGCGAGGCCGCTGAAGCCCTGAAGCGGCTGAACGAGCTCGCGGCCGCACCGGAGTTCGCGGCGGCTCGTGATCGACTCCTTCCCGTCCTCAGCTTCTACAAGGGACTGATCCAGTTCGAGTTGCGCGACGAGGCGGGCGCGCGGGTCGGCGTCGAGCGCTTCCTCGGGCTCCAGCCCGGCGCGACGATCGACCCCAGCCTCTACTCGAAGGGATTCGTCACGTTCTTCGAAAGGGTGAAGAAGGAGATGGAAAAGGCGGACAGGCTGGCCGCGCCCGCTTCGTCGCCTGGCTCCATCGAAGGCGGCATCCTCCCCTCGTACGCCGAGTTCGCGGCCGACGACGAAGCGGCCGACGCCATGGATCGTGATCCGGCATGGGGCGCCGGACCGGTCCGGTTTCTCTTCGTGGCCGACGAGGCCAGGAGATGGAAAAGCGCCGCCGACGAGGACGCACGCCGGAACTTCCAGAAGGAGTTCTGGACCCGGCGCGACCCGACTCCGGCGACGCCCGGGAACGAGCTGCGCAGGGAGTTCGCGCGACGTGTCCAGTTCGCGAACGCGCGCTTTTCGACCGAGTCGCAGCATGGCTCGGAGTCGGATCGCGGGATGGTCTTCATCTTGCTCGGACCGCCGAACTACGCCGGCCGGTCGCAGATCGACGCGGGAGAGGAGGGTGTCTCCCGGGCGACCGACATCAGGTTGGGGGGATCGGTGGGGTTGAGAGACGTTCAGCAGGGTCGCACGAATCGCATCGAGCCGGAATCTTTCCGGCTGGATTCTCGCCAGAAGAAGGGCACGCGCGAGGTCTGGTACTACCGTTCCGACCGCCTCCCGAACGAGCTGCCGTTCAAGGAGCTTCGCTTCGAGTTCCAGACGAGAGAGGGGTACGGCACCGGGGTCCTGCAGAAGGACGCGGTCAACCTCTCGGTCCTGAGCAAGATGGCGGACCTCATCGCGCGGTCGAGGTGACCTGACGGTCGGAACGGGGACGCGGCGTTCGCTCGGGCGCGACCAGTAGAATCCCCTCCGGTGGCTCATCCTTCTCCCCAGCCGCGGAGGATCGCGGCCTTTGCCGCCGTGACGCTGTTCGCTGTGGCGCTGTCTGCGCCCGGCTTGAGCCTTCAACCGCCGGCAGCTGCCAGGCCGCGCGTGATCCTCGTGGGTTGGGACGGGGCGGACTGGAAGCTCCTCGACCCGCTCCTCAGGGAGGGACGTCTTCCCAATCTCGCCGCCCTCGTCGCGCGCGGCCGGACCTGGAATCTCGAGACGTATCAACCCATGGCCTCGCCGCTCATCTGGACGACGATCGCCACGGGGCGCACGCCCGTGGACCACGGCGTGACGGACTTCCAGGAGCTGGACCCGAAGACGCGCGCCCGGCTGCCCATCTCGGGCCGCTCGCGAAGAGTCCCCGCGATCTGGAACCTCGCCTCGGCGAAGGGCCTCACGGTGGGCGTCGTGGGCTGGTGGGCGACGTGGCCGGCCGAGAAGGTGAACGGCTTTTTCGTCTCCGACCGCGCGGCCCCCGTGCTCTTCGACCCCGAGACGCTCTCGAAGTCGCCCGCGCTCGCGTGGCCCGAAGGCCTCGCAGACGGCGTGCGACTCATCGGTCGGCGCGAGGGCAACCCTCCGTACGAGGACGTGGCGCGGGCGCTCCACGTGACGCGCGCCGAGTTCGACGCGGCCGTCGCGGAGAAGAAGGACCTTTCGAATCCGATCACGGGCTACCGGAAGATCCTCGGCGTCACGCGCGTGAACGCGAAGGTCGCGCTCGAGCTTTACGACCGCTCCGCCCCCGAGCTTCTGATGGTCTATTTCCAGGGCACCGACGAGATCGGGCACGTCCTCGGGCGCTATGCGTCGCCGAAGCTGCCGGCGGTCTCCGAGGAGGACTTCCAGAGATACAAGGACGGCGTCGCGGCGCTCTACGTCGAGGCCGACCGCATCCTCGGAGAGCTCGCAAGGCGCGCCGCGAAGGACGGCGCCACGCTGATCCTCGCCTCCGACCACGGCTTTCGGCAGGGAGACGCCCGGCCGGCCCTCTCGTCCGGAATCCAGTTCGACACCGCATTCCTCTGGCACGAACAGCCCGGAATCCTCGCCGCGGCCGGACCCTCCGTGGCGCCCGCGGCCTCGCGCGGGAAGGCGGGCGTGTTCGACCTCACGCCGACGCTCTGCCGGATCCTCGGCCTGCCCGCCGACCCGGCTTTCGAGGGGAAGCCCGTCGCCGGCTTTTCGCTTCGGCCGGCCCGGGCGCCGGAGGCCTGGGCGCGGGCGGCCCCCGTCGAGCGTCTCGTCGTCGTGGCGAACGCCGCCGACGACGGGAAAACCGCCGACGAGTTCACGAAACAGCTCATCTCGCTCGGGTACCTCACGGGCTCCGAGGCCTCGGCCGTGGACGCGCGCCCCGCGAACCGCGCGGGAACCGAGACGGCCGGGTCCCTGCAGAACATCGGAACGTTCCTGCGCGAGCGCGGGAGATCGGCCGAAGCGGCGGTGTGGTATCGCAAGGCCCTCGAGGTGAACCCGAAGTCCGCCACGGCGTGGGCGAACCTCTCGACGGCTCTGCACCGGACCGGCAAGTTCGACGAGTCCGACGACGCTCTTCTGAGCGCGCTCGGGAACGGCTATTCGGATCCTGAGGGCACCGTCTCCCGCCGCGTGAAGCTCTACACGGAAGGCGCGAAGGGCCGGGACCAGCACCGGCAGCTCGTCTCGTTCATGCGGAAGGTCGTTGCGGCGTATCCCCGCGACGACCGCTATCGCGCCTCGCTCGGGAAGGCGCTCTTCGAGAATCAGGACTGCGCGTCGGCGCGGCCGATTTTCGTGGACCTCGCGGGCCGCGCGCCCGCGGACCCGGAGAACCTGAATCTCCTCGCGCTGACGAGCTGGTGCCTCGGAGACACGGCGCGGGCCGAAGACGCCTTTCGGAAGTCGCTCGCCGTCAACCCGAACCAGCCGGTCGTGAAGGAAGGGCTGTCCGTCCTCCAGAAGGGGCAGCCGCTGCGATGAACATCCCGCGCAAGGTCTCCGTGGTCGTGCCCGTCTACAACGAAGAGGCGAATCTTCCAGCGCTTTTTCCGCGCCTCCTGCGGGTCCTCGCGGGCCTGGGGCGGCCGTACGAGGTCGTCTTCGCCGACGACGGCTCTCGCGATGGTTCCCTCGAGCTCCTGAAACAGGCCGCCCTGGAGAACCCCGGCGCCGTCAAGGTCGTCGAGCTGGTGCGGAACGCGGGGCAGCACATGGCAATCCTCGCGGGCTTCACGGCGACGGACGGCGAGTACGTCATCACGCTCGACGCCGACCTCCAGAACCCTCCCGAGGAGATCCCGAAGGTCGTCGCGGCGATGGACGCCGGGCACGACGTCGTCGGGACGGTCCGCCAGAATCGCCGGGACACGTTCTTCCGGCGCGCCGCGTCGCGCCTCGTGAACCGCACCACGGCCGCGATCACGGGCATGCACCTGAACGACTACGGCTGCATGCTGCGCGGCTACCACCGCGACGTCGTGGACGTGATGTCGGCCTCGGACGAAGCGTCCACGTTCATTCCGGCGCTCGCACAGCAGTACGCCCGAAAACCGATCGAGATCGCCGTGGCCCACGCGGAGCGCACCGCGGGCGAGTCGAAGTATTCTCTGTACAAGCTCGTGCGCCTCAACTTCGACCTGATGACCGGCTTTTCCGTCCTGCCCCTGCAGCTCTTCACGCTTTTCGGGTTCCTGACGGCCCTGTCGGGCTTCGGCTTCGGCGTCTTCCTGCTCTTGCGCCGGCTCGTCGGGGGGGCCGAGGCGGAGGGCGTCTTCACGCTCTTCGCGCTCGCCTTCGTCGTCATGGGCGTCCTCATGGCCGGGATCGGCATCGTGGGCGAGTACGTGGGTCGCATCTACCAGCAGGTGCGCGGGCGTCCGCGCTTCCTGATCCGGAAAATCTGGAGGGCCTGATGGGCGGAATCGTCGTCTGTGGCTATAGCGACGTCGGGTACAAGTGCCTGAAGGCGCTCTTCGACGCCGGCGAGAGCGTGCGCCTCGTCTACACGCATCGCGACACGCCCGGCGAGGAGCCCTGGTTCCACCCCATGGCCGAGCTCGCGCGGTCGCACGGCATCGAGCCGCGCTTCGTCGCCGACCTGAGCGATCCCGCCGACGAAAAGCGCATCCACGCCGTCCAGCCCGATTTTCTCTTCTCCTTCTACTTCCGGAAGATGATCCCGGAGCGCATCCTGGCGCTCGCGCGGCATGGAGCCCTCAACATGCACGGCTCGCTGCTGCCCTTGTTTCGGGGCCGCTCGCCCGTGAACTGGGCGATCCTCAAGGGCGCGACGGAGACGGGCGCCTCGCTCCATTACATGACGGAAAAGCCGGACGCCGGCGACCTCGTGGACCAGGAACGGGTCCCCATCGGACGCGACGACGACGCCCTGACCGTTTCGCGCCGCGTGGCGGACGCGGCCGCCCTCGTCCTCGCGCGTTCGCTCCCTCAACTCAAGACGGGCACTGCCCCGCGCGTCCCGCTCGACCTCTCGAAGGGCTCCTATTTCGGCGGCCGCAAGCCGGAGGACGGCCTCGTCGACTGGTCGCAGTCCGCGAAGGAGATTCACGACCTCGTGCGCGCCGTCACGAGGCCATGGCCCGGCGCTTTCACGGACGTCTTCGGGAAGAAGGTCACGATCTGGAAGACGCGCCTCTCGCCCCACGGCGGACACGACGTGTTCCCGGGAAAGGTGGAGCTGACGGAAGGCTCCGTGGTCGTTTTCGCGGGCGACGACCACACGGTGGAGATCCTGGTGGCGCGTCCCGAGGGCGGCGAGAATCTCGACGCGGCCGGCTTCCGCGACTGGCTCGTGAAGACCGTCTCTCCGCCGGCGCTCGCGTAGATTCGATTCGACCGGATCTCGAGAGGGGAACGCATGCGAGTTCTGATCCTCGGCGTCAACGGCTTCATCGGGAACGCCCTCACGCGCCGCATCCTCGGGGCCACGGACTGGGAGGTCTTCGGCCTCGACGTCGGGAGCGACCGCATCGAGGAGTTCCTGCCCGACAGACGCTTCCGGTTTCTCGAGGGCGACATCGCGATCAACCGCGAGTGGATCGAATACCACGTCAAGAAGGCCGACGTCGTGCTGCCCCTCGTCGCGATCGCGACGCCCGCCGCGTACGTCAAGAACCCGCTCGCCGTCTTCGAGCTGGACTTCGAGGAGAACCTCCGCATCGTCAAGATGGCCGCGAAGTACGGCAAGCGCGTCGTCTTCCCGTCCACGTCCGAGGTCTACGGCATGTGCCCGGACAAGGAGTTCGACGAGGACCACTCGCCGCTCGTCTACGGCCCCATCGCGAAACCGCGCTGGATCTACTCGGCGTCCAAGCAGCTTCTCGACCGCGTCATCGCGGCGATGGGCACCGCGCAGGGCCTCAGGTACACGCTCTTCCGGCCGTTCAACTGGTACGGGCCGCACCTCGACAACGTGGACGCGCCCAAGGAAGGTTCCAGCCGCGTCCTGACCCAGTTCCTGCACAACATCCTCTACGGCGTGCCGATCAAGCTCGTGGACGGCGGCGCGCAGCGCCGCTGCTTCACCTACATCGAGGACGGCATCGACGGCCTCATGACGATCCTCGAGAACCCGAAAGGCAGGGCCGACAGCCAGATCTTCAATCTCGGCAACCCCGGCGCCGACCTGTCGATCGAGCGCCTCGCCCACGCCCTGATCGACGCCGTGGCGACGTATCCGAAGTTCGCGGCCGCCGCGAAGAAGACGAGGATCGTGAAAGTCTCGTCGAAGAAGTACTACGGCGAGGGCTATCAGGACATCATGACGCGCGTTCCGTCCGTCGCGAAGGCGAAGAAGCTCCTCGGGTGGACGCCGAAGACGGACTTTCCGACCGGCCTGAAGAGAACGCTCGACTTCTACCTCAAAGGCCGGAAGCCGCCGGCGGTTTGAAGCTCGCCCTCAAGGTCGACGTCGACACGTTCCGCGGGACGCTCGAGGGCGTGCCGCGGCTCGTCGATCTCTTCGGGAAGCACCGCGTGAGGGCGACGTTCTTTTTCTCCCTCGGGCCCGACACGAGCGGCAGGGCGATCAAGCGCATCTTCCGGAAGGGCTTCGTCCGAAAAGTCCTTTCGGCGAATCCGGCTGTTTCGTACGGCCTGCGCACGATGCTCTACGGGACGCTCCTTCCCGCCCCCGACATCGGAGGCCGGAAGGAGACGATCGCGCGGATGCGCGAGGCGGCGGCCGCGGGCCACGCCGTGGGCATCCACGCGTGGGACCACATCGACTGGCACGATCGCCTGCCCAGGATGGCCAGGGGCCAGATCGAGGCGGTCGTCGCGAAAGAGCACGCGCGCTTTCTCGAGATCTTCGGGAAACCCGCGACGCTCCAGGCCGCCCCGGGCTGGACCGCGACGCCCCTTTCCGTCGAGGTGCAGGAAGCGCACGGCCTCGTCGCGACCTCGGACACGCGCGGGGGCGGGCCGTTCTTCCCGGTGCGCGCCGACGGCGCGCCGAGCAAGGTGCTCGAGATCCCGTCGACCCTGCCGACGCTGGACGAACTGCTCGCGGTGCCTTTGTCGGGGGAAGGCTCGCAGGTCGAAAAGGCCTGCAAATTTCTTAGAAAGGAAGTGAGCGAGGGCCTCGCGCCGGGTGTAGGCGAAGCAGGTCGCGCGGCCGGCGCGCCTTTTCCCGCCCACGTTCACTCGATTCACACGGAGATCGAAGGCGGTACTGTTTTCTTCGCGCCGTTCGCCACCCTGCTCGCGGCGTGGAAGAGCGACGGCGTCGAATTTCTTACCATCGAAGAAATTTGCAGAACGCTGCTCTTTGAACGGACGCTTGCAGGAAACGCACGGGAGCAAAGAGATCTTCCGGTCAAGCGCCTCGGCTGGACGAGCCTCCCCGGCCGCGCGACGCCGGTTGCAACAGGAGTGGAATGATCGGTCCATGAAGAGCCTGCAGGAAACGTACGCCCCCGAGAACCGCTGCTTCGGGTGCGGGCCCGCGAACGAGAAGGGGTTGCGCATTCGGAGCTTCCCGGAGGGCGACGAGGTCGTCGCGACCTTCCAGGCGGAGCCGCATCACCTCGCGTTCGAGGGGGTCGTGAACGGCGGGATCCTCGGCGCCCTCCTCGACTGCCACAGCAACTGGACGGCGGCTTTCCACCTCATGCAAAAAGGGGGCGCCGCCTCGCCGCCCTTCACGGTCACGGCGGACTTCCACGTGCGCCTCAAACGGCCGACACCCATCGACGAGCCGCTTCACCTCCGGGCGCGCGTGGTCGAGTCCTCTGGCGACCGGGCGATCGTGGAGGCCGAGCTCGAGGCGGGCGGGAAGGTCACGGCCACGTGCCGTGGCACGTTCGTCGCCGTGCGCGAGGGTCACCCCGCGTTCAAGCGCTGGTAGGCGGCGCCGCCGCGTCAGGGCGCGAGGTCCACGACGACGCGCGCGGGGCCCGCGGGAACGGGCACGCCGATGAGGTGGATGTCGGCGGCGAGCGGCGTGATCGCGCGGCCGTTCACGCTCACGCGGACGCGGCGCGTGAAGCTGCGGTCCACGTGGAGAACGGCGGGGCGCGCTCCCGACGTTTCGACCACGAGGTGGTCCGGTCCCTCCTCCAGGACGCGCGCGGCGGCCGCGGGATCCCGGTCCTGAGAGGCGAGGGCGGCAGCGTCCTTTCCGTAGACGACCACGTCGGTCTTCGGGTCGAAGTCCTCGCGCTCGAAGGTCGCGACGGTCTCGCTGATCGTGCCCGCCGAAATGACGCGGCTCGCACGCCTCACGCCCGGCAGAGGCTCGGTGAGGCGCCAGAGCGTCACGGGCACGCCGACGGACGCCTCGACGAAGACGGGCGAAAGGCCGGGCGTGTCCGCCGGCACGTCCGAGGCGATGACGGATCGGACGGCCGCCGCCCGCAGCCACTTCACGCGCCGCTCCCAGCTTCTCTGCCGGAGGACGTCGTAGGCGTAGCGCGTGAGGAGCGTATAGCTGCCGTCGGGATCGGGGTCCCAGGCGTAGGCGAGGCCGTGCGGCGCGCCCGAGAGAGCCCAGCCCTGACGCACCTGCGCGGAGACGAGATCGAGGAGGCCGTCGGTTTCGACGCGTCCCGCGGCGCCGCGTCGCACCGCATCGAAGTCCTTCGCCGCCCGCTCGAAGACGCGGCCTCCGAGCGCGGCAGCGCGGGCGACGAGGGGCGAAGGGGTCTGATAAAGGGAAGCCGGGACGCGCGGAATCGTCCGGGGCGCGCCGGCCAGAAGCGAGAACGCGGTCGCGCCCACCAGGAGGAGGCCGCCGAGCGGGTCGGAGGTCCCGCGCACGAGGAGAAGCGCGAGGACGATGAGCCCGGCGCCGGCGAGCGCGGCCTGGCCCGGGAGCCGCTGCACGACGGGGGCGAGGACGACGCGGGGATCCGAGCCCCACGCCGGGTCCCAGCCCGAGAGGAGCAGGCTCTCGAGGCGGCCGGGCGCGAGCCGTCCGGCGATCGCGAGCGCGGCGGACAGGCCGCCAAGGGCCAGAAGGACGCCGGCCGCTCGCCGCCGGAAGCGCGGCAACGCGCCCTCGACGAGGAGCCGGTCCGCGCCGAGCGCCGCGAGGGCCGCGAGCGCGAGCGTGAACGGGAGGAGAGCCTTGACCGGATAGCGCAGCACGTGAACGGCCGGCACCGCCTCGTACAGGGCGCGCACGCCAGGGAGCCAGGGCGAAAAGGACACGGCGAGCGCCGCCGCGGCGACGCCGATCCAGAAACGCCCTTCGTTCCGGCGCGCGGAAAGCACGAAGGCGAGAGCGAGCGCGAACGGGACGACGCCGAAGGTGAGTGAGGCATGGTACGGAGGGTTTCCCTGCGTCACCGCGAATCCCCAGAACGCTCCAGAGAGGAGCCGCGTGGGATCGCCGAAGAGAAGCGGAAACGGCGTCTCGAGGAGGCGCAGCGGATGGAAGCCGACGGCGGCGAACTCGTTCCACGAGAAGCCGCGCGAGCGGCGCGCCGCGGAATCCGATGCGCGCGCGACCTCGAGGAGCCAGGGCGAGACGAGGAGCGCCGCGGCAAGGCCTCCTCCGAACAGGGCGAGAAGGCCGCGCCCGCGCGCCCCGGCCGGCCCGCGGAGCGCCAGCGCGATGGCCACGAGAAGAGCGAGGGCGGCAAGCGCGGGTTCTCCCCCGAGGACGAGAAGCGCCGTCGCCAGGAAAGCGATGCCCCCCGCGCGGAGGAGGTCCGCCCGCGTCGTCGCCGTCCGTGCGCGCGCGACGGCGAGGAGAGTCCAGGGCATCCACGCGATCGTCGTCGTCGCGTTCAAAAATGCCGCCGAGGACAGGACGTAGCCCGAGAGGCCGAAGGCGAACGCCCCGGTCATCGCGGCCTCGGGAGAGCGGACCTCCGTCAACAGCAGGAGAAAGGCTCCGAGAAGACCGATCCCGAGGTGGAGGAGGAGGTGGAGGCCGAGGAAGCGGGGGCTCGCCGGAAAAGGATAGGCGAGGACGAGGTTCGGATTGCCCCGATACGCCTGCCCGAAGGACGCATAGGGATCGAGGCGTGCCGCGCCGAGGCGGGCGGCGAGCGCACGGGCCGGCCGTTGCGTCGTCGCGATATCGCGGTAAGCGGGCGTCGTCCGTCCGGAGAGCAGATCAGCATGGGTGAAGGCCGTGGCGGCGACGAGGAGCGCCGCGGCGAGGGCGGCCGGAGCGAAGAGCGCGCGCCGCTCGCTCACTGGAAGATCGGGTCGTCCCGCCATCCCCACTTGACGGCCTTGAATCGGGCCATGACCCCGAGAATCGAGAGGCCGTAGACGCAGGAGTCGAAGAAGTCGATCTGCGAGGCCTCGTCGAAGTAGCGCGTCACGATCGGGACCTCGCGAATGCGCATCTTCTTCCAGATGCCCGCGGCGATGATCTCCGTGTCGAAGACGAAGCCGTCGGAGAAGGCCTCGAGGTTCACGCTCTCGAGATAGCGGCGCGAGTACGCGCGCAGGCCCGAGTGGTACTCCGTGAGGTACAGATAGAACGTGGCGTTCTCGACGGCGGTCAGGAAGATGTTCGCGAGGTACTTCCACTTCGGCATGCCGCCCTCGAGCGGCCGCCCGCCGAGCATGCGGCTGCCGAACATCGCGTCGTCGTCGCCGCGCGCGATCGGCCCGATGAGGTCGGGCAGAACGGAGGCGTCGTACTGGTGGTCGGGGTGCACCATGACGCAGATGTCCGCGCCGCGCGCGAGCGCGGTGGCGTAGCAGGTCTTCTGGTTGGCGCCATAGCCGAGGTTCGTCGTGTGCGTCACGACGTGGAGGCCCGGAATCGTGCGCGCGACCTCGACCGTGCGGTCCTTCGAGGCGTCGTCCACGAGGATGATGTCGTCGACCCAGTCCTTCGGGACCTCGTTCCACGCGAGGCGCAGCGTCTTCTCCGCGTTGTAGGCGGGCATCACGACGGCCACCCGCTTCCCCTGAATCGGCATCTGGAGGGATTCTAGGGTGCCGCCGGGCGCACGCGAAAGATCCGGAAGCGCGGCTGGAAGCTCCCGTCGGCGCGCCGCGTGCCGGTCCGCGAGTCGAGGACACGCTCGAGGAACGGCACCGGGCTCGAGCGGTCGGACTCGTGCACCCGCCGCGCGAACATTTCCCCGGTGGGCGCGGACGGGCGGCCGGCGGCGGCCGCGTACGCGGGGAGCAGCGGCGTGAGGTCGGTCGTGACGAGATAGCGGCACTTCGCCGCGGACAGGATCGCGAAAGCCTCGCCGTTGTCCGTCGCCGTGAACAGCCTGCACTGGCGGCGCCAGCCGTAAGCGAACGGGTCGGCGGCGGACGGCCGCTCCGCGAGCGCCGTCACGAAGTGCCCGGCGGCCCAGGGCGGCATGACGCCGGGAATCGCGCCCGGGGCCGGGGGCGGCACGGCCGAGGGATCCACCGGAGGCGGGTCGAGCGCGCGGAGCCGCGCGAAGAGGTCGAGGACGTCGTACCCGGGCCCTGCCGCGAATGCGCGGGCCCTCGCGAGGTATGGTGCGCCGGGCACGACGACGAGGCACGCGGCGAACAGGAGCGGGACCGCGGTCCTCAGACGCCCCCGGGCGCGGCGCGGCGCGATCCGCGCGAGGACCTCGGCGAGCGCGAGCGCCGCGAAGATCGCGAGGTAGTAGACGTTACGCTGCTGGAAAAGGGCCATCGCGAACACGGCCGCGGCGAAGAAGACCAGGAGAAGGCGCGCCGCCGACCGCGGGCGCAAAGGTCGCCGGAGCGCCGCCCTCGCCCAGAGGAGCGCCGCGACCGGTACGAGGAGAAATCCGGGGGAGAGCTCGCGCACGGCGCGCTCGAAGGAATTCCATCCGGCGACGAGCGGCTGGCACTCGGCGACGAGCTTCAGGAACTCGGGCGGATAAGACAGGAAGCCGCCGTCCGCGAAGTCATCCCTCCGGACGCCCGCCCCTTCCTTGAAGACGTAGGCCCCGCCGCGGAAGATTGCGTCGAGAACACGCCGCGCGTTCGGCAGGGCCACGCCGAGGCCGGCCGCCGCGAGCAGCCCCCAGAGCAATCGCCGCCTCGCCGTGGGCGCGCGCCAGGCCGCGAGGGCGAGAAGAGGCACCGTGGCCCCGGCGAGAAGCAGGGGTTGGAACCAGCCGAAGGAGACGAACGAGAACGGCACGGGCTCTCCCGGAAGGGTTGCCGCGGCTCCGAGGGCGACGAGCGCCGTCGCCACGAGGCCCGACACGGCGGCGGCCTCTCCGAGCGCGAGCGCCGCCCAGAGGAAGGACAGGCCGGCCGCGAACACGGCCCCCTGCCACGTGAGAATGGCGAGCGCGATCGCGGCTCCAAAGGCGGCGGCGCGCGTGAATCGGGCGTCGCCACGCGCCGCGACGGCCCACGCGCCGGCCGCGAGGACGAGGAGCAGGTTCAGCGCCTCGGCCACGTGATGGTCGAAGTGCCCGAAGCCGCCCCAGAGGACGGCCGCGGGAATCGCGGCATAGGCGACGGTCGCGATCCGGGCGCGGCGCCGCCCGAACGCCCGCCGGGCCACGGCGAAGAGGGGCAGGACGTGGAGAGCGCCCAGGAAGGCGGGCAGCGTCGCCGCGACCTTCAGAACCTCTTCCGTCGTCGCCCCTCCCCCGAACAGAACACGCGCGACACCGCCCGCGACGAGGTCGAACGCCGGAGGCCAGATGAAGACGCCGCCGTCCGGATGATTCAGGTAGGAATCGCGATAGGGAACGCGCGGGAAGTTTCGCGCGACCGAGACCGTGCGCCGGAGGTGCCCGTAGCAGTCCGGCGAAAGAAGCCGCCAGCCGCGGGCTGTCGCGTCGGGAAACGGCGCCAGCCTAAGCGTGAGAGCCGCGAGGAACACGAGAAGAACGAACCGCCCGTCTCGCGGGAGGCTCGAGGAGCGCGCGCTCACGGGGAGAAGCGTAGCAGGGGCCGGGCGCCCTCCCCCCTACAATCGCTCGATGTTCGAGTGTCCCCGTGCGAGGTTCTGGGCCGCGGTGCTCGCTCTCGCCGCCGGGGGCTGCGCGCTCGTCTACGACCACACCCGCCTCGACAGTCCGACGATGGACGAGCCTTTTCACACGCTTGCGGCGGCGGAGTACGCGATCGCGGGCACGTACTACGCGAACCTCGAGCACCCGCCGCTCGTGAAGCTCCTCTCGGGATTCGCCGTGCGGGCGGCCGGGGGACGCGCGCCGAAAATGGACGTCCCGTTCTCCATGGCCTCCGCCGAGCAGCCCCGGCCGTTCAGCTTCCACTCCCCGCTGCCGCCGGAGAAGCTCTTTGCGGTCGCGCGCGCGCCGGTGACCGCCCTCTTCTTCGTTCTGGTCGTCGTCGCCGCCGGGGCCGTGCGGTCGTGGGCCGGCGACCTCGCCGGAATCCTCACGGCCGCGCTCCTGGCGTTCGAGCCGAATCTCCTCGCTCACGCGGGAGTGGTTCACACGGACCTCGCGGCCGCCCTCGGTTTCTTCGGCACGCTCGTGCTCGCGGCGCGCGCCCTCGAGCGCCGGTCGCTCGGCCTCTGGGCGGCCACGGGCGCGGCTCTGGGCGCGAGCCTCGCCGCGAAGTTCTCCTGCGTTCTCCTCGTCCCCATGGTCGCGCTCCTCGC
>JBGPDK010000051.1:0-19432 GCA_041482235.1 Thermoanaerobaculia bacterium | reverse complement strand
CCGCGTGTCGGGCGACCCGGCCAACATCTTCCTGCGTCCGGCAACGGCCGGCACGGGACGGTGACGGGTTGGCCGGCGCCGTCGAGCGCATCGCCCATTACCGCATCCTGAAGCGAATCGGCCGCGGCGGGATGGGCATCGTGTACCAGGCCGTCGACGAGCGCGACGAGCGCACCGTCGCCCTCAAGGTGATCCGCGAGGCCGAGGGACCCGGCGGCGAATCGGCCGTGCACCTCGCCGAGGCGCGCGTGCGCTTCGACCGCGAGGCGGCGATCCTCAAGAGCCTCCTTCACGTGAACGTCGTCTCGTTCTTCGAGATCGGTGAGGAGGACGGAACGCCCTGGCTCTCGATGGAGTACCTCGACGGCCTGCCCCTGACGTCCTTCGCCGGCCGGCCCTGGACCGAGACCGTGCCGCTCCTCGTTCAGGCGGCGCACGGGCTCGAGTACCTTTCCTCGCGCGGGATCGTTCACCGCGACCTGTCGCCCGACAACATCCTCGTCCTCGAACGCGGGGGCGATCGGCTCGTCAAGCTCCTCGATTTCGGCGTCGCGAAGCTGTTCGAGAAGGCCTCGAGCCTCGAATCCCTGACCGCCGCGGGATTCTTCCTCGGCAAGGTGGCGTACGGCTCGCCGGAACAGCTCGGGTCGCTCGGGCACGGCGCGCCGCTCGACTGGCGAACCGACGTCTACAGTCTCGGCGTCATCTTCTACCAGGTTCTCGCGGGGCACCGGCCGTTCGAGGGGAAGGCTCCGGTCGAGTACATCGCCGCGCACCTCAACGCCGTGCCGCCGCCGGTGGCGGCGCCGTCCGACGCGCCGTCCCTGCCGGTGCCGCTCGTGCGCCTCGTGGGGCAGATGCTCGAGAAGCGGCGCGAGAGCCGGCCCGCGAGCTGGCGCGAGATCGTGGACCGCCTCGTCGCCGTGCTGCGCGAGGCGGGAGGCGCGCGGCTGCCGGCCGGAATAGACCGCCCAGCGGCCGGCGAGGCCGCGACCGAGGCCACCCTGGGAACCGAGCTCGTGGGAGTTTCGTCCGGGTCCGGCCCGGTGAGCTTCTTCCTGGGGACCCGACCGCTCTACGAGACCCGCCTCCTCGCGTGGCTCGCGGCGGCGGGCGTCGTCCTCGTCCTTTCGGCGGCGTGGTGGGCGACCCGAATCCGGCCCTCGGCCCGCCCGGTCGACCGGCGGGCTCTTGCGCCCGTGCCGACCTCCGCGGCGCCGCCTCGTACGGCCGCTCCCGCGATCCCGGCGGTTCCGGCGCCGATCGCCGGGCGTCTCCAGCTCCTTGGGCTGCCGTTCGCCCGGGTCGTGTCGCTCGTGGAGGCGCGCTCCGGGAATTCGGTGCCGCTGCCCGCGAACGCCACGACGCCGCTCCTCGTGTCGGATCTCGCTCCCGGTCCCTATCGCGTCGTCCTCGCCGGGCCCGGCCCCGGCGGGCGCACCGTCGAGCGCGCCGTCTCGGTCGCCAGCGGCGCGACGGTGCTCCTCTCCGAGCCTTTCGCGACTCCCGGCTCGCTCGCCGAGTCGCTGACGACGGGAGACGCACGATGACGACGACACGACCTTCCCGGAGCGCGGCGCTTCTGCTTTTCCTCGGCGCCCTCGCTGCGGCACCCGCCGCCGCGCAGACCGACTCGGCCCTGCTCTCGAAGGTCAGCTTCAACCTCACGAACCCGGGCGGCAAGTCACTCGCCATGGGGGGCGCCTTCACGGCAATCGCCGACGACGCGACTGCCGCGCTCGCGAATCCCGCGGGGCTCGGGCTGATCTCCTCCGTGGAGTTCGCGCTGTCCGGCAAGCGCAAGGACGAGACGCTCGGCCTCGTCACGGCGCATTCCACGGCCTCCGGCGCCCTCGCCGCGCCCTACCCGGGCATCGACACGACGAACGTCGACCGCGACACGCGCGCCTCGTCCGTCGACTTCGCGGGCGTCGTCGTGCCGCTCTCGCGCCGGCTCGTCGCGGCCGTCTTCTACGCCGAGAACCTGCGCTTCGAGGGAGACGCGGGAAGCAGCGGCTATCAGTACTTCGAGCTGCGCGACAACCGGACAGGCGAGGCGACCCGGCGGGACATCCTGTTCGAATTCCGCGAGATTGGGTCGGTCCGCCTGACGAACAAGCTGCTCGGCCTCTCCCTCGCGTACCGGGTGTCGGAGCGCGTGCGGATCGGCGGAGGCGTCACGCTCAACCGCCCCTCCTTCGACCTGGGGGGCGACGCCGGCGGCGAGCACCGCATCGTGAACCGCACGTTCCTGTCGCCCACCTTGGACGAGACCCTCACGGTGACGATGCGCGTGGACGGAGTCTCGCGGACGAAGGCGGGCTTTCTCGTGGGGCTCCACGTGGATCTGCTCGCGGACGGCGCCCTCACGCTGGGGGCGGACTACCGCTCGTCGCCCCGCAACGACGGGACGCTCGTGATCGGCGGGAACGTGCCGGTGGCGCTCGCGGGGCAGACGTCGCGTCCGTTCACGTTCCGCGTGCCGCGCGACGCCGCGGTCGGCCTTGCCGCCCATCCCGTGCCCGGCCTCACGATCGCGGCCGAGGTGCAGTGGGTGGCGTACAGCGAGATCTTCGACCGGTCGCTTCCGCTCGTCTCGTACGCCGGGCTCGTGGGGCCGCTGCCGGGCCGCCTCCAGTCGGACGTCCTCGCCGACGTGTCGCCCGCTCCGAACGTCTTCGTGCCGCGGATCGGGCTGGAGTACGTGGCCGGCGGAAAAGACGCGCGCCTCGCGTTCCGCGTGGGCTACCACCGCGAACCGGCGCACGGCGTCACCGCGAGCCTCAACGCGCGCGACGGCTCGGGAGCGCCGTTCCCCATCACGGACCCGCCGTATTCGGCGAGCGTCGCCTCCGTGTTCGACGGCGGGCGCGCGGACGACCGCTTCACCGGCGGCCTCGGCCTGACCGTCGCGCGGTCTCTCTCGATCGACTTCGGCTTCGACGTCGGCCGCGCCTCGCGGCAGCTCGCCGCCAGCCTCTTCTACCGCTTCTAGCCGCGCCTCAGCGCCGCGAAGCAAAATAGGCGACGGTGTTTTTCAGGCCCTCGTCGAGGCCGACCTTCGGCTCCCAGCCGAGCGTCTTCCGCGCGAGGGTGATGTCGGGGCGGCGCTGTCTCGGGTCGTCCACGGGAAGCGGCCTGAGGACGAGCGGCGCCACCGTGCCCGTGAGGCGCTGAACCGTTTCGGCGAACTCCCGGACCGTCATCTCGGCCGGGTTTCCGATGTTCATGGGGTCTTTGTAGTTCGACTCGAGGAGCCGGTAGATCCCGTCGATCAGGTCCGAGACGTAACAGAACGACCGCGTCTGCGACCCGTCGCCGAAGACCGTCAGCGGCTCGCCGCGGAGCGCCTGGCCGATGAGCGACGGCACGATGCGCCCGTCGTTCGGGCGCATGCGGGGGCCGTACGTGTTGAAGATCCGCGCGATGCGCGTGTCGACGCCGTGGAAATTGCGGTACGCGATCGTCATCGCCTCGGCGAAGCGCTTCGCCTCGTCGTAGCAGCCGCGCGGCCCGACGGGGTTGACGTTGCCCCAGTAGGTCTCCGGCTGCGGATGGACGAGCGGGTCCCCGTAGACCTCCGACGTGGATGCGAGAAGGAAACGGGCCTTCTTCGCGCGCGCCAGCCCGAGCGCCTTGTGCGTGCCGAGCGCGCCGACCTTCAGCGTCTGGATCGGGATCTGGAGGTAGTCGATGGGGGAGGCCGGGGATGCGAAGTGGAGGATCGCGTCCACGGGCCCATCGAGGAAGATGTACTCGGTGACGTCGTGCAGAACGAAGCGGAACTTCCGGTTCCCGGCGAGGTGGGCGATGTTTCTTTCGTCGCCCGTGACGAGATTGTCGAGACCGACCACCTCGTGCCCCTCGGCGAGGAGGCGGTCGGACAGGTGGCTGCCGAGAAAACCCGCGGCTCCGGTGACGACGACACGCATGGAGCCGCGATTCTACGGGGTTCTCGCCAAGGAACAGCGTCACTCGACCGGTGAGGGGGGCAAGGGGGAAACACGACCGTGTTTCCCCCATCACGAGCAGTTGCTAGCGCGCCTTTCCCGGGCGCGTGCGAAGCACGCGGCGCGCTATGCGTGGAGCTGGGCGTAACGGGCTTCGAGAACCTCGCGCGGCTCGGCCGTCCCGGTCACGATGCAGCCCTCGATCGGGCAGATCTCGACGCACTTCGGCGCGTCGGCCGCGCCCACGCACTCGGTGCAACGCTCCGCCGTGACCGCGAAGGTCGGGTCTCCCGCGCTGATCGCCTGGTTCGGGCATTCCGGCTCGCACGAGCCGCAGTTGATACAGGTGTCCTGAATCGTCATGGACATGAGGCACCTCCGCTGGGTGGAGGCTGCCATCCGGCGCCCCGCGCGGCCATGATGCACGCGCTTCAGGACCTGCCGAGCCCCACGTAGTTCCAGCCCGCCTTTTTCATGTCCTTCGGCTCGTAGAGGTTGCGCAGGTCGACGAAGTTCTTCCCCTTCATCGTCTTTTCGAGCCGGCCGAGGTCGAGCTTGCGGAACTGGTTCCAGTCGGTCGCCAGAACGAGGACGTCGGCCCCCGCGGCGCACGAGTAGACGTCGTCGGCGAGCGAGAGCGAGGGCATCTCCTTCCGGGCGTTCTCCATCGCGGCCGGGTCGTAAGCCACGACGTCCGCGCCCCGCGCCATCAGGTCGGCCGCGAGCTTCAGGCACGCGCTCTCGCGGATGTCGTCGGTCTCGGGCTTGAAGGCGATGCCGAGCATGGCGACGCGCTTGCCCCTGAGGTCGGGGCACACGGCTTCGACCTTCTCCACCATGCGCGCCTTCACGCGGCTGTTCACGGAGAGAACGGCCTCCATGATCTCGAAGGTGTAGCCGTTCTTCCGCGCGAGGTCGACGACGGCGGAAGAGTCCTTCGGGAAGCACGACCCCCCATAGCCTGGCCCGGGGCTCAGGAACTGCGGGGCGATGCGCTTGTCGAGGCCCATGCCGCGGGCCACGTCCTTCACGTCGGCGCCCATCTTTTCGCACATGGCGGCCACCTCGTTGATGAACGAGATCTTGAGTGCGAGGAAGCCGTTCGAGGCGTACTTGATGAGCTCGGCCGACTCGACGTCCGAAACGACGAACGGCACGCCGCCGATCGCGAGGGGCGAATAGACGTCCTTGACGATCGCGATGGCCTCCTCGTCGCGCGAGCCGATGACGACGCGGTCCGGATGCATGAAATCCTCGATCGCCGAGCCCTCGCGCAGGAACTCGGGGTTCGAGACGACCGAGAACTTGTACTTCCCGTTCTTCGTGCGCAGGATCTCCTCGATCTGCGCGCCGGTCCCCGTGGGCACGGTGGACTTCGTGACGACGACCTTGTAGCCGTTCATGTGCGTCGCGATCGACTCGGCGACCTGGAAGATGAACGACAGATCCGGCGAGCCGTCCTCCTTCGGGGGAGTCCCGACGGCGATGAAGATCACGAGGCTGCGCTCGACCGCCTCCGCGAGATTCGTCGTGAACCGCAGGCGGCCGGCCTTCTCGTTCTTGTGGATCAGCTCCTCGAGGCCCGGCTCGTAGATGGGAGACGCGCCCTTTTTCAGGAGGGCGATCTTCGCCTCGTCGTTGTCCACGCACGTCACGTCCATGCCGAAGTCGGCGAGGCAGGCGCCGGTCACGAGGCCGACGTAGCCCGTTCCGACCATGCAGATGTTCATCGGGTGAAGCCTCCGGAGAAGGAGATCGCGGGAACGGGATCTTACCCTCCGGGGCGTTTGAACGGCCTGCGGAGAAACCCGAAGAGCTCGCGGCGCGAGACCGATCGGGGAGGCTCCGGGACCGCCCCGAAAGGCGCCGGCCCGGAGGGGCGCAAGGGGCGACCGGCTTCCGCGGGGTAGAGGCGCGCACGCACGATCTCCCATGCGATCTCGCCGACTCCGAGCTCCGGAGCGTAGCCGAGAAGCTGCCAGGCCTTCTCGAGGTTCGCGATGCGCGGGGGGCGCGGGGACTCTCCGGTGGCGACGATGCAGGGCTCGCGGGCCGCGCGCTTGGCGAGGGCCAGCACGACCTCGGAAGGGCGCACGGCAAGCCCGGAACCCAGGTTCACGGTCTCCCCGAGCGGCCGCCGCGCGATCGCGAGCAAGATACCGCGCACGGCGTCCTCGGTGTGCACGAAATCGCGCGGCGCGTCATCGGGAAGCAGGACCTCCTCGTTGCGGAGGAGGGCCTCGAGCGCATCGAGGGGAAACCGCGCCGGACCGCCGCCGGGTCCCACCGCGGCGAACACGCGCAGATTGACGAAAGGCAGGCCGGAAGCGAGAAGGGCCTCCTCCTCGGCGGCCTTCGCGAGGAGCTCCGGGTCGTCGCCGGGCTCGGGCGCCTCGTCCTCGCGCGCGCGCCGGGCCGCCTCGTCACGCGGCCCGTAGAGCCGCCCGTCCGAGAGGTGAATGAAGATTCCGGTTCCCGAGGCGCGGGCGGTCTCGAGGAGAGGCCCGATGCCGCCCGGCATGGGCCCTATCGCGTTCACGACGGACGCGGGACGGTGCTCTTTGAACACGGGCTCGAGAACCGCCGGATCCGTCGCGTCGCCGCGCACGACGACCGCGCGCGGATGGCGCGAGAACGCGGCGACGCGCTCCTCCTTGAGGGCTCGCCCATCCCCGCCGTCGTCGAACGAGTCGAGGAAAACCACGCTCTCTCCCGCTCCGAGGAGCCTCCGCGCCACCGCGGACCCGAGGAAGCCGGCGCCTCCGGCCAAGAGGACGAGGCTCATGGCGTGGGCTGGGGGGTGGCGAGGCCCTTTTGCGCTTTGTCATAGCGCTTCTTGATGCCGGATCTCTGCCGGTCTCGAATGAGCCAGCGCAGGAGCTTGCTCTCGTTGATTCCGACCAGGATGTCGTCGATCGCGGCGTGCACCGCGGGATCGGCGATGAGCCTGCCGGCCGTGCCCTCCGTCGAGTAGAGCTTCGCGGCGACGTTCGCGAGGTGGGAGGAGAGCTTCTTCAGGTCGTCGAGGAACTCCTTCGAGAAGTCCCCGTCGGAGACCAGCTGCCCGAGAAGCCCGTTTCCCGACTTGAGGTCCTTCGAGAACGAGGCGAGCCCGTCCGCGGTGACCTGCAGCGAGTCGACCATCGCGAAGAACTTCTTCTTCCCTTCCGGATCGGAGAGAAGCGCCGGCACGAGACCCTCGCCCGTGGTCGTGCCCTTTTCGACATTCGCGAGGATCCGGTTGAGCGAAGCCGAGGCGGACCCCAGCTCGCCGAGCACCTTTTCCCCGGCCTTCTCGTCGTTCAGAAGTCGTCCGACGAGGCCTTTGCCCTGCCGCACGTCCTTCATGAGTCCGTTCACGCTGTCGAGCGTCTGGCGCAGCGAACGCGAGAGCGCCTGGCCGTTTTCCGACTCCGAGGTGATCTCGCCGAGGAAGCCCTCTCCCTTCTCGGTTCGGCCGAGGATGTTCTTCAGCGACTTCGAGATCGCGACGACGTTGTCCACGAGGTCGCCCGATCCCGCCAGGATCTTCTCGAGCTCGGCTCCGCGGAACGCGATGATCTCGTGGTCGGGCTCGAGGTCGGGCTTGTCGGTCGAGCCCGGCGTCACCTCGAGGTACTTGTCGCCGAGGAGCCCGATCGTCTTGATCTCTGCGCGGCTGTCGGTCTTGACGAGGTGCTGGTATTTGCGCTCGATGTCGAAGTGGATCGTGAGGTCCTGGCCGGGCACGCGGGGCACCTCGATGCCGCGGACGGCACCCACGATCACGCCCGCGAGGCGCACCTGGTTTCCTCCCACGATGCCCTGCGTGTTCGCAAAGCGGGCGAAATAGGACGTGCGGCGCACGAAGAAACCCTTCGTGCCCCCGATGAAGAGGAGGGCGCCCGCGAGCAGCACGAAGGCGGCGAAGAGGATGACCCCGACCCGAGTCTTGGTCTTGACGTCGGCTCTCACGGCGGGACCCCCTTCGGCGCGGTCTTTCCGGGCGCCTCCCCGGCGGCGAGGAACGCGCGGAGGTCGGGGACCTCCGCGGCGCGCGCCTCCTCTGGCGTTCCGATGAAGGCGAAGCGGCCGTTCTGGAGAAAGGCGATGCGGTCGGCCACGAAGAGCGCAGAGACGATGTCGTGGGTCACGACGACGGACGTCGTCGCGAGGCGCTCGTTCAGGTCGACGATGAGCCGGTTGATCGTCATCGAGGTCACGGGATCGAGTCCCGTCGTGGGCTCGTCGTAGAGGAGGATTTCGGGCTTGAGCGCGACGGTGCGGGCGAGCGAGACGCGCTTCTTCATCCCGCCCGAGAGCGAAGAGGGGAGGAGCCGCTCGACCTCCCGCCCGAGGTTCACGAACCCGAGAACCTCGCCCACGCGGGCCGAGATCTTCTCCTCGGGCCAGGACGTGTGCTCGCGCAGCGCGAAGGCGATGTTCTCGAAGACCGTCATCGAGTCGAAGAGCGCCCCGCTCTGGAAGAGCATGCCGACCTTCTTGCGCACGGGCACGAGCTCTTCCTCGGGCAGCCGCGAAACCTCAACGCCGTCCACCCAGACCTCGCCCGAATCGGGCTGCTCGAGCCCGTTCATGTGCCGGAGCGACACGGACTTGCCCGAGCCGGAGCCCCCGAGGATCACGAGCACCTCGCCTCGGTAGACGGCGAGGTCCACCTCGTCGAGGACGCGACGCGAACTGTATTTCTTGAGCACGCGCCTGAATTCGATGATGGGGGCGCCCGCGGGCCGGTCGGCCCTCACGAACCTCATGACCGCCGTCTCGCTGAACGTCACTTGAGCCCCAGCGGCAGCAGGAGGAAGAGCTTCGTGAGGAAGAAGTCGGACATGAGGACGGCGATCGAGGACATGACGACCGCGATCGTCGTCGCGCGCCCGACCCCGTCGGCCCCGCCCGATGCGTGGAGCCCGTTGTAGCAGCCGATCATCGCGATCTCGAACCCGAAGAAAGGCGTCTTGAAGAGCCCGTGGAGCACGTCGCTGACGTGCACGGACTGCTGGACGGTCGAGAGGTAGAACGCGGCCCCGACCTTCACCTCGACGACCGCGATGAAGAGCCCGCCCACCATCCCGAGGAAGTCGGCGAGGAGCGTGAGGACCGGCAGCATGAGCGTCACGGCGACGACGCGCGGCAGCACGAGCTTCCGGATCGGCGAGGCGCCCAGCGCCCGCATGGCATCGACCTGCTCGGTGACCGACATCGTGCCCAGCTCGGCCGTGATTCCCGAGCCGACCCGTGCCGCCACCATGAGGGCCGTGAGCGTGGGCCCCAGCTCCCGGCAGATCGACAGGACGACGACGCGGCCCACGAACAGCTTGCCGCCGAACTGCGCGAGCGCGTACGACGTCTGGAGCGCGAGCACCATCCCCGTGAACAGCGCGGTGAGATTCGTGATGGAGATGGACTGGACGCCGAGGGCGTCCATCTGGCGGATGATCTCGGACGTCTCCCAGCGACTGCGCGCTTCACGGGCCAGTTGCGCCGCCATCAACGCGACGCCGCCGAGGTGGAACGACACGTTTCCGATCCAGCGCCGGACGCGCGCCAGCTTCCAGAGCGGCTGCTTCAGGATCGCGACGTATTGCGTCGTCGAGTCGAACTGGGCCTGGGCCACGCGTCCATTCTACGGGCCCGGAGCCGGCTCGCTAGACTCCCGGCGGATGGAGCGCCTCCGCGATCTCGCCGTCTCCCTGTGGAGCTGGGCGGCCATCGCTCTTTCGACGACGGTGTTCGGTCTCCTCGCGATTCTCACGTCCTGGGTCCCGCCTCGGGGCCGCCTCTACCTCTTCTGGGCGCGCGGGTGGGCGCGGACCCTTCTCTTCCTGACCGGGATCCCGGCGACCGTCGAGGTCGCGGACGACGCGGCTGCGCTGCCTCAGGCGATCTACATGTCGAACCACGAATCCGGTATCGACATCCTCCTCCTGCTCCTCGTCATCCGGCAGGACGTGCGGTTTCTCGCGAAGCGGGCGCTGTTCTTCATACCGTTCATGGGCTGGTCGATGTGGCTCGCGGGGTTCGTGCCGGTGGATCGGCGGAGGACCGACAGGGCGAAGGAGGTCCTCTCGGAGCTGGAATCCCGCCTCGCGAAGGGCACGTCGATCCTCGTGTTTCCCGAGGGCACGCGCTCGCGCGACGGACGCCTCGGCCCGTTCAAGAAATCGGGCTTTCTCACGGCATTGAAATCCGGAATCCCAATCGTCCCCGTCGGCGTCTCCGGCGCACGGGCCGTTCTCGGCGCGCAGGGGATGGTCGTGCGGCGCGGCCCGGTGTGCGTGCGCGCGGGTCATCCGATCCCGACAGCGGGCCTGTCCGTGCACGCGCGCCGGGAGCTGATGGAAAAGGTCCGGCGCGAAATCCTCGCGCTGTGCGCCTGACGGGGATTCCCGCCGGGCCGCCGGCTCTTCCCGAGGCGAACCCTGCGCCCGCTTCCGGCTTGTGCCATTGAGTCACTTGCATCAGGGCACGCCGCCCCGGCGGGACCGACCTTGAAAAAAAGGGGGGATTCGATGAAAGCGCATGCTCAGGCCGTCAAGGGTCCCGTTCCGTTCCTCCACATCGATTTCCACGCGCATCCCGACCTGTGGAAGGGTCTTCTCGCCGTTCTGGCGGGCGTCATCGTCGCCCTGCTGCCTGTCCCAGCCGGCCTGAAGCCGGTGGCGTGGTACTTCTTCGCGCTTTTCTGCGCTGTCGTCGTCGGCCTCGTCCTGGAGCCGATCCCCGCGGCCGCGGTCGGCGTGACGGGCGTCGCGCTCGCGACGGTCCTCGGCCTCGTCGAGCCGAAGCCCGCGGACGCGATCAAGTGGGCCCTTTCGGGCTTCTCGAATACGACCGTCTGGCTCATCTTCGGCGCGTTCATGTTCGCGCTCGGGTACGAGAAGTCCGGCCTCGGCAGACGCCTTGCCCTCGGCCTCGTGAAGAAGATGGGGGGCAACTCGCTCGGTCTCGGCTACGCCGTCTCGCTGTCCGACGTCATCCTCGCGCCGTTCACGCCGTCCAATACGGCACGCAGCGGTGGAACGGTCTTCCCGGTCATCCGGAACATCCCGGGCCTCTACGGCTCCGAGCCGGGCGCGACGTCGCGGCGTCTCGGAGGGCCACTCCTGTGGACGGCCCTCGCGACGACGTGCGTGACCTCGACGCTCTTCCTGACCGGCCTCGCGCCGAACCTGCTCGCCCTCGAGGTCGTCAGGAAGACCGCGAAGGTCGACATCTCGTGGTCGGCCTGGCTCGTCGGCGTCCTCCCGGTCGGCGTCGTCCTCCTCCTCCTCGTCCCCTGGCTCGTCTACAAGATCTACCCGCCGGAGGTGAAGCGGAGCACGGAAGTCCCGGTCTGGGCCGGGAAGGAGCTCCTCGGGATGGGCCGCGTCTCGCGCAACGAGGTCGTGATGGCCCTGCTCGCAGTCGGCGCCCTCGCGTTCTGGATCTTCGGCGGCAAGCTCGTGGACGCGACGGCGGTGGCCCTCACCGCGATTGCCTTCATGGTGATCGTCGGCGTCGTCGGGTGGAACGACATCCTCGCGAACAAGGCAGCGTGGAACGTCCTCGTCTGGTTCGCCACCCTCGTTGCCCTCGCGGACGGCCTGAACCGGGTCGGCTTCGTGACGTGGTTCGCCAAGCGCGCCGCCGCCCCGCTCGCCGGCTACGCGCCGCTCACGGTCATGATCCTCCTGACGGTCCTCTTCTTCCTCACGCACTACATGTTCGCGAGCATCACGGCCCACGTGACGGCGATGCTCCCGGTCATCCTCGCGGCCGGCGCCGCGGTACCGGGCGTCGACCCGCGGATGTTCGCGATGCTCCTCTGCTACACGCTCGGCATCATGGGGATCCTCACGCCTTACGCGACCGGCCCGTCGCCGGTCTATTTTGGCAGCGGCTTCGTCCCGCGCAAGGACTTCTGGAGGCTCGGGGCAATTTTCGGGTTCGTGTACATCGTCGCGCTCCTCGCGATCGGCGTGCCCTGGATGCTGTTCATCAAGCCCTGAGCTTCCGCGTTTCTGTGAGATCCTCTCGATGCGAGAGGGAAGCAGAAGTGTCCACGACCACGCTGAACGAACAGACCGTCCTCGACGCGCTCCGGCAGGTCAAGTACCCCGGCTTCTCGCGCGACATCGTCTCCTTCGGCTTCATCAAGGACCTCGCGGTCGGAGGCGGAAACGTGTCGTTCCGGCTCGCGCTCACGTCCGATGCGCCCGCGGCCGCCGAGGCCATCAAGCAGCAATGCGACGCGGCGCTGCGCGCGATTGAAGGCGTCACGTCCGTGACGATCTCCGTGCAGGCCGCGCCCCCTCAGGCTCCCGTCATGTCCGGAGCCATCGGCCGCAAGGACATCCTCAAGGACACGCGCTTCGTCGTGGCCGTTGCCTCCGGCAAGGGAGGCGTCGGCAAGTCGACGGTGGCGGCGAACCTCGCGCTCGCGCTCAAGAAGCTCGGCTACGAAGTCGGGCTCATGGACTCGGACATCTACGGCCCGTCCCAGCAGATGATGATGGGCATCACGACGAAGCCGTTCGTGAACGAGGAGGAGAAGATCCTCCCGATCGAGCGCTTCGGCGTGCGCGTCATGTCCATCGGCTTTCTGATGGACGTCGACACGCCGGTGATCTGGCGCGGCCCGATGATTTTCAAGGCCGTGGAACAGTTTCTCGGCGACGTGGCCTGGGGCAAGCAGGATTTTCTGCTCGTGGACCTGCCCCCCGGCACCGGCGACGCGCAGCTCACCCTCACGCAGAAGGTCGCGCTCTCGGGCGCCGTCATCGTGACGACCCCACAGGACGTGGCGCTCATCGATGCCCGCAAGGGCCTCGCCATGTTCCAGAAGGTGAACGTGCCCGTCCTCGGCATCATCGAGAACATGAGCTACTACGAGTGCCCGAAGTGCGGAAACCGCGACGAGATCTTCAAGCACGGGGGCGGGAAGAAGACGGCGGATCTCCTCGGCGTCCCGTTCCTCGGCGAGGTTCCGATCGACCCGCGCGTCGCCGTTCAGGGCGACGCCGGGACGCCGATCATGGTGTCCGACCCGGATTCGACGGTCTCGAAGGCGTTCCTGAGGCTCGCCGAGCAGGTCGCGAAGGCCGTCGGCGCCTGAACGGTTCCCGGCGTTAAGATCACGTCTCAACAGAAAACGGAGGACATCCGATGGACGGAATGAACCTGCTCGAATCTCTGTTCCGCTGGGCCCACATCGTCGCGGGCATCCTCTGGATAGGCCTTCTCTGGTTCTTCAACTTCGTGAACTCGAACTTCGTTCCCACGATGGACGCGGACACGAAGAAGAGGGTCATCCCCGAGCTGATGCCCCGCGCGCTCTGGGTGTTCCGCTGGGGAGCGGCCTGGACGTGGATCACCGGCCTCGTGATGCTCGGTCTCGTCTACTACAACACCGGCCTTGTCTTCAAGGACCCGGCGGTGAAGACGTGGGGGACGGGCGGCATCGCCGTCCTCGTCGCGATCTTCATGTTCGCGGTGTACGACCCCCTCGCAAAGGCGATCGCGAAGACCGAGATTCACTTTGTCCTCGGGCTCGTCGTGGTGATGGCGGCCGTGTTCTTTTTCTCGCGCTTCGCCGGCTTCGGCTTCCGTGGAACGGCGATCCACGTCGGCGGCATGTTCGGGACGATCATGGCCGCGAACGTGTGGATGCGCATCTGGCCTGCGCAGAGGAAGATCATCACGGCCACGAAGAACGGCGAGAAGCCGGACCCGGCGGTCGCGGCGATGGCGGGTCTGCGCAGCAAGCACAACACGTACATGTCCGTGCCGCTCATGTTCATGATGATGTCGCAGCACGCGACGTGGGCCGCGAGCGCCTACGAGTGGACGCTGCCGCTCGTCGTCCTCGTCGGCTGGGGCTTCACGTACTGGATGTACAAGAAAGCCGCGACGGTCAAGGGGTTCTGAGGGCACGGAGCCGAGCGCGGCATCGATGTCACCGTTAGGCCGGTCTCTAGGAGTCGGTTTCGCCGTCGTCGCCCTGTCGGGCACTCTCGGGCTGCTTTCGCGGGCGGCTACGAACAAGCCGCCCCTCCACGCGAAGAAGTGGCTCGCGATCACGGGCAAGCCGCTGGCTGCGACCGCGGGAGCGATGATTTTCCAGAGAGGCGGGAACGCCGTCGACGCGGCGGCCGCGATGATCGCCGCGACCTGCACGATGTGGGACACGCTGTCGTGGGGCGGCGAGACGCAGGCGCTCATCTACGACCCGAAGGCCGGGAAAGTCGTCGGCATCAACGCGCTCGGCGTCGCGCCGACCGGAGCGACGCCGGAGTTCTTCAGGTCGAAGGGCATGGCCTATCCGCCGGAATACGGCCCGCTCGCGGCCGTCACGCCCGGAACGCCGGGCGGAATCATGGTGATGCTCGCGGAGTTCGGGAAGCTGTCGCTCGCCGACGTGCTCGCGCCCGCGATCGACATGGCGGACGGCTATGCGGTCGAGCAGCAGCACGCCTCGACCGCGCAAAGGCAGCGCGACTGGCTCCTGAAGTGGCCCGAGTCCCGGCGCGTCCTCCTGCCGCGCCCGGGCGACCAGCCGCCCCGCGCGGGCGAGATCTTCCAGCAGCCGGATCTCGCCGCGACTCTCCGGAAGCTCGTCGAGGCGGAGAAGCGGGCCCTCGCCTCCGGCAAGAGCCGAAAGGACGCGATCCTCGCGGCGTATGACCGCTTTTACAAAGGCGACATCGCGCAGGAGTTCGTGCGGGGCTCGCGCGAAGTCGGCGGCCTCCACACGCTCGAGGACCTCGCGAACTGGAAGGTCCACATCGAGGAGCCGGTGAAGACGACGTACAAGGGCATCGACGTCTACAAGCTCGACGTCTGGACGCAGGGGCCGGCGATGCTCCAGGCCTTGAACATCCTGGAGGGCGTGGACCTGAAGGCGATGGGCTACAACAGCGCTCGCTATATCCACGCGCTCTACCAGGCGATGAACCTCGCGTTCGCGGACCGCGACTTCTACTACGGGGACCCGTATTTCCCGCCCGCCGAGCCGACGAAGGGCCTCCTCTCCAAGGAGTACGCGAGGCAGCGCGCCGCGACGATCGACTGGACGAAGAACGACGCGAACGTGAAACCCGGGGATCCCTATCCGTTCCAGAATGAGAAGAATCCGTTCAAAGATTTCTTAGAAAGATGGAAGACGGCCGCGCCCAGGCCGCGCGGTCCCGTCGTGACGAACCAGGACGTGCCCACCGCGGCGCTGCGTCCGCCCGCATCTGCCATCGAAGAATCTTCATTTCTTGAGTCTTTCTACGCCGGCACGACCTCGGTCGAGGCGGCTGACGCCGAGGGCTGGGTCGTCTCCGTCACGCCGTCGGGGGGCTGGCTGCCGGCCGTCATCGCGGGGAAGACGGGCATCGGCATGAGCCAGCGCATGCAGAGCTTCGACCTCGACCGGGCGGAGAATCCGTTCAACGTGCTCGAGCCGGGAAAACACCCGCGCGTGACGCTCACGCCGACGCTCGCGCTGAAGGACGGCAAGCCGTACCTGTGCTTCTCCGTGCAGGGCGGCGACTCCCAGGACCAGAACCTTCTGCAGTTCTTCCTGAACGTCGTGGAATTCGGAATGACGGTCCAGGAAGCCACGGAGGCCGCGAACGTCAACAGCTATCAGATGCGCAGCTCGTTCGGCGCCCACGAGTCGCGCCCGGGCGCCATGATGATCCCCGCCTCGCTTCCCGCCTGGGTGCGCGGCGAGCTGACGAAGATGGGCTACAAGCTCGAGCCGCACGCGAAGACCTCCGGCCCCATCAACGCGATCTACCTCGACCGCGAGCACGGCACGATGTGGGGCGGCTCGAGCGACCACGGGGAGGATTACGGGATCGGGTGGTGAGGGCCCAGGCGGAGGGACCATGGATTTCGATCTCGACTTGTCCGTCGACGTGCTCGCGCGCACTCCCGGCACTCTGACGGCTCTTCTCGGTGGCCTCGCCGAGCGTTGGGTGCGGGGCACGGAAGGCGCCGATACGTTCAGCCCCTTCGACGTCGTGGGGCATCTCATTGACGGGGAGGAGACGGACTGGATCCCCCGCGCGCGCATCATCCTGGCGAGGGGAGAGGACCCGCGCTTCGAACCCTACGACCGCTTTCGCCACCGGGCGCGAAACGCTGGCCGGTCACTCGCGTCCCTGCTCGACGAGCTCGGGGGCCTGAGGGCCGTGAACCTGACGCTTCTTCGGTCCTGGCGGCTTTCGGCCGCGGATCTCGATCTCCCCGGCGCGCACCCGAGCCTGGGCCGCGTCACGCTTCGGGAGCTCCTGGCGGCGTGGGTCGCCCACGACCTCGGACACATCGCGCAGATCGCCCGGGTGATGGCGAAACAGTACGGCGATCAGGTCGGCCCGTGGGTGCCGTTCCTTCCGGTCCTCACGGACCACCCCGTGCCGCGGTCGTAGGCCGGCGTTGCCCGGCTGCCTACCAGATGCTCGGCCGGTCAGCCTCCGCGCGGCGCATCGGGGCGCCCTCCGCGCAGCCGAACGCGTCGTAGAACTCCGGGAGGTTCGACGGCGGGCCGATCGCGCGCCAGCGCCCCGGGCTGTGCGGGTTCGTGTTGAGCTGAACGCGCATCGACTCGTCGCGGTATTGGCTCCGCCAGATCGTCGCGTACGAGAGGAAGAACCGCTGCTCGGGCGTGAAGCCGTCGATCTTCTCCTGGAGCTTCCCGGCCAGCGCCCTCTGGAGCGCGGCGTAGGCGATCTTGATGCCGCCGAGGTCGCCGATGTTCTCGCCGAGGGTGAGCTTTCCGTTGATGGCGAGGTCGGGCAGCGGCTTGTAGGAATCGAACTGTTTCACGATGAGGCCGGTGCGCGCCTCGTAGGCCTTGCGGTCCCCGGCGGTCCACCAGTTTTTCAGATTCCCGTCGGCGTCGTACTGGCTGCCCGAGTCGTCGAACCCGTGCGACATCTCGTGGCCGATGACGACCCCGATCCCGCCGTAGTTCACGGCATCGTCGGCGTCCTCGGAGAAGAAGGGCGACTGGAGGATGCCGGCCGGGAAGACGATCTCGTTCATCGAGGCGTTGTAATAGGCGTTCACGGTCGGCGGCGTCATGCCCCATTCCGTGCGGTCGATCGCTTTGCCGAGCTTCGCGAGGTTGCGCTTCGTCTCGAAGATCCGCGCCCGGCGCACGTTCTCGGCGTAAGGGACGCTCCGCGAAATGACGAGCGCCGAATAGTCCTTCCAGACGTCCGGGTAGCCGATCTTCACGCCGAAGGCGGCGAGCTTGCGCTGCGCCTGGGCCTTCGTCTCCTGGCTCATCCACGGGAGCGCGTCGATGCGCTCTTTGAGAGCGGCGCGCATGTTCTCGACGAGGATCTTCATGCGTTCCTTGGCGCGCGGGCCGAAGGCGCGGGCGACGTAGATCGGGCCGACCGCCTCGCCGAGCGCGAAGTCCGTGGCGGCCTGCACGCGCCGCCACGGCTCCTCCTGCTGCGGCGTGCCGTTGAGCTTCTTCCCGTTGAACGCGAAGTCCTCGTCCTGGAACGCCTTCGAGAGGAGCGGCGCGGCGGTCCGCGCGGCGTGCCAGCGCAGGTACGTGCGCCATTCGGCGGGAGGCACGGAACCCGTGAGAGCGGCGAAGGCCTTGAAGAAGCCGGGCTGCCGGACGTTCACGTCCGCCGCCGTGGTCGCGCCGAGGTCGGCGAGGAACCTCGTGAAGTCGAAGCCGGGCGCCTCGGAGTTAAGCTCCGCGACCGTCCGTTTGTTGTAGGTCTTCTGGGGGTCGCGGTTCTCGACGCGCGTGATCGAAGCCTGCGCGAGCTTCGTCTCGAGCGCGAGAATAGACGCGGCTTCGGTTTTCGCGACGTCTGGCGCCGAGCCCGCCAGCTCCAGGATCTTCGCGACGTGAACCTCGTAGGCCGCCCTGAGGTCCTTCGACTTCGGGTCGTCCTTCAGGTAGTAGTCGCGGTCGGGCAGGCCGAGGCCACCCTGGTTGAAGATGCCGATGTAGCGCGTTGAGTCCCTCGCGTCCTGAGCGACACGGAAGCCGAACCCCGCGTTCACGCCCCACAGGTGCAGCTCGGCAAGCACCGCCGCGAGGTCGCCTGGGCCTTGGAGCTTCGCGATGGCCTTGAGCGCCGGCGCGAGCGGCGTGGCGCCGGCTTTCTCGCGGCCGGCAGCATCCATGCCGCTCGCGTAGAAGTCTCCGACTTTCTGCTCGGCCGAGCCCTGCGGCCAGTCGGCCTTCGCGGAGGTCTCCTCGAGGATCTTCTTCAGGACGTCGCGGTTGCGGTCGGCGAGCTCCTGGAATGCGCCGTAGCTGGCCCGGTCAGCGGGGATGGGATGGGCCTTCAGCCAGCTGCCGTTCGCGTGCGTGTAGAAGTCCTCGCACGGCTTGGCGGACATGTCGAAGTTGACGGGGTCGAGCGCTCGGGGCTTCGCGGGCGCGGCGGTCTGGGCGTTCGCGCCGAGAGCGCCCGTCAGCAGCGCGGCGGCGAAGGCTCGATGGATTGCCATGAGTCACTCCTTCAGTAGATCAGTCTGCCTTCGGACAATCGGGCGAGACCTGTTCGGCGCCATTGAAGCGGTCACTGCACGTTGAAGCGCCAGCGTACGGTGAGCTTCCCGCCGTCGCCGAATTCGCCCTTCAACGCCACCACCTGTTCACCGGCCTGGCTGCGCCAACCCCCCTTGAGCGCCACGGTGAACGGCGTGTCGTGCGTGACGCCGCCCGCGGGGTTGACCCGAAAACTGTGCAGCTTCTGCTGCGGGCCCTTGGGCGTGGGCGTGTCGTGGGTGCCCGCGGGCTCATCGGTCGTGATGGTCTCGGTGTAGGGCAGCCGAAAGAACGGCACCGGCAGCCTCAGGGTGAGGGTGTTCTTGCCTGTATCCACTTCGGCCGCCGAGACGCCGGCGGCCGCACCCGGGTTTTTCTTCACTTCCGGCGGCAGCGGGATCTCGCCCGAGCCTTTGCGCACTTCGTCACGGGTGCAGCGATGGCGCGGCCGGCTCGCGCAGATCGGGTCGGGCACGGAGATATGCACCGACTCGTCGATGAGGTAAGTGCCCTTTTGTGCCGTCGGGCGCCATGCCTGGTAGCGCGGCGCGCCAGGCTTGGCCAGCTCCTGCGCGTCCTTCTTGGCGCTCATCGCCGCTGCCATCTCCGGCGTGCCCTTCAGCGCCTCGCCCATCTTCTGCACTTCGCGGGTAATGCACGCTTCGTCTTCGCCGCACTTGGCCATGATCTTCTGGACGTCGGCCGTCATGGGCTCCATCTGCGTGGCCACGGCCTGGGCCTTTTTGCTCTTGCCCTTCAGCTCGGCCGTCTGCGATGCGTCAATGGCCTGCACTGTGGGCATCGCCGTGGCGGGCTGCGCGGCGAGTTCGGCCACCAGGTTCGCGCTGCGCTTGACGAGCCACTCGTAGGGGTCGTACATGCCCTCGCTGCTCTTCTTGCCGGCCGACTCGTAGACGTAATCGACGCTGAGCGTGGCCTTCGCGCCAGCAGGCGCAAAGGCGTCGGCCGCGTAGGTTGCTGT
>JBGPDK010000050.1:0-19733 GCA_041482235.1 Thermoanaerobaculia bacterium | reverse complement strand
TGCCTGGGCGGCGGGAGAGAGCATGCGGTCGCGCCGCAGCACCGCGGTCAGGCCTTCGCTCCCGGGCGCCGGCCGGGTTTCGTTCTCGGCGGCGGGCACGCGTCGAATCACCTCCTGGATCGACATGATCGGGCTCGAGCCACGCTCCACGCGCAGGGGCGCCGTCGCGATGACGCCAATCTCACCCGGCCGGAAGCTCACGCGGTCTCCGCGCACCACCTCGCGCGCCGGGTCGAACCGGACTCCGAGCCGTCCGGATGCCACGTAGTTCCAGCCGCGCGGGTCGATTTGCGCCGGCGCGACGCGCCCTCGGAGGTGCGGGTAGATGCGAGGATTTGGGCCTCCGACGATGCCGCGAGCGTGACGGTAATTCGGCCCGTAGTATCCGTAGTACCCGATCGGGCACCAGCCCACCCAGCTGGGCGTGTAGTTCCAGTAGACCCAGGCGGGGGAATAGTCGTCGCCGGGTAGCCAGCACCACCCCAGGAAAGCGTCCAAGACCCACGTTCCGTAATGGTACGGAAGCCAGCCCCATGGCTCGGAGGAGACCCATGTGAGGCCCGCCGGCGTCCAGCGCCAGTACCCGAGCGAGTAAGGCGTCCAGCCGGCGGGCACGCGCGGCTTCCAGCAGTACGCGCCGTACGGGGAGCAGTACGACCAGGAACCGTAGTCGTCGAAGGAGGCCATGTCGTTGTCGTAGGTGAAGTCCGAAGAGACGTAACGCGTCGTATCGCGGCGGTCGGTCCGGTCGCGCCGCTCCTCGACGAATCGTGCGAAGCGGTCGCGCGGCGAGCCCGACACTTCGACCTCGATCTCGCTGTCGCCGCTCACCCAGGCGTATTCGCCCGCGCGAATGAGCGCGCGGTCGCCGCGGCCCGAAACCTCGACCTTGCCCGAGAGGACATAGATCTCGGTACCGCGCCTTCCAGCGTCCACGCGGAAGAGGCCGCGGGACGCCGCGAGGATCGTGGCGTCATCCGTATCGAGGCGCAGGGCGCGCTCGTGCGTGGCGACGTCGCGCACCTCGACGGCCGCCGTGCCGCGCACGAGGAACAGCAGGTCGAAGTCGTCGTCGGTCTCGTAAGTGTGCGCCATCTGCTCGAAGCGCAGCTCGGTGTACCCGTCCACCCGCACGACGTTTCCGTCGGCGAGCACGGCCTCCGCGCGCGAACCGACGCCCGTGACGAGACTGTCTCCGGAGAGGACCGGCGTGTTGATGCGGGCCGCGGCGTCGTCGTCGGCCTTCGAGATGAGGGAAACGTCCGGTTGCACGTAGGAGAGGTACGTGACCCCCTCCCGCTGGGCTTCCGCGCGGCCCGGCGCTGCGGCCGCGGCCAGAAAGAGGGCGGCCGCGAGGGCGGACAGTGGAAACCGGCGGGCGTTCATGTCGGGCCTCCGGGCAATCCTATGCGACCTCTGTACCATGAGCGGGCGGACCTCGCACGTCCCCCCGCGGGGACGCTTGACCGGGCCCGGGAAGGCCTGCAATCTCGGCGCGCTGGTCCGAACTCCAGAAAAGGGGAGGGCCGCGGTCCTTTTCGCCGGAGCGCACATGGCCATACGGGAGATCGTCAAGTACGGGGATCCGCGACTCGTCGCGAAAAACGCGACCGTGGACGTGTTCGACGACCCGGGTCTCGCCGCGCTGCTCCTGGATCTGAAGGAAACCTGCTGGGCGGCGCCCGGCGTGGGACTGGCGGCGCCGCAGATCGGCGTGAACCTGCGCGTCACGATCGTGGATCTCTCCGTCGGAAAGGACCCGTCGCAAGTGCTCGTGCTCGTCAATCCGGTCGTCGTGGACGCGCTGGGGACGATCCGGGACGAGGAGGGATGCCTCTCCTTTCCCGACCTCGTCGAAACGGTCGAACGGCCGGAGAGGGTGACCGTGGAAGCCTTCGACGAGCGCGGGAACAAGCGGGCGCTCGACGGGCGCGATCTCCTTGCCCGCGCGTTCTGTCACGAGGTGGACCACCTCGACCAGCGGCTTTTCGTGGACCGGCTCTCGCCTCTGAAGAGGGGACTCCTCCTGCGCCGGGTCATCAAGCGTCAGAAGAAGGGCGCCTGGTAGGCGACGCGAGGCGCGCCTAGGCGCCCGCCTTCGTGCGCAGCTCGTCGACGAGGTGCATCCGGTGGAGCGTGCGGCCGAGGTGGGCCGAAAAGGCGATGAGGTGCTCGAGCTCGGGTGATTCGCCGGGCGGCGGAAGCGGTCCGCGGCGATAGAGGCGGAGCGTTCCGAGAAGCTCGCGGCCTCCGAAGACGGGAGCGGCGGTGATGGCCCAGTCCGGGCCGGGATCGCGCGCCTCGCCCGGGAGCCGCGGCGCGCGTCCGGTTCGCGGGTCCTCCTCGAGGCCGAGCGTCGCGACGGACTCCGGAGGGCCGCCGGCCGGCCAGGCGGTGGAGGCGGCCGCGAAGAGCCCGGCCTGGCCCGGGCACCTCACGTGCAGCGTCACACCGTCGGCGCCGAAGGCGGACGAGATCCGGTCGAGCATGGGGACGAGGAGACGCGTCCGGAAGTCCTCGTTCGTGACGCCGTCCTCTTCGACCTTCTCCGAGATTTCCTGCTGCAGCTCGAGGATCTGGGTGCGCGCCGTGAGCGCGTCGAGAAGCTCCTTGATGCGGAGAGCGTTCTTCACGCGCGCCTTCAGCTCGCGGGCGGAGAAGGGCTTCGTGACGTAATCGTTCGCGAGCGCCTCGAAGCCCTGCAGAAGGTCTTCCTCCTCGGTGCGGGCGGTCACGAAGATGACCTGCGTGCCCGCGGTCGCGGCCACGGTCTTGATGCGCCGGCAAACCTCGTAGCCGGAGAGGTCGGGCATGCGCACGTCGAGAAGGACCACGTCGGGCCGGCGCGCGTCGACCTTCTCGAGGGCCTCGGTGCCCGAGAGGGCGCTCTCGAAGTCGCACCCCAGCTCGTAGGCGATGTACGAGGCTACTTCAGCCTGGTACGGATCGTCGTCCACGAGGAGCAGCAGGGGGGGCGCGGCTGGCGATCGAAACACGGAGTTCGAGGATATCGCACAGGGGTCGACGGGCCCTCAGTCCGCGAAGAGGGCGGCCCCGCGTTCGTCAGGGGATCTTCGCCGGGTCAGACCCGGCGAGCAACGACTCGATCCGGCGCGAGAGGTCGGCCTCCGTGAGGCGCGTCGGGGCATAGAGCCGGACGACGCCTTCCGCATCGACGAGGACCCATGTCGGGGTTGCCGAGACGCCATAGCGAATCATCGTTTCCTTGTCGACGGGCCGAGGAACCGCCGCGAGCCCGGGGTAAGTCTCGGCCCAGAACTTTTCGATGAAGGCCGACTCCGCCTCCGGCGTGGGGTCCTTGGCGTCGCCCGCCCTGCCGTAAAGACGTGTGGGCGCCAGGAAGGCGACTGTCGAGGTGTATTTCGCCGCGAGCCGGCCGAGCTTCGAGGCCTCGGCCTTGCAGTCTCCGCACCCCGCCATCCAGAAGAAGAGTGCGACGGGTTTGCCGGCGAAGCTCGCGAGGCGCGGGCCCTGTCCCCCGACCTCCGGTGCCCTTTCACCTTCGAGGCTCACGAGGTTCATGTTCTTCCTGATGCGCGAGCGGAGGGAGGGGTCCTTGGCGCGCGCGAGCTCCGTCTCCCAGTAGAGCAGCGCGGCGCCCCGTCCTTCGGTCCCGAGGCGGAGCCGGCCCTCCACTTCGATGGCGGCGCCGAGCGGGACGAGGAGGGCGGGATCCTCCGCGGGGACCGCCCTTCTGACTTCGCCCGCATATTCGGCGGCCTTCTCCCGGCGGCCGAGGAGCTGGGCGCCGCGCGCGAGCCACCCGACGGCGTCGAGATACTCCGCGTCCACGCCGGTCGTCCGCTTGTAATCCTCGGCAGCGGCTTCACCACTCGCGAGATCACCGGCGGACAGCTTGTAGCGCACGATGCGGACGAGATCCCCGGCGACGAGGTTCGAGGACGCAAGAACGAGGAGGCTCGTGAACGCGGCTCGCAGGTGCTTCAAAGGAACCCTCCTGTACGTGGCGTCAGGTTGGCCGACGGAGCCCCGTTGAGCGAGACGTGTGCCATGAGGCCCGATTCGCTGGCGAAATCCGCTGCGGTCGCCGAGAATCGCCCGTCGTGACGCTCCGCCTCCACAACACGATGAGCCGCTCGGTCGAGGAGTTCCGGCCCGTCCGTCCGGGCAAGGTCGGGCTCTATACATGCGGCCCCACCGCCTACAATCGCGTGCACATCGGCAACCTCAGGACCTTCGTCTGGGAAGACGTGATGTGTCGCGTCTTCCGCGCCCTCTCCTACGAGACGACGCAGGTCATGAACCTCACCGACATCGACGACAAGACGATTCGCGGCGCGGTGGCCGCGGGGCTGCCGCTCCGTGAGTTCACCGACCGACACATCGCGACGTTCTTCGAGGACCTCGAGACGCTTCGCGTCGTCCCGGCGGCGCTCTATCCGCGCGCCACGGACCACATCCCCGAGATGGTCGCGCTCGTGAAGAGACTCGCCGCGCGCGGGCACACTTACGAAAGCGACGGGTCCGTGTGGTTCCGCATCGCGTCGTTCCCCCGTTACGGGAACCTCTCGAAGGTCGACCTGACGGCCGTGAAGCGCGGCGCCCGCGTGGCCGACGACGAGTACGACAAGGAGGACGTGCGCGACTTCGCGGTGTGGAAGGAAGCGAAGGAAGGCGAGCCCGAGTCCGCCACGTGGACGACCGAGCTCGGCGCCGGACGGCCGGGATGGCACCTCGAGTGCAGCGCCATGTCGATGAAGTATCTCGGCGAGACGTTCGACATCCACACGGGCGCCGTGGACAACATCTTTCCGCACCACGAGAACGAGATCGCGCAGAGCGAAGGCGCGACGGGAAAGACGTTCGTCAACTTCTGGCTTCACGCCGAGCACCTGCTCGTGGACGGCGAGAAGATGTCGAAGAGCAAGGGGAACTTCTACACGCTCCCCGACCTCCTCGAAAAGGGCTTCACCTCACGGGCGATCCGCTACCTCCTCGTCTCCGTCCCGTATCGCATGAAGCTCAATTTCACCTTCGACGGGCTCAAGGCGGCGACGTCGGCGGTCGAGCGGCTCGACTCGCTGGACCTGCGGCTCGCGGAACGGGAAAGGTCCGAAGAGCACGAGAAGAGGGATATTTCTTCGAAGGGTGAAGAGGGCGGAGGAGAGGGCTTCGAGGAACGGGTGGCGGCGGCGCGCCGCGCGGCGTTCGACGCCCTCGAAGACGACCTGAACACCGCGGGTGCCCTTGGCGCTCTCTTCTCCTTCGTGAAGGCGACGAACGTGGACCTCGAGGCGGGGCATCTCTCCGCGTCAGACGCGACAGCCGCGCGAGGTCTCCTGCAGGACGTCGCCGGAAACATCTTCGGTGTCATGGAAAGGACCGCAGGGAGCGTTTCGCCCGATTCACCTTCTGAGAAATCTCTCTTTGGACCTCACGATTCGGACGAACCCTGGATCGAAGAGCGCCTCGCCGCCCGCAAGGAAGCCAAGAAGGCCCGGGATTTCAAGGCCGCCGACGCGATCCGCGAGGAGCTGGTGGGGAAGGGAATCCTCCTCGAGGACACGCCCCAGGGCGTGCGCTGGAGGAGGAAGCCTTGACACGGGCGCGCGATTTCGGGTCTACTTCGCGCGTCATGCTTCTCGTTTCGCGCCACTGGCACGTGCACCACACCTGAGCCGGCCGCGCTTCGCGCCGCCGGCCCGTCGAGGTCCGGAGGCGCGCGGGTTTCCCGGGAAACACCCACCCAACCCCCTCCGGACCGGAGGGAGTTTTCGTTTTGACCCTGACCGCGGAAGACACGCTCCTCGTCGCCTCCGTCGCCTCGGCGTCGAACGCCGAAGCTGCGCGGGCGCGCGAGGCACTCGCCGATCTTCCTCCATCCGCCGCGGTGGAGCTGCGCCTCGACGGCTTCGCAGGGGAGCCGGCGTTTTCCGCGCTTCGCGCCTGCTTCGAAGGTAGGAAGCTGATCGCGACCGTTCGTTCAGCTCGGGAGGGCGGCACTTTTCGCGGAAGCGCGCAGGAAGCGTGGCGCCTGCTGGGGGCCGCACTCGAGGCGGGATTTGACTACGCGGACGCCGAGCTTCGCCGCGATGGTGGCAGCGAGGCCGCACCCATCCCTCCTTCTAAGCAAATTCTCTCTCTTCACGACATTGAAGGTGTGCCCGCGGATCTCGCGAGCCTCGTCGCCCGCATGCTCGCGACGCCGGCTCGCTTCGTGAAGGTCGTTGCGACGGCGAACGATTCCGGCGACGCGCGCCGCCTCCTCGAGCTCCAGGCCGCGCACCGGGACGGCCGCTTCGCGGCCTTCGGCATGGGCGAGGCGGGCATCGCCACGCGCGCGCTCGCGCCGTATCTCGGAGCGTCGCTCGCGTACGGCGCTCTTCTTCCCGGGCGCGCGACGGCGCCGGGACAGCTCCTCGCGCGCGACCTCGCGGAGATCTACGGTGTCGGACGGCCACGAAAGGTGTCCCGGCTCTTCGCGCTCCTGGGGGGCGTCGTCTCGCACTCTCTCTCGCCTGCCCTCCACAATGCGAACTTCGAGGCGCTGGGCCTCGACGCCCTCTACGTGCCGTTCGCGATGCGGATGCTCGGGAGGGAGATCGAGTCCCTCCACGCCTGCCTCGACACCCTCGGCCTGCCTCTGGCCGCGGCGTCCGTGACGCTTCCGTTCAAGGAAGAGGCCGCGCTCCTCGCGGGGGCGGCCGAGGATGGAGAGAAGGCGGTGAACACGCTGCTGAGGACGAGCCCTCCGGGCCAGCCGCTCCGGCTGCGCGCGGCAAACACCGATCGCGCCGCGTTCGAGGCCGTGATTCCGGATGCTCCGAGGGGGAAGAGCACGGAGGAAGGGGGCGCGCGACTCGCGCTCGTCATGGGTGCGGGCGGTACGGCTCGTGTCGCGGTGGATGTTCTTAGAAGGAGGGGATGGGAAGTCCTCGTCTCAAACCGGACCGAGGAACGCGGCGAGAACCTGGCGAGAGAGACTGGCGTGCGCGCGATTTCGAAGAAGTCCGAAGCGGCCTGGCCCGATATGAGCGTGATCGTCAACGCGACCTCCCTCGGCCTCCGCTCGGGTGATCCCCTTCCGTGCGAGCAGAGTCTCCTTCGCCCCGGAATGCTCGTCATCGACGCGCCGTATCGCGCCGGCGGGACGGAGCTCGTCAAGGCGGCGCGCGCGGCCGGCGCGCGCGCCGTGGATGGCCAGACGCTTCTCCTTCTCCAGGCCGCGGGCCAGGCGGCGCTTTTCACCGGCCTCAAGACGAGCCCGGACGGTCTGCTCGGCCTTCTTTCGCCGCGCTTTCGCGCCCTCTTCTCCTCAGCCGAGGAAAGTCTTCCACAATCCGTCCCGGAGATCGTGACGTGAAGTTCGAGAGGCCGGACCCCAACCTGCCGCGCGGCGTCCAGGCGTTCCTGTTCGACGCTGCCGAGCGCCGCCGCAAGGCCGAGGATTTCGTCGTTCGGAGGCTCCAGGAAGCCGGCCAGCGCGAGGTCATCCTTCCCGTGCTCGATTTCGCCGATCCCTACGCGGGCGTGACGGCCGAGGGCGACGAGCGCATCTATCGATTCCTCGACCGGCAGGGGAACACGCTCTCGCTCAGGGCGGACTTCACGCCCATGGCCGCGCGAGTCGTCGCGCCGCGGCTCGGCACGCTCTCGGGGCCCGTGTCGCTGTTCTACCGGGGAGACGTCGTGCGCGACGAAGAGACCGGGGTGGGACGCCGCCGGGAATTCGCGCAGGTCGGCGCCGAGCGCTACGGCGACGGCCGGGCGGAGGCGGACGGAGAGATGCTCGCTCTCGCGATCTCGTGTCTCGGCGACATCCCTGCGGGGCGCCTGAGGCTCACGCTCGGCTGGGCGGGACTCCTCGAACGGCTGCTTGCCGCCGTCGCGCCTGCCCTCGCGGAGGGCGAGGGCTCCTCTCTCGCCGAAGCCGTGGCCGCTGCCCGGGCGCGGCACGTCACGCAGCTCGAGACCCTTCTCCGCGGCGCGGGTGCGGCGGAAGCGGCCGCGGTCGAGGTCGCCCGGGCTCTCCTCGTGGGCTTCGACTCCGGTTCGGAGCTCTTCCGGCCACCCGCGCTCGCGGGCGCCGCGGCCGAGCTCGCGCGCGCCGTCGGCGTGGCGCGGTCCGCCCGGCCGGGACTGCAGGTCGTGGTCGACCTCGCGGATGTGCCGCAGGCTCCCTACTACACGGGGCTGACGTTCAGCGTGGACGCTGCCGGCGGGGGCGGCACCATCGCCGGAGGCGGCCGGTACGACGACCTCCTCGCGCGCTTCGGGGCGGCGGCGCCGGCCCTCGGCTTCTGCATCGGGCTCGAGGCGCTCGGCGCCGCCACGGAAGCCGGCGAAGTGAGCGCGCGGCCTCTCCGCATCGCCGTGGGAAAAGGCCGGCTCCTCCCGAAGGCGCTGGAGGCGCTCCGCGCGGGGGGCGCTTCGTTCGGCGAGCCGGATGGGCGGCGCCTCCTCGTGCCCGCGACCGACGGCGCATTCGAGCTTCTTCTGCTCAAGGACGACGACGTGCCGACGTACGTGGCCCACGGCGGAGCCGATCTCGGCATCGTGGGCAGCGACCGCGTCGCCGAGAGCGGCGAGGACGTCACGTCGCCCGTCGAGCTGCCCTTCGGCGCCTGCCGCCTGTCGCTCATCGGGAGGGCGGGAGAGCCTTTCCGTCCGGACGGCCAGCCCGTGCGCGTGGGCACGAAGTATCGCCGCCTCGCCGCCCGCTACTTCGACGAGCGGAAGATCGCCCACGAGATCGTCCCGCTCGCGGGTTCGGTCGAGCTCGCCGCCGCGCTGAAGCTCACGGACGTCGTCGTGGACCTCATCGAATCGGGCTCGACGATGGCGGCGAACGGCCTCGCCGAGATCGAGACCATCCTCACGAGCCGCGCGACGCTCATCCTCGGGCGCGCCTCGCTCGTGGCGCGCCGCGCCGAGATCGCGGAATTCGTCGAGCGCCTGCGGGCGAACGTGGGGACGCTGGCATGATCAGAATCGTCGACGCGGAGACGCGCGCGGGAAAGAAGGAGATGGAGATCCTGATCGCGAGCCGCCGCGGCGCCTCTCCCGATTTCGCCACACTGAAGCAGGTGCTGCCGGTGGTAGAGGACGTTCTGCGAAGAGGGGAACCCGCCCTCAGGCACTGGGTGGAGCGATTCGACCTGCCTTCGCGCTCGTCGTCGGGGCGCTTTTCTTCGAAGGGTGAAGAGGGGCAGCGGCTCGGCGGAACGAGGCCGGCCGCGCCCGCGGGCGATCAGCCCTCTTACCCTTCCAAGAAGATCTTGATTGATCCCCGTGGCGAAAAGCCGCCCCGTGTGGATGCGTCGTTCGCGCGCGCGTTCCGCCTCGCCCGCCGCCGCATCGAGGCGTATCACCGCAAACAGCTCTCGTGCGCATCGTCGGGCTTCTCTTTCAAAGACTCTCTCGGCGTCTCCTTCACCGAGAAGCCCGTGCCGTTCGACTCCGTGGGCGTCTACGTGCCGGGAGGCCGGGCGTTTTATCCGTCCTCGCTCCTGATGGGCGCCGTGCCCGCGCGTGTCGCGGGAGTCCCGCGCGTCGTCGTCGCGACGCCGCCGCGCGCGTGGGCGGGAAGCCCCGAATTGCGCTGGGCGGCGCGCGAGCTGGGCGTCGACGAGGTGCTCCTCGCGGGTGGTGCGCACGGTATAGCGGGCCTCGTCTCCGTGTGCGGCGTCGCGAAGATCGTGGGCCCCGGCAACCGCTTCGTCGCGGCGGCGAAGCACCTCGTGTCGTGCCTCGTGGGCGTGGACATGCCGGCCGGACCTTCGGAGGTCCTCATCGTGGCGTCCGGAGATGCCGATCCGGAGCTAGTGGCCGCCGACCTCCTCGCGCAGGCCGAGCACGATCCGGACGCCGTCTGCCTGCTCTTCACGGACTCGAAGGCCTTTGGCGCCGACGTGCGGGCCAGCGTCTCGCGGCAATGGGAGTCCCTCGATTCGGTTTCTTCGAAGGCGAATGCAGTTACGGCGCGCGCCTCGCTGCTTCGGCGCGGCCGAATCTTCATTTTCAAAGAGATCTTCAGCGCCGTTTCCGCCGGGTCGAAGGTCGCCGCGGAGCACGTGCAGGTGCTTGGAAAGAGCGCGGAACGTCTCTCGTCGCGCCTCCTTCCGACCGCCGGCGCGCTTTTCATCGGCTCGTCGACGCCGACGGCGCTCGGCGACTATCTCGCGGGACCGAACCACGTGCTGCCCACCGGCGGCGCGGCGCGCTGTTTTTCCGGCCTTTCGGTGCGCGACTTCCTGCGCTGGGGCCGTTCCGTGAGGGTGCCCGAGAAGGCGGCGCGGCGCCTCGCGCCCGAGGCCGCGGTCCTTGCGCGCTTCGAAGGCCTCGCGGCGCACGCGGAGTCTCTCGGGAGGAGGGCGCGATGACGGGCCTCCCGGTTCCCGTCCGCGAGGAGATCAGGGCGCTCCGCGCCTATCGCCTCACGCACGAAGAGGCGCCGCCGATCCGCGCGAAGCTGGATTTCAACGAGTCACCGTTCGACGTGCCCGAGGAAATCCGCGACGAGGTCCTCGCGCACCTCGCCGCGAAGAGGTGGGGCCGTTATCCGGACTTCGGAGCGCCGCGCCTGAAGAAGGCAATTTCCGATTCGATCGGACGGCAACCGGAGGAGATCGTCGTCGGGAACGGCTCGGGCGAGGTGATCCTCGCCGCCGTCTCCGTTTTCGCGGGTGGATGCTCGCTCGTGCTTCCGACGCCCACGTTCTCGCTTTACGGGCAGATCGCGGCGATCGCGGCCGCGCGCGTCGTGGACGTGCCCCGAACGGGTCCGGCGTTCGAGCTGGACGAGGAGGAATTCCTCGCGGCGTCGGCGCGGCCGGGGGCCGTTCCGCTCGTGTGCTCGCCCAACAACCCGACCGGCGGCGTCGCCTCGCGAGGATTCCTGGACCGGCTGCTCGACTCTGCCCCCGTCGTCCTCCTCGACCAGGCTTACGTGGACTTCGCGCAGGGCGATGACGATGCGCTTTCGTATGCCGCCTCCCGCCCCAACCTCGTCGTGTTTCGAACGCTGTCGAAGGCGTACGCGGCCGCCGGCTTCCGGATCGGATATGCGGTCGCGCCGCCCGAGCTCGTTTTCGAGATCCAGAAGGCCGTCCTTCCGTTCAGCGTGGACCTCGCGGCCGAGGAGCTGGCGGTCGCCGTCCTGGCCCATCCGGAGGTCGCGCGGTCCCACGTGGCGAGGATCGTGGCCGAACGCGGACGCGTGGCGGAAGCGCTCGCTTCGGCCGGCTGCGCGATCGCGCCGTCCCGTGCGAATTTCCTCTTCGTGCGACCCCCCGGCGGCGACGCCGGACGCGTGCGGGGCGCGCTTCTCGAGCGGGGCATCCTCGTGCGTGACATGACATCGGCTGCGCCCGGGCGCCTCCGCGTCTCGATTGGCTCGAGGGCGGAGAACGACCTCTTTCTCGAAGCCCTTCAGGAGGTGCTATGAGCCGGACCGGATCGGTCGAGCGAAAGACGAAGGAGACATCTGTCTCCCTGGCGCTCGCGCTCGACGGCGCGGGCCGGGCGGACGTCGAGACGCCCGTGGGGTTCCTCTCGCACATGCTCGAGACGATCGCCAGGCACGCCCGCGTCGACCTCACGGTGCGAGCGGCCGGCGACGTGCACATCGACGCGCATCACACCGTCGAGGATGTCGGGCTCGCGTTCGGCGAGGCGCTGGACCAGGCGCTCGGATCGCGCGCCGGCATCGAACGGTTCGGCACGAGCCTCGTGCCGCTCGACGAGGCGCTCGCGCGTTCCGTGGTGGATCTCTCGGGCCGGCCTTACATCGTCTTCGAGTCGCCGGTCGACAAGGAGCTCCTCCTCGTCACGAAGGACTTTCCGTTCGCCCTCGTGGAGGAGTTCTGGAAATCCGCCGCGTTCCGGGGCAAGTTCAACCTCCACGTGGACGTCGTCCGGGCGAAAAACGGCCATCATGCGGCCGAGGCGGTGTTCAAATCGGCGGCGCGCGCGCTGCGACAGGCCATGGCGATCACGGGCACGGAGGTCCTTTCGACGAAGGGGACGCTCACGGCATGAGCGCGTCTCTCGTGCCGGCCGTGACGCTCGTGGACTACGGGGTCGGGAACACGGCCTCGGTGATCCGCGCGTTTCGCCGCCTCGGCGCGGAGGTGGACTTCACCGCCGATCTCGACCGCGTGGCGACGGCCCGGCGGCTCGTCCTGCCCGGCGTCGCCGCGTTCCAGCCGGCCATGAATCGCCTCCTCGAGACGGGTCTCGAGTCGGCGGTGCGTGCCGCGGTCAAGCGCGGAGGGCGCCTGCTCGGACTGTGCCTCGGCTTCCAGCTCCTGTTCGAAGAGAGCGAGGAGCACGGCCTCAACCGGGGGCTCGGCCTCGTGCCCGGCCGCATCTGCGCGTTTCCCTCCGGCGTGCGCTCGCCGCACGTCGGCTGGAACCAGCTCCTCGCGCGCCGCTCCGACGGGTTCGTTTCGGGAATGGCGGACGGAAGCTGGGTCTACTTCGTCCATTCCTACCGGCCGGAAGGCGCCGACGCCGCCGACGTCGCGGCGGTCTGCGATCACGGCGGGGAGTTCGCGGCCATCGTGCAGCACGAGAACGTCTGGGGCTGCCAGTTTCACCCGGAGAAGTCGTCGGAGAACGGCCGCCTTCTCCTCTCCAACTTCCTGAAGGAGGACGTGGCGTGAGCGGCGGGCGGCTCGCGCTCTGGCCCGCGATCGACCTCATGGGCGGGCGCGTCGTGAGGCTGTTGCAGGGCAAGCGCGAAGCCGCGACGTTCTACGACGAGCCTCCCGCGCGGGCGGCGGCGAGATTCGCGTCCGAAGGCGCCGACGGCATCCACGTCGTGGACCTCGACGCGGCGTTCGGGACGGGGAGCAACCGGAAGGAGATCGAAGAAATTCTTTCTGCTTCGGAGGCTGCAGGGACCCCCGTGCAGGTTGGGGGAGGGATGCGCACGATAACGGCCGTTGGAGATTTCTTAGAAAGGGGAAGAGGGGCACGCGCGGTTCTTGGCAGCCTTGCGCTGCTCGAGCGCGCGGCGCTCACACACCTTCTAAGAAGATACAAGTCGATCGTCGTCGCTCTCGACTGCAGGGACGGGCGGCCGACCGTGCGCGGGTGGACAGCGGACGCCGGGGCGGGCGATGCCGTATCGGTGGCGCGTTCGCTCGGGGAGCTCGGCGTCTGTGCGCTCCTCGTCACGGACGTCGCGCGCGACGGAGCGATGACGGGCCCGAATCTCGAGCTCCTGTCCTCCGTTCGCGCCGTCTTTTCCGGCGAGATCCTCGCGTCCGGGGGGATGCGTGGAGAGGAGGACCTCGCCCCTGTGGACCGCGTGCTCTCGGGCGGGCCTCGCGGCGCGATTTTCGGGCGCGCGCTTCATGCAGGGGCCACGAGCATGGCGCGACTCAGGGCGGCGCGCGACCTCGGGAGGCCCTCATGACCGTCGCGGTGCGCGTCATCCCGTGCCTCGACGTCGCGGACGGCCGCGTCGTGAAGGGCGTCTCTTTCCTGAACCTCCGCGACGCGGGCGACCCGGTCGAGGCCGCCGTGCGCTACGAGGCCGAGGGGGCCGACGAGGTGGCGTTTCTCGACATCGCGGCCGCGCACGAGAAGCGCGGGACGCTCGTGGAGCTCGTGGGACGCGTGGCGGAGGTGCTCTCGATTCCGTTCACCGTGGGCGGCGGCGTGCGCTCGGTGGAGGACGCGGACGCGCTCCTCCGCGCCGGCGCCGACCGCGTGACCGTGAACACGGCTGCGGTCGAGGACCCCTCCCTCCTCACCCGGCTGGCGGAGCGCTTCGGAGCGCAGTGCGTCGTCGTCGCGATCGACGGAAAGCGCGTGCGTGGCGAAACCGGCCCTGCCGTCATGCGAGTCATGACGCACGGAGGGCGCCGCGAGACCGACAGGACCGTCGTCGCGTGGGCGGCGGAAGCCGCCGGAGCGGGCGCGGGCGAGATTCTCCTGACGTCCGTCGACGCGGACGGGACTCAGGCCGGCTTCGATCTCGAGATGTTGCGTGATGTACGCGCCGCCGTCGACGTGCCGGTCGTGGCTTCGGGGGGCGCGGGCCAACTGGACGACTTCGCGAGAGCCGTCGTCATCGGGGGCGCCGACGCCGTGCTCGCGGCCTCGGTCTTCCACGACCGCGTCTTCACGATCGGCGAAGTCAAGGAAGCGATGCGGCGGGCCGGCCTCGCGGTGCGACCCGCGCCGTCCCGCGTGCGCGCGCTTCCGCCGCGGTACGACGCGAGCGGACTCGTCCCGGTGATCATGCGGGACGCCGGGACGGGCCAAGTCCTCACACTCGCCTGGGCGAACGCGGAGGCCCTCGCGAAGACGCGGGAGACGGAACTGGCGCACTTCTACAGCCGGTCGCGCAAGGCCCTCTGGCAAAAGGGCGAGACCTCCGGAAACGTCCAGCGCGTCGTCGGGATCTCCCTCGACTGCGACGCGGACGCCGTGCTCTACGACGTCACCCCCTCGGGTCCGGCCTGCCACACGGGCGCATATTCGTGCTTCTCGCGGGTGGAAACTTTCGGCGCCGTCGATCCGGATGCCGGGCCCAAAGACGCGCTCGACCTCACGGAGCTCTTCGCGGTCGTGAGGGCCCGGAAGGAGTCGCCCGTCGCGGGGTCCTACACGAACGAGCTCCTCGAGGCCGGTGTGGCGCGCATCGCCCAGAAGGTCGGGGAGGAGGCCGTCGAGACGGCGCTCGCGTCCGTCACCGGTGACCCGGCAGCCCTGGCCGGCGAGGCGGCGGACCTCCTCTACCACCTCGCGGTCCTCCTCACGGCGCGCGGCGTCGCCCCGGGCGACATCGCGGCGAAGCTGAAGGAGCGCCGGGGCGCGCCGCGAAAAGAGAAGCCGTGAGAGCGCCGCACCGCCTCGTCGTGCTCGAGCGGCCCGCCGACCTCACGACGCCCGTTGCGCTCATGAGAGGTCTCCTCGCGGGCGAGGGGCCGTGCTTCCTGCTCGAATCGGTGGAGGGCGGAGACCGCGTGGCCCGGTGGTCGTTCCTGGGAGCGTCGCCCTCGGGCGAGATCTCCGGCCGTGACGCCGATCCCTTCGCCGCGCTCAAGGCGATGCCCCGCGACGAGAGCGCCCCTGGCGACGACCTTCCGCCCTTCACGGGAGGAGCAGTGGGTTACGCGGGCTATGACGCCGTGCGTTGGCTCGAGCGGCTGCCCGACGCGAAGCCCGACCCGATCGGGCTGCCCGACGCGTGGTTCGGGCTCTTCGACACGATCATCGCCTTCGACCACGTTCGGCACCGGCTCCTCTACGTGACGCGCGCCGCGAATGGCGACGAAGCGTCCGCGCGCGTACGCCTGAGAGCGCTCGAGGAGCGGGCGCTCACCCGGAGCCGCGAAACGCGCCCCGAGGCTCTCCCTCCCCCTGCTTTCGAAGAATCTCTTCCCCGGTCCTCCTTCGTCGCGGCGGTCGAGCGCGCGAAGGAGCACATCCGCGCGGGAGACGTTTTTCAGGTCGTCCTCTCGCGGCGGTGGTCGGCGCCCTTCGGGGGCGACCCCTTCGCGGTGTACCGGGCCTTGCGCTCCCTCAGCCCGTCGCCGTATCAGTACTACCTGCGGACGCCCCACGCCGCGATTTTCGGCGCTTCGCCCGAGCGACTCGTGCACGTCGCCGCCGGGCCGGGGGGCGCGACGGCGGAGACGATCCCGCTCGCCGGGACGCGGCCCCGGGGCGGAACGCGCGAGGAGGACCTCGCGCTCGAGAGGGAGCTTCTCGCCGACCCGAAGGAGCGCGCGGAGCACGTGATGCTCGTGGACCTGGGGAGGAACGACCTCGGGCGCGTCGCGAAGGCCGGCAGCGTGCGGGTGCGGGACTTCTTCCACGTGGAGCGCTACTCCCACGTGATGCACATCGCCTCGCGCGTGACGGGCGTTCTCGCGCCCGGCCGCGACGCCGTGGATGCCCTGGCAGCGACGTTCCCCGCCGGTACGCTCACCGGAGCGCCGAAAATACGCGCCATGGAAATCATCGAGGACCTCGAGCCGGTGCGGCGTGGCGCGTACGGCGGCGCCGTGGGTTACCTCGATTTCGCCGGAAACCTGGACGTCGCGATCGCGATCCGGACGGCGGTCGTCGCGAACGGCATGCTGCATATTCAGGCTGGCGCGGGCATCGTCGCCGACTCGGATCCCGGGGCCGAGGCCACGGAGTGCGAGAACAAGGCGCGCGCCCTCATGCGCGCCGTGGAAACGGCGGGGACGTACCGATGATCCTCGTCGTCGACAACTACGACTCGTTCACGTACAACCTCGTGCAGGTCCTTTCGACGCTCGACGCGGACGTGCGCGTCGTGCGAAACGACGCCCTGACCGTCGACGCCGTTCTCGCCGCGAAGCCCGACCGGCTCGTCGTGTCCCCGGGACCGGGCCGGCCGGAAGACGCCGGGATCTCGTGCGAGCTGATGCGACGGAACGAGACCATCCCGCTTCTCGGCGTCTGTCTCGGCCATCAGGCTCTCGGCGCAGCGTTCGGCGGAAAGGTCTCCCGGGCGCCCGTTCTGATGCACGGCAAGACCTCGGAGATCTCGCACGACGGGATAGGGCTCTTCGAGGGGCTGCCGAACCCGTTCACGGCCACGCGTTACCACTCGCTCGTCGTCGAGAGGAGCTCGGTTCCCGCCGAGCTCCGCATCACGGCGACGACGGACGGCGGGCTCGTGATGGGGCTCGCGCACCGGACGCGCCCGCTCGTGGGCGTGCAGTTCCATCCCGAGTCCATCCTCACCCCGGAAGGGGAGCGCCTCCTGAGGAACTTCGTGGCCGGACGGCTCGCATGACCACTGCCGCCCACCGCGCGCTTCGAGCCGTGGCGCGCGGGGTCCGGCTGACGCGCGGGGAGGCGCGAAGCGCCGTGGAAGCGCTCCTCGACGAGGACGTGCCCGCAGCGATCGCGGGCGGCCTCCTCGCCGCGCTGGCCGCAGCGGGCGAGACGATCGAGACCGTGGCCGGCGCAGTGGACGTGCTCCGCGCGCGGTTGACGCGTCCCCCGGTGGACCAGGCTTTGGCCGCCCGGGCCGTCGACGTCTGCGGGACCGGAGGGGACGGACTCGGCACGTTCAACGTCTCGACCGCGGCCGCCTTCGTCGTCGCGGGCGCCGGGGTGCCCGTCGCCAAGCACGGAAACCGCGCAGTCTCGTCCGCGTGCGGCTCGGCTGACGTCCTTGCCGCGCTCGGGGTCGACATCGAGATGACTCCCGCCCGCGCCGCCGAGGCGCTCGCGAGCGCGAACGTCACGTTCCTGTTCGCGCCTCTCTACCACCCGGTGATGAAGAGGGTCGGCCCGCTCAGGCGCGAGCTCGGCTTGCGCACGGTGTTCAACCTCGCGGGGCCGCTCTCGAATCCCGTGGGCGTCACGCGGCAGATCGTCGGCGTGGATCGCCCCGAGCGGGTCCCCGTGATCGCGGGCGCCCTCGCGGCGCTCGGCGCCGAGCGCGCGCTCGTTTTCTCGCACGAGTCGGGAGGCGACGAGCTGCTGCCCTTCGGCCGCACGTTCGCCGCGGACGTTCGCGGCCGGGACGTCGAGCTGCTCCAGCTCGGGGCCGTCGACTTCGGCCTTGGCGAGGGACACCCCGATCCCTTGAAGGGCGGAGACGCCGAAACGAACGCGGAGGTCCTGCGCGCGCTCTTCCGCGGATTCCGGCGCGATGCGCGCGCCGTCGTCCTCATGAACGCGGCCGCCGCGCTCGTCGTGGCGGGGTTGGCCGCTGATTACCGGGAAGGCGTCGCGAGGGCCGAGGCCTCGCTCGATGACGGGAAGGCGGAGGAAGCGCTCGATGCGCTCGTCAGGATCTCGAGAGGAGAAGCAATTTGAGGCCGAGAAAGATTCGGATTTCTTAGAAAGGGTCAAGAGGAAATGAGCGGCTCGATTCTGGGCGAGATTCTCGCGGCCAAGCGACGCCGCATCGCGGCGGGGGAGTTCACCGCCGACACCGGTGCGCGGGCACGGTCTCTGGCCGGCTCCGGTGTGCCCTCACTCTTCGCTGCGCCAGATGGAGTGCGCTTCACGGCCGCCCTCTCTTCCCTTTCTGAGCAGAATTCTTTTCTTTCTTCTTCCTCTTCTAAGCAAAATCTTCCTCTTCCTCTTTTTCTCGCCGAGATCAAGCACCGCTCCCCGAGCGCCGGCGTGATTCTTCCCGACGCGTTTTCGCGCATCGAATCCGTCGCCAGCGCCTATCGGCGCGGAGGAGCGTCGGCGGTGTCGGTCGTCGTCGAGCAGGACTTCTTCGGCGGCCATCCCGCATGGTTGCCGCGCGCGAAAGCGGCGTCGGGCCTGCCCGTGCTCATGAAGGACTTCATCGTGGACGAGGTCCAGCTCGATTTCGCCGCCGCCCTGGGCGCCGATGCCGTGCTCCTCATCGCCGCAGCTCTCGACGGCGCGGCCCTCGAGGGGCTCCTCGTGGCCGCACGCTCCCGCTCGCTCGCGGTCCTCGTGGAAGCGCACGACGAGGTGGAAGTCGAGCGCGCGCTCGCTGCGGGCGCGGAGATTGTCGGCGTGAATGCGCGGGACCTGAAGACGTTCGAGATCGACCTGCCGCGCATGGCCCGCCTCGGCGCTCTCCTGCCGGCGTCCGTCATGCGAGTGGCCGAGAGTGGCATCAGGTCGCTTGGTGACGTCGAAGCGCTCGCCGCCGCGGGCTTCGGCGCGTTCCTGGTGGGAGAAGCGCTTCTCAGTGCGCCGGACCCCGCCGCGATGCTGCGCACGCTGCGCGGCAGAACCCCACGGAGATCAAGATTTGCGGGATCACGAGGGAGGAAGACGTTGACGCCTGCCTCCACGCGCGCGTCGACTGGATAGGTCTCGTCTTCGCGGAGGGGTCTCCGCGGCGGGTCACGCCGGAAGAGGGGAGATTTCTGCGAATGAGAGCGAAGGGAGAGGCAGAAGCGCTGCGAGAAGGCTGCTGCGCCGACGGCATCGGCGGCACGGATGGAGCGGCGGGGAGCGTGAAAGGCGTCGTGGCGGTCTTCGCCGGGAACAACGACGAGGAGATTCGACGAGTGATCGAGCTCGTCCGCCCCGACGTCATCCAGATGTCTTTCCCTGGTCTTTCACTTTCCAAGAAATCGTTCTCTTCGGACATCACCCTCTGGAACACCATTCGCATTGGCCGCGACGACCTCTCCCGAGTGGAGAAAGCCGAAGGCGACGCCCTCCACTTCGACACGTCTCTGACAGGGGTAGGCGGCGGAACGGGCAAGACGTTCGACTGGAAACTGCTGGACGGCGTCGATCGATCGCGCCCGGTGGTCCTCGCGGGCGGACTGAAACCCGAGAACGTCGCGGACGCCGTGAGAAGCGTGCGGCCGGACGTCGTGGACGTGGCGTCGGGCGTCGAATCCGCGCCGGGAATCAAGGACGCGGCGAAGATCGCGGCGTTCGTGCGGGAGGTGCGAGGTGCCTGAGGCGAGTGGAGGCGGTTTCCGCCCCCCGGAAGCCGACTCGAAAGGGCGCTTCGGCGCGTTCGGGGGGCGCTTCGTGCCGGAGACGCTCATGGCGCCGCTCGAGGAGCTTTCGCGCGCCTACAAGGACGCGCGACGCGACCCCGCCTTCCGGCGCGAGCTGCACGACCTCCTGAAGTCGTACGCGGGCCGGCCGACGCCGCTCACTTACGCGAGGCGGCTCTCGGAGAACCTCGGCGGCGCCCGGATCTTCCTCAAGCGGGAAGACCTCCTCCACACGGGCGCCCACAAGATCAACAACGCCCTCGGCCAGGCGCTGCTCGTGAAGCGCATGGGCAAGAC
>JBGPDK010000049.1:0-19938 GCA_041482235.1 Thermoanaerobaculia bacterium | reverse complement strand
GCTGATGGGCTACGGGGTGAACGGGACTGGCGTGCCGATGTCGTTCCTCGGCGGCGGCCTTTACACCGTGGTCCTGACCGGGGTGCCTCAGCCGGCGACGGTCACGGTCAACTCGAGCCTCGGGGGCACCGGGACCTCCCCCATTCTCAAGGTTCGTCCATAGCGATTCATATCGAGTAAGCGAAGGGGCGTCCGATCCGCCCCTTCGCCCTTCATAATCAGCAGTCATTCCAGGAGAAGGGGCGGCACGTCCGCCCCTTCTCATTTCCTTTTCCACCCGATGTGCAGCAAGAAAAGTCCGCGAGGAGTCACTTCCAGTGGGACTGCATCCGCATCAGGGGAGTCCGTACGCGAAACAATGTCTATTTGCTCCTGGAAAGGACTCTGACCATGTTTAGCAGGCTTAGACGCGACAGAGTCCAGGGACTCTCCGGACGCCGCTTTCGAAATTGGGGCCAATTCCTTCTTTACGGGCCGCTGGCCGCGCTCCTCGGCGCATTTGGGGCGAACGGCGGCGACCTGGCCAACATCCAGGCCGGCGGCAGCGGCAGCGCCCGCTGGCAGTTCGCCACACCGGTGGGGCTCTTCGTGGTCGATCCGGCGGTCGGCGAGATCGCCCTTCAGGGCGCCACGCCCGGCTCGCCCGCGCTCTCGCCCGCGCTCGTGATCGTCAACCTCGACAAGAAAGCTCCGCCCGCCGACACGACCGTGACGCTAAACGGGATTCCGCTCATCCCCGCCTTCGGTAGCCCCACGGTAACGGGCACGTTCACGGTCGACCCGGCCGGCCCGCAACCGATCGTCGGCGCGGGCGGCGCCATCACGCTCGTGGTGGCCTCGGCCTCGGCCGGCGCCCAGCGCCAGCTCATCCTCCCGTGCCCGAGCGACGTCGCCATGACCTCCACGCCCCCTATCGGGTCGAATCTCGCGGGCCACGCGTCGGTACAGCTCGCATTCGCGTTCCCCGGCATCTATCTGAACCCGACGAACCCCCCCATCCCGGCGCTCGCGGGCGGCCCCTTTCCGAGGGCGACGCTCATGGGCTACGACCCGGGCACGGGGCGCCTTCCGCTCGGAAACCTCGGTGATGCGCTGGTGGGAGCCGGGCAGCTCGGCGTCACGGTTCCCGTCGTCCCGCAAAGTACGACGAGCGAGTACATGATGGATGTCCGGTGGCCCGGGTTCTGGCAGCCGGACGGCGAGACCGGAGGGTTTTGCGGCCTCGCCAAGCGCTGGACCTACCTGAACACCGGGTCGGGTCTGCCCGTGGGCCGCGAAGAGGTCGTGCCCGTCGTCCTCAAGCTGACGGGCATAACGACCTTCTCGTCGGAGCTGACCCTCGCGAACACCGGAAGCACGGCCGTGGACCTGACGCTCACGTACACGTCCGAGCCTTCGATCGCGGCCGGGATCGTGCCCTCCGGCGGATCCGTTGTCCAGCGCGTCGAAGCCGGACAGCAGCTCGTCATCGGCGACGTCATCGCCTTCCTGAAGGGTAGAGGCGTTCCCGTCGCGGCGGAGGACGTCGGCACGTTGCGCGTTGCGTATACCAGCACGAGCGCTTCGCCCACGGTATTCGCGCAGACGCGCACGACGTCGCCGTCGGGCATCGGGCGCGCGGGCGTCGGCTACGGCGCCCCATCCACTGCGAGCCTCGGCGCATCGAAGGTCGCCGTCTACGGTCTCCGGCAGAACCTTTCGGACCGCAGCAACATGGCCGTTTTGAACGCGGGCCAGTCCGGACCGGCCACCTTCAGGTTGACCATGAGGTCCGGCGACCCCGGGGACGCCCGCAGCGTCACGCTCGCGCCCGACGTGACCCTGCAGCCGGGCGAATGGCATCAGATCGACAGGGTTCTCGACCAGGCCGGCATGACGAACGGGTATGCGACGGTGGAGCGGGTCTCGGGCACCGCCCCGTTCGTGGCGTACGGCGTGATCAACGACAACGGCACGAACGACGGCTCGTTCCTCGAGATGTCCCGCACGGTCCTTTCCGCCGAACCCCTGATCGTTCCGGCGATCGTGGAGACGCCGGTATTCGAGACCGAGCTGACCCTGTCGAATCCGGGAGGGACGGACCTCGTCGCGACGCTGTCGTACGTGGAGTCGCTCCCGGCCCGTGTCTCGACGACGCCCGTCACCGTGCCCTTACTGGCCGGCGAACAGAGGATCATTCCGCGGGTCGTCGACTTCCTGCGCACGCAGAGCGCGGGGATCGGGGCTGCGGGCGTCACCCACGCCGGCTCCCTGAAGGTGACTTTCGCGGCCGCCGGCGGCGTTCCGGCCGGCGGTTGGGCGGGCGCCCGCGTCACGTCCGCGGCTGCCGGCGCCGGCCGGTACGGCGTGTCGTACGCCGGGGTTCCGCCCTCGGCCGCGGCGATCTCGGAGGCGTTCGTGACGGGCCTGAGGCAGGACGGAGGCACCCGCTCGAACCTCGCGCTCGTGAACGTCGGAGACGTCGGGCGGCCGGTGACGCTGAGCTACGAGGTCTACGACGGCGTCACGATGCGGTTGGCCGGCCAGTTCGCGATCACGCTACTCCCGGGAGAATGGCACCAGTTCAACTCGGTGCTGGCGGACTTCGGCGTCTCGAACGGTTACGTCCGCGTGCTGAAGGTGTCCGGCGACGACCACTTCATCGCGTACGGCGTCGTCAATGACGGAGGTCCCGTCAGTCCCGGGACGAACGACGGCAGCGTCGTGACGATGGCCGGGGCCCGCTGAACGGAGTGGAAATTCCCCTTCATCGCTCTTGCGGGTGAGACTCAGAGTTCCTATCCTAGGATGATCTCGATCCGGGAAAGGACGTGAGGCCATGAAGGGCAAAGCCATGATCGCAAAGAGGAGAGAAGAGCTGTCGAAGATCTTCAAGATGGCTCTGGCGCAGGAGAAGAGCGCCCAGAACCTGTATCAAAGGGCCATCACGCACTGCGACGACGAGGATTGGAGATCGCTCCTGGCAGGCCTCAAGGCAGACGAGGCAAGGCACGAGCAGGAACTGACGGAGCTGCACAAAGAGCTGAGCGCCTTCCTCGAGCTTCAAGAGGCGGCGACCCCGGGAATTCAGAGGAAAAAAACCGCGACGAAGCGGGCGACCGGGAGTCGGAAGAAGGGCTGAAGGCGTCCGGACCACGGGCACGTCTGCTAGTCTGGACGCGCCATGAGCACCACCACCAAGACCGCCGCCACCGTCTCCAGCCGCGGCCTCGCAATGCCAGCCTCGCCGATCCGCAAGCTCATGCCACTGGCGGACGAGGCGAAGAAGCGCGGCGTCTCGGTCTATCACCTGAACATCGGCCAGCCCGATCTCGAGACGCCGGAGCCGATGCGTCGGCGCCTGACAACTCTGAAGGTCAAGACCTACGCCTACTCGCCCTCGAACGGGACCCCGGAGTATCTCGACTTTCTCCACGCGTACTACGGGAAGCTCGGCATCGTGCTGAAGAGGGGCGAGGCGCTCGCGACCACGGGCGGGAGCGAAGCGCTCCTCTTCGCCTTCATGGCCTGCGCCGATCCGGGAGGCGAGATCCTGACGGTGGAGCCGCTCTACACGAACTACCGCTCCTTCGCGGCGATGGCGGGCCTCAGCCTGCGCCCGATCGTCACGCACGGTGAGGATGGCTTCCACCTTCCGGCGCGAGCCTTGTGGGAGAAGGCGCTGACGCCGAAGACCCGCCTCGTCCTCCTCTGCAATCCGAACAACCCGACCGGGACCGTCTACTCGAAGGAGGAAATCGTCCGCGCGGCCGAGTTCTGCCGCGACCATGGCCTTTTCTTCGTTTCCGACGAGGTCTACCGCGAGTTTCTCTACGACGGCCGGGAATCCGTCAGCGCCCTTTCGCTGGCGGGGTTCGAGGGCGAGGTCGTGGTCGTGGACTCGCTCTCGAAGCGCTTCTCGGCCTGCGGCATCCGGCTGGGCGCCCTCGTGACCCGGAATCTCGAGGTCGCGGCGGCCTGCAACCGCATGGCCCAGGGCCGCCTCTCGCCGCCGGGGCTGGCCCAGGCCATCGCGCCCGGAGCGCTGGAGCTCGGGCCCGACTACTACCAGGGCATCATCCGCGAGTACCAGAAGAGGCGCGATACGCTGTACGAGGGGCTCTCGAAGATCCCTGGCGTCTTCCTCAGAAAGCCCGAGGGAGCCTTCTACTTCATCGCGCGCCTGCCCGTTCAGGACAGCGACGACTTCGCCGCCTGGCTCCTCTCGGACTTCACGCTCGGCGGGAAGACGGTCATGGTCGCCCCCGCCAGCGGCTTCTATGTCACCCCCGGCCTCGGGCTCGACGAGATCCGGATCGCGTACGTCCTGAAGGAAGACGACCTCAGGGACGCCGTGAGAATCCTGGCAGCGGCGCTCCCGGCCTATCGGAAGGCGAAGGGGCTGAACGCATGAGGCCTCAGCCCTTCGTCTTCCTCCTCGGCTTCGCCGCCGTCTCCCCTGCCGGAACGTCGATCTGGGCTTTCTGGATGGTTCCGGAGAAGTCGACGTAGATCGACTTCCACTCGCTGAACACGTCCAGGGCGGCGAGGCCCGCCTCGCGGTGTCCGTTGCCCGTCTTCTTCGTTCCGCCGAAGGGCAGGTGCGTCTCGGCGCCGATCGTCGGAAGGTTCACGTAGAAGATGCCGGCCTCGAGATCGCGCATCGCGACGAACGCCTTGTTCACGTCCTGCGTGAAGATGGCCGACGAGAGGCCGTACTCGCTGTCGTTCGCGATGTCGATGCCCTCTTCGAGCGACCCGATCGGAACGATCGAGGTCACGGGCCCGAAAATCTCCTCGCGCGCGATGCGCATCGAGCGGTGGCAGTCGCCGAACACGGTCGGCGCAACGAACCAGCCTTTCTCGTGCGCCTTGCCCGCGAGCCGCCGGCCGCCGGCGACGCACTTGGCGCCCTCGGCCTTTCCGATGGAGATGTAGTCGAGAACCGTGTCGAGCTGGCTCTCGTTGATGGACGGCCCCATCTCGATCTTCTCGTCGAGGCCGCTGCCGACCTTCAGGGCATTCGCGCGTTCGGCGAGCATCGCCGTGAACTTCCGGACGACCCTCTTGTGGACGAGGAGGCGCGAGGACGCCGTGCAGCGCTGGCCGCTCGTGCCGAACGCGCCCCAGATCGCCCCGTCGACGGCCAGCTCGAGGTTCGCGTCTTCCATGACGAGGATGGGGTTCTTGCCGCCCATCTCCAGGTGAACGTGCTTGAAGGAGGGCGCGCAGGCCTCGTTGATCGTCTGCCCCACCGCCGTCGAACCCGTGAAGGAGACGACCTTGACGCGCGGGTCCTTGAGGAGCGGCATGCCCACCTTCGTGCCGCTGCCCGTGACGACATTGAAGACACCGGCGGGGAGGCCGGCATCCTCGAGAGCGCGCGCGAAGTTCACGACCGAGAGCGGCGTGTCGGTGGCGGGCTTGATGACGACCGTGTCGCCGCATACGAGCGCGGCGGTCGTCTTCCAGGCCGGGATCGCCATCGGGAAGTTCCACGGCGTGATGAACGCGCAGACGCCGATCGGCGACCGCACCGACATCGCGAACTTGTTCGGCAGCTCGGAGGGCGTCGTCTGCCCGTGCAGCCGTCGGCCCTCGCCGCCCATGAGGAAGGCCATGTCGATGGCTTCCTGCACGTCGCCGCGCGCTTCCTTGAGCACCTTCCCCATCTCGCGAGTCATGTCGCGCGCGTATGCCTCCTTGCGGTCGCGCAGGATCTCTCCGAGCCGGTAGAGGATCTCCCCCCGCTGCGGACCGGGCACGAGGCGCCATGTCTTGTAGGCCTCCGCGGCGACGTCGACCGCCTCCTTCGCGTCGCGCTCGTCGGAGTCGGCGAAACGGCCGATCAGGTCGGTGACGTCCGCGGGGTTGCGGTTCTCGAACGTGCGGCCGGAGCGGGCGGGGACCCACTTCCCCGCTATCCAGTTCCCGTGAGGGGGTGCGGATAAGGCCATGTCGATGCGTTCCTTTCGCGTGCGGGTCAGCTCGACGGCGACGGGGGCGCGGTCCCGCCGCCCATGTCGATGCGTCCCGTGAATCGGGCCCCCTCGCCAATGACGATGCGGGGAGCCTGGATGTTGCCTTCGAGAATGCCCGTCGGGAGGATTTCCACTCGCTCGTCGGCGCTCACGTTGCCGACGACGCGACCCGCGATGGCGACTGTGGCGGCCGCGACCTCGGCCATCACCACGCCCTGCGGACCCACGCGGAAGGCTCGCGAGATCTTCACGCGGCCTTCGAGGCGCCCCTCCACGAGGACGTCCTCGTCCCCGAGAAGCTCTCCCTGAAACCGCATCTGCGCGCCAATGAAGGAGATCCGCAAGCCCGGCTCTCCGTGGTCCGCGGCCGCCGTACCGCCGCCTTTTCCGAAGATCGCCATCGCGCGGCGGCGAGTCTACCCGGCACGCGGCGGCGCCGCCACCGGGGAAAGACCGGCGTCACGTCGCCAGGTGAATCCGCTTGATGTAGGCCATTTCCTCGATCTTGTCGGTCGAACCGTTCAGCCCGCTGTCGCGAATCCCGCCGATCGGCAGAGAGTAATCGCTGTAGAGCGGCCCCTCGTTGATCATGACCCGCCCGGCGGCCAGCTCCCGTCCGACGGCCGAGGCGGCTTCCAGCTCCCCGAAGACGCTGGCTCCCAGCCCGTAAGGGCTGTCGTTGGCCAGGGCCACGGCCTCCTCGATCGTGTCGAAGACGACGAAGGAACGGACCGGGGCGAAGGCCTCCTCGGTCCAGAGGAAGGGCTTCTCGTCCTCACGCATCCCCAGGATCCGCCCTTTCTCGAACTCGATCAGCGTGGGGGTGAAGAACGGAGAGGCGGCCTGGCCTCCGACGAGAAGGCGGCCGCCGCGCTCCAGGGCTTCCTGGACCTGGTACGTCGCGATGTCCAGGCTTTCGTGCTTTCCGATGGGTCCGATGTCCGTCTCCTCGTCGCGCGGGTCGCCCACCTTCAGCCGGCGGATCCCCTCGACGAGGCGGTCCCGGAACTCCGAGGCGACGGAGCGCTGCACGAGGAACCGCTTGGCGGCGATGCAGAGCTGCCCGCTGTGCGCGAACCCCCCGAGGAGGCCGGCGGCGGCGGCCTTTGTCAGGTCCGCGCTCTCGAGCACGATGAACGGGTCGTTCCCCGCGAGCTCGGGGACGTACTTCTTCATCCGGCCTCCGACGTGGAGCATGCACTCGCCGAGGGTTTTCTTCGTCCTCTCGAGGTAAGAGCCCATCTTGATCAGGTTGTCCTTCCCGACGGGGCTGGATGCGTAGTGCACGAGGACGTCGACCTCGGGGTTTTCGATGAACTCCCACGCGGCGTCCTCCCCGGGGCACGTGGAAAACTGAACGCTCTCGGCCGGGCACCCGGCTTCGACGGCGATCTGCACGAGCCGCTGGCAGATGAGGGGAACGAGGCTCGAAGGTTTCTCCACAACGGCGTTCCCGGCCCCGAGGGCGGAGAGCATCGTGTAGAGCGGCACGACGAGGGGCGTGTTGCGCGGCGGGAGCACGGCGACGACGCCGTATGGCTCGCGGGTGAGGATGTTCCTCCCCGAGGCCGCGGCGAGCTCGCGGGGCTTGAGGAGGTCCAGCCTTCGCTCGAGGTTCAAGGCGCTCGCGATGGCGCGGTCCATCTCCCACCGCGCGAACTTGCGGGGCTGGCCTGCTTCGCGGACCATCAACTCCTCGAACTCGGGACGGCGCTCCTCGAGCCTCCGCGCGATGCGGCGCCCCAGCTCGGCGCGCTCCTCGAAGCTCGTCTTCCTGACGGTTTCCCTGGCCTGGAATGCCCTGTGGATTTTCGCGCGCAGGTCCCGGCGGGTGTCCTGCGCCACCTCGCCGATCACCTCGCCCGAGTACTTGTCGCGGATCTCGGACGTTCTGAGCGTCAACATTCACGCGATCCTAGCAGTCGCCGATGAACGCTCCGCCGCGCGAACATCTCGTAAGGACAGAACGGCGTTCCGGAATCGAGGTTCATTTCGCCCTCTCGACGAGTCTCTGGAATCTCGGGCCTTTTCGCAACGGGTCAAAGTTCGGGTCGATCCTGAGCCAACCGGGCGAGAGGACGTATGGGATCTCCAGGAGCGGCTCCAGCTGGCTGAGCGCCTTCTCCGGCTCTCCGACGAGCATGTAGATGCGCACGAGCTGGTGCTCGAGATAGGGACCGAGGTAAGCATCTTTGGTCACGGGCAGGAGCGCGACACCGCGTTTCCCCTCGTGGATAGCTTCGTCTCTTTTGCCGAGGTAGGCCAGCGCGAGGCCGAGTTGGGCGTGGAGCTGCGCATCCTCGGGCGCCGCGAGGAGCTGCTCCTCGAAGGCCTTTCTCGCTTCCTCGCCATGTGAGCGCACGCCGGCCGCATCACCCCTCAGCGCAGAGGCCTGGACGAGGCAGAGGCTCCAGAACCCCCTGTTGTTGTCGAAGGCGCTCGGCGTCAGACGCAGAAGCAGCTCACGCTGCTCCTCGTCGAGGAGCCAGACGAGATCGAAGTAAGTCGCCAGATAGGACACCATTGCGGTGGGCTCGACCTCTTTGGGCACGGCGTGCAACACGGATCGCGCTCCCGCGAGACTTCCCTCCCCGAGGAACGTCATCGCCTTTTGCTCGATCAGGGTGAGGTTTGCGGGCGCGAGAGCGAGCCCACGGTCGAAAGCTTCGCGCGCTTCGGGATATCGCCTCAGACGAAGCAGCGCGATGCCAAGCGTCCACTTGTTGTTGATCGACCGGGGATCGAGGCGTTCTGCCTGCTTGAAGTGCTCCACCGCCGCGTCCCAGTGTCCGAGGTTCTGCTCGGTCAACGCGGTTGCCCTGAGCAAGTCGGCGTTGCCGGGCGCAACGCCCCGCCCCTTCGCATACTGCTCCAGCGCTCGGCTGAAGTCCGCGACGACCACGCGCATGTAGGTGCCAAGGGCCAGGTATCCGTCGGGCTGGTCTGGCGCGAGGGCCACCGCCTTCTCCGCGGTCTGGCGCGCGCGTTCTGCCAGCTCCGGCGTCGGGACGCTGTTGCCGTGCAGGATCGAATCGGCTTTGGAAATCTGCGCCCAGGCCCGCGCGAAGCCGGGATCGAGGGCCACGGCTTGCTCGTAGAGCCCGAGCGCCTTGCGCAGGCTGACCGGATCGTTGATCGCCATACTCCTCGAAGCCGCTTCGCCCTTCAAGAAGGCGTCGTAGGCGGCGAGGTTCTGCGTGGGCTTCTCCGCAAGCCACTTCTCGTTGCTCGCCGCGAGCGCCACGTCGAGCGCCTGTGCCACCCGCGTCGCGATGTCCGATTGCACCTGGAAGACGTCCGTCAGCGCAGCGTCGAAGGGTTGCTGCCACTTCGAGGTGGCAGCACCGGTCCCTTTCACCTCGACCAGTTCAGGGCTGACCTGCACGCGGCTGGTGCTTCCGCTCTTCTCCCAGCGCACGGTTGCCGTCAGCAGATATTTCGCCTCGAGCTCGTGGGCGATCTGGTCCGGCGTCTTCTTTCTCTTCTTGTACGGGATCGAGCTGCCTCTGGCGATCACCTCAATGCCCGGCAATGAAGTGAGCTTGCCGCGCACGGCGTCGGCCATGCCGTCGGCGAAATAGTCGTCCTCCGGAGCTCCCAGATTCTCAAACGGCAGCACAACCAGACGCTTGACGGCCCCGACCTCGTCCGAGGTCTTCTGAGGCCGGCGCACGAGAATGATGCTCGCGACCGCGAGGACGACGAGAGCCACGACGGCGATGAAGACGTTCCTCTTTCCCGCTTGTTGCGACACCAATCGCGCGCCGCTCGTCGCGGTCGCCGAGGACTGCTCGGAAAGTGCGAACACAATGTCCTTCGCCGATTGAAAACGGTTGTCCCGGTCCTTCTCCAGGCAATGCCGGACGATGTTGTCTAGAGCGGGCGAGATGTTCCGTTCCGACCCCGACAGTTCGGACGGTTCGTCCCGCAGGATCGCCGCCATCGTGTCGCTCGCCGTGTCTCTCTTGAATGCCTTCTTACCGGAAAGCATCTCGTAGAGGATCGCTCCGAATGAGAAGAAATCCGACCGGTGATCGACGGGAAGCCCCCGCACCTGCTCGGGCGACATGTAGCCCATCGTCCCCAGGATCGCCCCGGGTTCCGTGCTGCCCGAGCGTGTTGGCGCACTGGTCTCCTGGCCCGGCGGGGCAGACTCGACTCTCTTCGCGAGGCCAAAGTCGAGAATCTTGACGTGGCCGTCCTTCAGGACGAAGAGGTTTTCGGGCTTCAGGTCCCGGTGGACGACGCCCTTCTCGTACGCCGCGGAGAGGCCCTTCGCGATCTGAAGCGCGAAGTCCACGGCCTGCTTCTGCGGGATCGGTCCGGCGTCGAGCTTGCCGCGCAGCGTCTCGCCCTCCAACAGCTCCATGACGGCGTAGGAGATGCCCTCGTGCGTTCCGAAATCGTGAATCGCCAGGATGTTCGGATGCGAGAGTGCCGCGACCGCCTTGGCCTCCCGCTCGAACCGCGCGAGCGCCTCGGGGTCGTTTGCCAGCTCCTCCGGCAGCACCTTGACCGCGACCTCGCGACCGAGGCGGCTGTCTCTGGCCCGGTAGACCTCACCCATCCCGCCGGCTCCGAGAGGAGCCAGGATCTCGTAAGGACCCAGGCGGGAACCAGGTGTGAGGACCAAAGTGCGATCAGCCGGCCAGGCTCTCCCTGACGTACGATGATCTCACCGTCTTCAAATCTCCTGTCGAGAACGTCAGGCGGGAAAGAGCGCGGCGGCGTTGTCGAAGAGGATTTTTCTCCGCACCGCATCCGAGAGCGGAAGAGACAGGAAGTCCTCGACGTTCCGGCGCATCGACCGGACTCCCTTCGACGGCCAGTCGGTTCCCCACAGGACGCGATCGGCGATCTCGGCAATCCGCGGAAGGACCGCGAGAAGCCTCGCCGGCGGGATCCCCGAGAGATCGAGCCAGACGTTCGGATGCCGCCTCGCGAGAAAAAACGCCGTGTCGTACCAGAGAGGGCGGCCGGCGTGGCAGAGGACGAGGGTTGTCCCGGGGAAATCGACGGCCACGTCGTCGCACGCCATCGGGTCCGCGTAGACGTTGCGGGCGCCGGGGAAAATGGACGTCCCCGTGTGGATCAGGACGGGCCGCTTCGCTTCTCCCGCCAGTCGATAGACCTCCGCGAGAGAGGGGCATTCGGTCCGGTAGGCGTTCGCGGCCATCTCCATGTGCGGCGGGTGCAGCTTGATCGCGCCGAGGCGGTAGACGTCCAGCAGCCTCTTCACGTCCCCGGCAACGTCGCGCGAGTGCCGCGGGTGGATCCCCCCGACCGGAACGAGCCGGTCGCGGTGGCCCTCCACGTAGCGCGCGATCCAGGGATTGACGAGGTCGGTGATCCCGATGACGTCGGGAGCCACGGAGTTGATCAAGGCGGCCCGTGCGATCCCCTCGGCGTCCATCGCCCCGAGGAGAGCATCGGCCGAGCGCATGACCCGTCCGAGGAGGTCCAGGTCGTCCCGCCCGCCGAGCATGAAGCGGCGGGCTCCCTCGTTCATCTGGTCATGCGGCCCGACGTGGATGTGGGCGTCGAAAACCGGGAAGGCCGGAGACACGCGCGGGATGATAGCGGACCGCATCCGGTGCTAACATGACGGCGGCTGACGCCCCGGGTACGGCACGACGTTGCGAACCCTCTTCCTGCCGCCGACCTACCAGGACTCCGCGGAATCCGGCCGTCTGATCCTGCGCGACGGATCCACCGCTTTCATCCGCCCGTCGGAGCCGGGAGACCTCGACGCGCTGCGCGAGTTCTTCCATCAGCTCTCGTCGGAGTCGAAGCGGCGCCGTTTCTTCTCCGCCGCCGACCCCGCGGAGTCGCTGGTCCGGCGGCAATGCGATTCTTCCAATCCCCGGGCGCAGCTCACTCTGATCGTGAGCCGCGTCGTCGAGGGCACGTCCCGGATCATCGCGACCGGCTCCTATGTCGCGCGCGACGAGGTCAGCGCCGAAGTGGCCTTCGCCGTGGACGACGAGTTTCAGGGGAAGGGCCTCGGAGGTCTTCTTCTCGAGCGGCTGGCCCTCCTGGCGGCGCGACACGGCTTCGTGCGCTTCTGGGCCCTGACCCTGCTCGGGAACCAGATGATGCTGGAGACGTTCCGCCAGTCGGGCTTTCCGATTCACTCGAAGATCGAGGATGAATCCGTCGAGATCGACTTTTCCGTCGCTCCGAGCGAGGACAGCGTCAGCCGTTCGGAGATGAGGGACCGCGTCTTCACGACCGCATCGCTTCGTCCCTTCTTCCAGCCGCGGTCCCTTGCCGTCGTCGCATCGCTCGACACCTCGGGCATCGGGATGCGCATCCTCGACGCGTTGTCCCGGGGAGGATTCCAGGGCCCGGTCTACTCGGCGAGCCCGGCCCTCCCGTCCGTCGCGCCGTGGCCGGCCTATCCCTCCGCACGCGAGCTCCCGCAAGGAACCGATCTCGCCATCATCGTGGCGCCGCGGGACGCGGTGCTTGAAGCCGTGGACGGCTGCGCCGCCGCGGGCATCCGGGCTCTCGTCGTCGTCACGGCGGGATTCGCCGAGGCGGGCGCCGAGGGGCGCGCCCTGCAGGAAAAGCTCCTGGAGAAAGTTCGGGGCCACGGCATGCGGATGGTCGGGCCCAACTCCATGGGTCTCCTGAACACCGATCCCGCCGTCCGGCTCAACGCCTCGCTGTCCGCGACTCTTCCTCCGAGCGGGAGCGTCGCGATGTTGTCCCAGAGCAGCGCGCTGGGGCTCGCCATGCTGGCCCTCGCGCGGCAGCGCCGCGTGGGGATCTCGACCTTCATCAGCGTGGGGAACAAGGCCGACATCTCCGGCAACGACCTCCTGCAGTACTGGGAGGGCGACGAAGCGACGCGGGTCATCCTTCTTTACCTCGAGTCGTTCGGGAATCCGCGCCGTTTCGCGCGGGTCGCGCGGCGCGTCAGCGGGGGGAAGCCGATCGTGGTCGTGAAGCCGGGGCGCCGGCCGGCGAGCCTGGAGGCGGGATCGGGCGGGGCGGCTCTCGTCGCGGACGACGCCGCGGTCGATGCGCTCTTCCGCCAGACGGGTGTCATCCGCGCCGAGACGCTGGACGAGATGTTCGACCTCGCCTCCGCCCTCGACCGGCAGCCTCTGCCGGCGGGGCGCCGCGTCGCGATCCTCTCGGACCGAAGCGGCCCCGGCATCCTCTGCGCGGGTGCCTGTGAGGCAGCGCGCCTGTCCGTGCCTCCGCTCTCCGATGCCACGGCAAAACGGATCGAGGCCTTTCTTCCGGCCGGCACGGCGATCGGCAATCCCCTGGAGCTCGCCGCCTCGGCCACGGCGGAGCAGTACGCGCAGGCGCTCGAAGCGCTCCTCCTCGATCGCGAGGTGGATTCCGTCATCGCGATCCAGACCCCGCTCGACGCGGACGAATCGGCCTCGATGCTCGAGGCGATCCGGCGGGGCACGGCGAAGGGGCGAGCCGCGGGAGGCGCCGCCAAGCCGGTCCTGGCTTGCCTCGTGGCGAAGGAGGATGACAGCGGGCCGATCGCCCTCGAGGGCGAGAGCATTCCCACGTATGCGTACCCGGAATCGGCAGCGCGCGTGCTCGGAAAGGTCGCGTCGTACGCCGTGTGGCGCGCGCGCCCGCGCGGGATCGTCCCCGACTTCGACGACATCGATCCCGCCTCCGCGCGCCGAACCTGCCGGGAGGCGATCGAGGGGCGCGGAGCGGGCTGGCTCACGGCGGAGGAGGCGAGAGCGGTCCTCCTGGCCATGCACCTTCCCGTCGCACCGGGAGGCGTCGCCCGCACGGCCGACGAGACCGCGAAGCTGGCCCGAAGCGTCGGGTTCCCGGTCGCCGTCAAGTCGGCCTCGCCCGGGGTTTTTCACAAGACGGAGAAAGGGGCGGTCCGACTGAACGTGGGCGACGAGACCGCCGTCCGGAAAGTCTTCGAAGTGATTCGCCGTTCACTGGAAGCGGACGGCAGCCTCGCGGCGAAGGACGGAGTGCTCGTGCAGCCGATGGTCAGGAAAGACGTCGAGGTGACGGTCGGAATGTTCGAGGACGCTTCCTTCGGGCCTCTCATCGCGTTCGGGCTCGGCGGAATCCACGTCGAAGTGATCGCGGACCCCGTCGTTCGCGTCACCCCCCTGACCGACCGCGCGGCCGCCGCCATGCTGCGTGAAGCCCGGGGCTATCCGCTGCTCGCGGGTTATCGCGGGTATCCCCCGGCCGACATCGAGGCCATTCACGACATCCTCCTCCGCGTCTCCCGCCTCGTCGAGGAGGTCCCCGATCTCGCGGAGCTCGAGCTCGCCCCGGTCTTCGTGGGTTCTCCCGGCAGAGGCTGTCGCATCCTCGACGCGCGCATCCGTGTGGCGCACCCCCGGGAGGGGCGATCCGCCCGTTACACGACTTCGGCCCCCGCTTTCCGCAGCGCCGCGGACTCCCCCACTCCGCTTGCGAGCGCGACCGTTGAAGGAGCATCACATGATCGAGACCGCTGAACATGCCTTGCTGTGCCGGAGAATCGTCGAGAACAGCCCGATGGCGATCCTGTTCGCGGACCGGGAAGGGAAGATTCGTCTCTGGAACGCCGGAGCCGAGACCCTGTTCGGCTACACGGCGCAGGAGGCGCTTGGACAATCGCTGGACCTGATCGTCCCCGAGCGCCAGCAGGCCCGGCACTGGGAAGGCTGGGTCAAAGTCATGGCGACCGGGGTCACGAAGTACGGCCGCGACCCGCTCGCGGTTCCGGCCGTGAGGAAGGACGGCGCGCGGATCTCGATCGAATTCAACGTCGTCCTCGTCCGCGCGGAGAGCGGCGAGCTCACGGGCGTGGCCGCGATGGTTCAGGACGTGACCCAGCGGTGGCAGCAGCAGAAGGAAATGAAGGCGCGCCTCTCGGCCCTCGAGGCCGGGGCGCGGGAGGGATAGATGGAGTTTCAACGGCTGAGCGGCCTGACCGCGCCCGACGGCCACACCATTCCCGGCTTCCTGTTCTCGCCCGCTTCGCCGCGCGGGGGCGCCGTGGTGTGCCACGGCTATGGCGGGTCGAAGGAACAGATGCTGGGGGTCGTGACGGCCGTCGCCGAGAAAGGCATCGCCGTGCTCGCGATCGACCTGTGCGGTCACGGCGAGAACCTGGCTCCGATCGGCCCGGCGATGCGCGAAGAGCTGGAAGCCGCCGTCGCTTTCGTCCGGCGCTTCGGCAGGACGGCCGCCCTCGGCCACAGCCTGGGGGGGAGGTTGGCGCTGATGTCGTCAGCGGACGTCATGGTGGCGATGTCACCATCCGTCATGATGCAGATGTCTCCACAGGGCAAGTGGATGTTCGAGAACCTCCCGAGCCCGGGACTCCGCGAGCCTTACTCGGGGTATGTCCTCGAGCTGCTCGAGAAGCTGGGGCCCATTCCGTCGCACGACCGCCCCTGCCTTCTCCTCTATTCGGAGCGCGACATCCAGGCGCTGCTGGACAGCGCCGCGGCCCTTCAGGCCCAGCTCCCCTCGTCCGAAAAGCGCCTCGTCTCCCTGGACATCCGCCCGGACGTGCAACACGAGAACGGACTGATCCGCTACCTCCCGCGCTGGTTCAATCACAGCGAGCTGCGATTCAACCGCTCGGCTTGCGAGACCCTCAGCGCCTGGCTCGCCGATCACCTCGCAAAAGCCTGAAGAGACGCCGTTTCCCCGGGACCGTGTGCTAGGCTGATGAAGGAACGGGAGCGATCATGCAGTGGGAGTACTTTGATCGAATGGTCATCTTCAGCGATGGAGACGGGGGAATGGTGAGCGGCTTGGACACATGGATAAACGACGCCGGCTCCGAGGGCTGGGAGCTCGTCTCGGCGGCCCCTCTCATCGCTCCGAACAAGGACGGCGTCGCCTACGGCACGATCGGCCTGCACCTGATCTTCAAGCGGCCCGCGGCGGCTCAGCAGGGAGCGTGAGCGCGTGGCTGGGTTGAAAGGCCCGGCGCTGATCGAAAGCCGCTACGGCCCGCTCGGGAGCGGCGGACAGGCCCTGACGATCAAGGGCGTCGTCTATTCGGTCCCCGAACTTCTGGTCTGCATGGCGCTCAATTTCGACGACAGTCGGGCCATCGACGCGCTGGCTCTGCCGGACGGGCGCTATGTCTTCCGGTACTACGACGGGCAGGATCAGCGCGTGGTCGCCCTGGAGTTCGACGCCGACTTCCATCCCCTCGGCGAGGTGCGCGCGCAATTCCCCGAGTGGACCTCCGACGGAGAGTATTACCCGCAGTATTGCGGGCACTAGAGAGAGCCGGCCGGGAAAGGAGGCGTCAGATGGGATACGAAAGCCTCTGCTTCGAGACGGACGGGCCCGTCGCCGTCGTGACGCTGAATCGCCCGGCAAGGCGCAACGCCCTCTCGTTGGGACTCATGCGGGAGCTGATGGACTGCCTCGCGCGGATCGGCGAGGACAGACAGCTCCGCGCCGTCATCCTCGCCGCGGCCGGAAAAGTCTACAGCTCCGGGCACGATCTCGGCGAGCTGGTCGGGAGGGACATCAACGACTACCGCCAGATCTTCGACGTCTGCGCCGAACTGATGACGCTGATCCAGTCGATTCCGCAGCCGGTCATCGCCGAGGTCCAGGGCGTCGCGACGGCGGCCGGATGCCAGCTCGTGGCGACATGCGACCTCGCCGTGGCGGTCGAGGAAGCGTGGTTCGCGACTCCCGGCGTCAGGATCGGGCTCTTCTGCACGACGCCCATGGTCGCGTTGAGCCGCGCGGTCGGCCGCAAACGCGCCCTCGGGATGCTCCTGACCGGGGACCCGATCGACGCGAGGACGGCGGCGGAGTGGGGGCTCGTCAACAGCGTCGTGCCCGCCGGCGCGCTACGCGAGGAGACGCGCAAGCTCGCGGCGCGGATCGCGGAGGCGAGCCCCGTCACGCTCGGAATCGGGAAGCAGGCTTTCTACTCGCAGGTCGATCTCGACCAGGCGAAGGCGTACGCGTATGCCAAGGAGATCATGTCGATGAACGCCATGGCGGTCGATGCCCAGGAAGGGATCTCCGCGTTCCTCGGGAAGAGGGCGGCCGTCTGGACGGGAAGATAGGAATCAAGGAGGGAGTTTCATGGTCACGTTCGAGTATCGGTTCGACGTCCTCCCCGGAAAGCTGAAGGAGTACGAGAAGTACTCCAAGGGACCCGGCAAGGACATCTGGCTGAAGTTCAAGGGCGTCAAGGGCGTCCGCGTCTTCAAGAGCATGCTGGGCGGGTCATCGCCGCAGCGACTCGTCCAGGTGGACCTCGAGAACCTCGCGGCGCTCGAGAAAATCTTCACGGATCCGACCTTCCGGAAGGTGAAACACGTGTTTCACGGCCTGGTCACGCATATGAGCGATTCCCTGCTCACCCAGGTGAGTGACAAGAGGAAGTAGCGACCCTAGCCGCGGGAGCCCCGTCCGGCGGCGCGCGTTCGGCGGGGCCCGCGCGCGCCGGAAGAAGACAGCGCCTTGATGACGGCGCCCCAGTTGTCGAACCATGTCTCGAACGCGGCACGCAACGGCGCTCGCCCCTGTTCGTCGGCTGCCGCGCGCAGGGCTTCAACGACCGCCGCCGTGGAGGGCCGAAGGCGGCGTTCACCCGAGGCGGTCAGGCTCACGTAAACGAAGCGGTGATCCTTCGCGGAGCGCCTCGTCCGGACGAGGCCGGCGCGCTCCATCCGCCGGACGAGGGCGGACGTCGTGTTCATCGTGGCGAAGGTCTGGCGGGCGAGATCGCCGATGGTCAGCGGCTCGCTCGAGGGGTTGCCCGCGAGAGTCAGAAGGGCGAACTGCTGCGCGGGAGTGAGGCCGCCATTCGTCGGCTCGGTCGTGATGGTCCTTCGGACCGACTCGAAGAACCGCCGCAGATGGGCCATCGTGCGGTAGGTCTCGGCAAGGCTGTGGCGCGTGGCCATCGCCGGAGACTACAGGGAACGACTAAATCGAGATACCGCTTGACGCCGGGCTGCAAGCGAAGCCTACAATCACTCCACGCGATGAATAGTCGACGGCACGTAGTATTTCGGGTGAGGTGATGGCGGTACCCGTCCTCCTCGCGCCCGCCGGAAGTCCCGAGGCGATCCCGACCGCGCTCGAGGCGGGGGCCGACGCCGTGTACGTGGGTCTCGAGGGCTGGAGCCGGGGCGGCGCCCGCAGGGAGCTCTCCTGGAACCAGCTGGTGGCCGCGCAACGAGAGGTCTTTTCGGCCGGCCGGACGCTCCAGGTGGCGCTGAACACGATCCCGAAGCCGGCGGAAAGGGCCCGCCTGTTCGAGCGCGTTCCCGCCCTTCTGGATCTGGGAATTCGGGACGTCATCGTGAACGACATCGGAACCCTGGTGGCGCTGAGGCGGCAGTTCGAAGATCTCCGGCTGACGGCCAGCATCGGCTGCGGCGCCCAAACGGTCGCGGACGTCGCTTTCTTTCGGGACCTCGGCGCTCACGCCGTCGTCCTGCCGGGAACGGTGAGCCCCGCGGAGATGCGCGAGATCAGGACCGTCCGGGGAATCTCCGTGGAGATCATGGTCCACATGGTCGAGGAGTTCGTCCTCCTCGGAAAATGCTGGATGCCGAGCTACGTGCATCTGAAGCCGTCACACCTTCCGTTCGTGTTCCCGTCCCAAGCGGAAAACGCGGACGATGCGCCGGAGGGCGCTCTTCGGGGGCTGCGGCAAACCGGGAGCATGAAGCGGGGGGGCGTCGGGGCCTGCTTCAGGATCTGCCAGCAGCCCTGGGAGCTGTTCGATTCCGGGCGGCGCGTGGGCACGCGGTTTTTCCCGAGCCGACAGATCAGCGGGATCACGGAGGTCGAGGCCTACGTCGAAGCGGGCGTCGACGTGTTGAAGCTGCAGGGGCGAAGCCTCCCGGTCGAGCTGCTGTCGCCTCTCGTCCGGCGGTACCGTGAGGCGATCGACGCCCGGACGACTCCGGCCGCTTTCGAGGCCCTGTGGGCGGAACTGCCGGCGGCATGGACCGTGGTCGGAAGATGAGGGAGCAACCGATGGGAGGAGCCACGAGTTCCGTGAGTCCGTTCGAGCTGAACACCACGATCGCGAACCTGCGGGACCTCAGGGCGTCGGACCTCGACGACTACGACGCGATCTACCTCGGAGACATCTACTGCCGGCTCTACGAATCGAACTTCCTGGAACAGCTCGGCGATCTCAAGGAGGGGCTCCACATTCTTCACGACCAGGGGAAGAGGGCCTGCGTGACGACCTATGCGGCGCCGCGGAACGACTTTCTGCCGAAGGTGAGGAAGATGCTGGAAGCTTCGGCCGCGGCAGGCGCCGACGCCGTCGAAGTTCACAACCTCGGGATCCTGAGGATCGCCCACGAGGAATTCCCGCAGCTCCCGGTGCACGTCGGGGGCTTCGCGAACATCTACACCGCGGCCGGCGCCGAGGTCCTGCGCGGATTCGGGGCGGTGCGATTCACGCCGAACTACGAGCTGAGCCTGGACGAGATCCACGAGATTGCGATGGTGTGCGGCGCGCCCCTGGAGCTCCTGCTCCACGGCAAGATGCCTTTGGGCGTCTCGGACTACTGTTTTCTGCTGGAGTACGAGGAGAAGTGGGGTGTCAAGTGCCCGGACCTCTGCCAGAAGGAGCTGTTCCTGAAGCAGGGGGACTGGGCGATGAAGTCGCTGGGGAAGGGAATCCTGAGCGGCAAGGACGTGTGCATGCTCGAGCACCTGCCGCGCCTGCTCGCCGAGGGCCACCGGCACTTCCGGATCGAAGCCGTCTCGGAGAGTCCCGAATACCGGCGCGAGGTCGCGGCGGTGTATCACGCGGCTCTGGATCGGGCCCTCGCCGGCGACGGCGACGTGGACGAGGGATCGTGGGAGACGCTTCGGCGTCACGCCCGGATCGGTCTGTGCATCGGGTTCTACTTCGGCAGGAGCGGAATGGACTACGCCGGCATCCGGCCGGAAGCGCTCGGGTCCCTTCCGACCATTTCGCGCGCGGAGTCATAGTCGAGGTCAAGGAGGAAGGGTCATG
>JBGPDK010000048.1:0-20094 GCA_041482235.1 Thermoanaerobaculia bacterium | reverse complement strand
GATGGCGCTGACGGCGACGAGCTGCGCGAAGGTGCCGGCAAGAGTGGCCGCCCACGCCATCACGGCGAAGACCACGATGGCGACGTGAGGCGTGAGATGGCGTGGGTGGATTCGCGCGAGCGCGGGGGGAAGCTGGCCCGCGCGCGCGAAGGCGTAGAGGATTCGCGGCCCGACGAGCACGAGGGCGCTCGTCGAGCCGAGGGTCGAAAGCACGGCCGCGACCGTCATCAGAGCCGCGCCCCCGGGCCCGAGGAACACCGCCGCGGCCGAGGCGAGCGGCGTGGGGTCGGATGCGAGGCCGGGCAGCGTTCCGAGCGCCACGATCTGGACGAGCACGTAGAGCACCGCCGCCAGCCCGATGGACGCGACGAGCGCGATCGGCAATTGCCGCCTCGGTTCCTCGACCTCCTCCGTGAGGACGCTCGCGTTCTCGAAGCCCCCGAACGCGAAGACGAGGAGGAGGCTCGCCTGCCGGAGGGCGGCCGCAGGGGGCAGCGCGAGGAGCTTGTATCGACTCGGGTCCGCGGCAAAGAGGCCGACCGACGCGAAGAGGAACAGCGGGAGGAGCTTCGAGATCGTGAGGACGTTCACGACCCTCGCGCCGGAGCGAATCCCGATGACGTTGAGCGCCGCGAGGACGGCGATCGAGAGCGTCACGACGAGAACACGCCCGGGGCCCCGCGCGGCCGCCGGCCAGAAGTAGCCGAGATAGGCCACGAAGGCGTTTCCAATCGCCGCAATCGCGGCAAGGCGCGCGATGAAGAACATCCACCCGACGAGGAAACCGGTGAACGGCCCGAACGCCTCGCGCGCGTAGACGTACGGGCCTCCGGTCTCCCCGAGCAGGCTCCCCGCCTCGGCGAAGCAGACGACGACGAGCGCCATGAGACCGGCCGCCACGAAGTACGCGGCGGGGCTCGCCGGCCCCGCGAGCGCGGCCACCGTGGCCGGCAGGACGAAGATGCCGGACGCGACGACGCCGTTGATCGAGATCGCCGTGAGGCCGGCGAGCCCCACGGCCCTCACGAGTCGCGGCGCGGAGGAATCGGCCACGCGGACGGCTCAGACGTTGTTCAGGATGGAGAGCGCGGTCCCGCTGAAGATCCGCTCCTTCTCGCCAGCGGGGATGTTCAGGCTCTCGATGGAGGACACCGCCCGGTCGATGGAGCCGAGCATGTGCGGATAGTCGCTTCCCATGACCATGTGGTCCGTGCCCACGAGATCCCGCGCCATGTTCAGCGTGTACGGGCTGAAGGAGACGGTGTCGTAGTGAAGGCGCTTGAGAAAGACGCTCGGCAGCTCGTCGATCTTCGCGCGGCATTCGGCGAAGTCGCGGAACCCGTTGTCCAGTCTCTCCATGAGGTACGGGATCGCTCCGCCCAGGTGGCCGATGATCCATTTGATGTCGGGGAAGTCGCGGAAGAGCCCGTCGAAGCACATCCGGGCCACGGCCAGCGTCGTGTCGAACGGGAAGCCCACGAGCGGCCCGAGGACGTATTCGTTGAAAGGTTCCGAATGAGCCGGAAGCATCGGGTGGAGAAAGATGCAGAGCCCCATCCGGTTCGCTTCGTCGAAGAACGGGCGGTACGCGGGCGCCGTCAGCGGACGTCCCTGGATGTTGCTCAGCAGAATGACGCCGTTCAGCTTCAGCCCGTCGATCGCCCGGTGGAGCTCTTTCAGGGCGGCGTCCGGCGCGTCCATGGGGATCGACGCGAAGCCCCTGAAGCGCCTCGGGTGGACCGCGATCAGCTCGGCATAGGCATCGTTGACCATCCGCGCCACGTCGGGCTGCCGCGACGCGTCGGCGAAGAAGACGTTCGGCGTCGAGAGCGAGATGACCTCGACGTCGATCCCGACCCGGTCCATGTCCTCGAGCCGGCGCGCCGGGTCGGTCATGGGCGGCGTGATCCCGAAGAAGCGGGCGCCGCGATGCTTGATGATCGTCCGCCCCGTCGGGTCCGTGCCGAACGAGAAGTCCGACGGCGTGTCGCGAATCGTCTCGAAATAGCGAGACGGGTAGTAATGGGTGTGGAGGTCCATTCTCATGACGCCGGCTCCTCAGGACGCACAGCCTACGGGACAGAGGGCGCGAGTCCAAACCTCAGCGGCACGAGGGCGGCGCCTTCGGACGCGTTCGAGAGGGTGACGCTCGATCCCGCGGACACGAACCGGGTCTCGAGGAGCGCGCCGGCCTCGGGCAGCTCCAGCGTGAACCGCTCCACGACGTTCCCGCCGGCGGCGCGGATCTCCACGGCCATCGAAGCCGGGTGGGGCGACGTGTTCTTACCTCCAAGCGCGACGAGACCGTCGTTCCTTTGAATGCTAGTCGTCGCTTCTCCCTCGGCGAGCGCGGTCCAGAGCGAAACGGCGATTCCCGCGCGCTTCGACCGGTGACGGAGAAAGGGTCCGGCCCCGCCGTCCACCGGTTCGCCTCGGCTCTCTCCCGCAGGACCGACATCTTCGACTCGAAACAGTGGAGCTGGCACGCCGATGACCGCTCCGCACGCCGCTCGCGGCTGAACGGCGAGGTCGCCGTCCGCCCGGAGCGTGAAGACGAAGGGCGCATCCTCCGCGGCGACGCGCGCGATCCCGAGAAGGACCGAGCCGCCCGGCGCGACCTCCGCCGATTCGGATCCGGCGGACATTCCGCTTCCCGTTTCCAGGCGCGCGTGGACGAGACTCGCTCCGTCATTCGTCAGCACCACCTCGGGCAGGTCGCACCCGTCGGGCAACGCCCCGATCCAGGTCCGCCCGATCGGCGCGCGATCGATCGGCCGCGACGCCACGTCTTCCAGCGTCGCGACGTCGGCGTCCGGCAGCTTCAGGACCTCGGATATGGCGAGTAGGAACGCTCCGACTCCATACGCGACGTCCACCGCCGGGTCATTCGACTTCGTCACCCCGCATTCGGGACCTGTCCCGGGCGGCTGGATGCCCGCGAGATCGCCCTGCGCGTCGAGCCGGTGAAGGAGGAGGAAAAGCGCCTTCAGAATGACCGGGGTGAACGCGGTGCGATCCAGCCATCCTTCGTTGACGCCCTTCGCCAGCATGTACGTGATGAGACCGGTCGCCGAAGTTTCGCTCGCGGGGCAGGCCTCCGGGTGCGCGAGATCCGTCGGCCAGCCACCGTCGTCCGAACGATATGCGGCGAGCGCGCTCGCGTGCCGCGCGAGCACCTCGCGAATCCCTGTTCTGTCGACGACCTCGTCGTACCGGCCGCCGCCGTAAGGAGTGTCGAGGTACCGGGCCGAACGCGCGAGCCCCCACGCCGCCCATCCGTTGCCGCGCCCCCAGTAGCTCCCGGCGCCGGGGCCCACATCGTGGCGGAAGAGCGAGAGGCCGGGGTCCCAGAGGAGCGGCCCGCCGCGCACGCGCTGCGAGGGAACAGCCGCGGCCACGGCGTCGGTCCGCGGCGGGCGGTGGTCGTAGAGATAGCTCTCGATCCATTCATAGGCGAGGTCGCGCGCCGCGCGATCGGCGGGGAGTCCCTCGCGGCTCGTTCCGCGCATGGCGAGCCACGGCGGCAAGGTGAAGAGGTCATCCACCCAGAAGCGCGTACCGAAGCCGCCGTCCACCCACCAGGGCGTAACCGGAGAACCGCTCGAAGGCGTGACCCGGATCGCCCGGGCCGCGAACTCCCTCGGCCCGTTCGTGGCCTCGAGAAGGCCCGCCTGCCTGACCGTGTCGGTCGGCGACGCGAGCCGATAGAGATCCATGGCAGCCTGGGCGTAGCCGGCGGAGTCGCCGTGGGTGAGCGGCGCGTCTCCGCCGCCGATCACCGCCGTCGCGCGCTCGATCCAGGCCTGTCCCGAGCCGGGCGTCCGCTGGTCGAGCTGCTCGGCGAGGAGGAGGAGGCCCACCAGATACGGCACGTCCTCCCAGTTTCGCCGCACGGTCCGAATCGTCGGGAGTCGGTCCGCGGCCTTGACCGCGGTGTCGAGCAGGTCGCTCTTCGTCGCGCCCGCCGCTCGCCCCGAAACCAGGAGTACCGCCGCGAGGAGAGACCACGTCGACAGCCGCACAACCCGGAGTGCTCAGCCGCAGCCGCTCCTCACGGAGCCCTGATGCCCGAGGTTTCCCTTTGGCCGCGGGCGGAAGGCCGGTCGACTACTTCGAGGCCTGAAGCGCGGCGAGATCAACGAGCACGTCGTCGCTGTGCGTTGCCGGGCTCACCTTCAGGTAGACCTTCCGGATCACGCCGGACGGGTCGATCAGGAAGGTGTTCCGCGCGGAGTACGTCTTGTCGTTGTATGTCGCGAGGGAGTCGTAGGCCTTCGAGGCGGCTGCGTCCGTGTCGGAGAGGAGCCTGAAGTTGAGCCCCTCCTTCGCGCAGAACCCCTTGTGAGAGTCGACCGTGTCGACGCTCACCCCGAGAATCACCGCGTTCGCCTTCTCGTACTTCGCGAGGTCCCGCTGGAAGTTGTGGGCCTCCACGGTGCAGCCCGACGTGAAGTCCTTCGGATAAAAGTAGAGGACGACCCACTTCCCCTTGTTCTGATCGAGCGTGACCGTCGCGCCCTCCTGGCTCGGGAGGGAGACGGCGGGGGCCTTGGTGCCGACGGCCGGCTGGTCCGCGGCGGCGAGCGTCGAGAAGGCAAAGAGGACGGCGAGAGGGAGACTCAGGCGCTTCATCCGTTCAGCTTATCAGAGTCCTCCTCGCGATCTCCGGGGCGTTCCGGGCGCTCACATCCCCGGGTCGTCCGCCGAGGGCCCGTAGATCGAGGGCACCTTCGCGCCCATGGGACGGAGGTACGTCGAGAGCTGGCCGCGGTGGTGAATGGCGTCGAAGAGGAAGCCCCACAGCATGTCGCCGAGCGAGGTCTCCCACGCGACCTTGCCGTCCATCAGGAACCGGGCTTTCTTCTTCCACGCGGCGTCCTTCACCTTCGCGAGGCGCCTCTTGAGAGCCGCCGCGTTCTTCTCGTACGCCGCAACGGACTCGGCCACGGAGGGAGCCGGCTTCTGGACGAACGCGACCTGGCCCTTGTCGACGACCTCGCACGCGTCCCGGAGCTCGCTGGCGAGCAGCCACACGAGATCGCCCGCCGACATCGAGCGCGGGTGCGGCTTGTAGGCGCCCTGGTCCCCGGGCACGGCCTTCAGGACGCGGACGAACTTCGGGACTTCGGCTTTGAAGCATTGGAGGTAGTAGTCGCGCGTGTTCATGTCTCCCCTTCCTTTCCTCAGCAGTTCTCATATTTCCAGTTCCGGGACTTGCCTTCTTCGAGCCACTCGAGTGTCGTCGCGAGGCGCTTCGCGCGTGTTTCGTCGCGCTTCGCCTCGGTTATCCACTCGATGTAGTCGCGCCGGTGGCTCGGGCTGAACCTCTCGAAGGTCGCGGCCGCCTTGCGGTTCTTCTTCAGGGCCGCCGCGAGATCGGCCGGCACCGGGAGCGGCGCCGCGGGCTTCCGCACCGGCCTCGGACGGGCCGGACCTTCGTCCTCGTTGAGCCGCGCGGCCGCCCTGATGTAGCTCAGCAGCGCCTTGTCGGAGGGCAGGTCGGCGAGGCTCGTGAGCCGTCCGAGGCTCCCCCAGGCCTGGTCGCCTTTGTCGCCGCTTTTCTCGAGCACGGCCTCCATGCCCTGGTGCCAGAAGCCGAACGTGCAGTGCTCCTTGAACGCCGCCATCCCGCAGAGGATCTTTCCTCGATACACGAACGACGGGTGACTCCACTTCAACGTCTCCTCGGCATCGGGGCAGGCCTCGTGGACGAGCTTGCGCAGGTGGCGAAGGATGGGCTTCGCGAAGTCCGCCGCCTTCGCGATCCGGGAGTCGATGCGCGGGTCGGTGTTCTTCATTTCGCGGGGCGGATCATGAACCAGTTATTCGAAAGCGGAGGCCTTATTCTGCCGGGCCATGACCGCCCGGCCGAAGCTGAAGGACGTCGTCACCGCGCTCGCGCGCCTCTACGGCGCGCCGAAGCCGTTCTTCTCGAGCGATCCCTGGGAGCTCGTTCTCCACGAAAACGCGGCCTATCTCGTGGACGACGCGACGCGCGGCGACGTGTTTCATTCGCTGAAGTCGCGCGTCGGCCTCTCGCCGGAGTCCATCCTCGGCGCACCGCACGAGCGCCTCGTCGGGGCGATCCGGCAGGGCGGCATGCGCCCGCCGGAGCGCGCGGACAAGCTCGTCCTCGCGGCGGAGATCGCGCGCGAGGTAGGCCTGCCCGAGCTGCGTCGCCTCGCGAAGCGGGGAGGCCCCGCCGCCCGAAGAGTCCTCAAGCGGTTCCCGGGCATCGGCGATCCCGGCGCCGACAAGTTGCTTCTCGCCGCCGGCGGCGCCGTCACCCTCGCGCCTGAATCGAACGCGCTGCGCGTCCTCGCGCGCCTCGGCTTCGCCAGGGAGGACAAGAGCTACACGAAGACGTACCGCTCGGCCGCGGAGTCCGTCGCGCCGGAACTGCCAAACGACAACCGCTGGCTGATCGCCGCGCACCAGCTCCTGAAAAGGCACGGGCAGGAGCTGTGCCGGAGGACGGAACCGGTCTGCGACGCGTGCCCGCTGGCGAAGGGCTGTGCGTTCGCGACCCGACGGTAGGCGCCGCGAAGGTCCCCCGAGGACAGTCCGGCCAGTCTAACGCGTCCCCGCGTCGCCCAGCGCCTTCAGCCGCGCCGCCTCGAACTCGTCGCCCTTGTTCCACCGCGGCATCGCGGGCGCGTCGGCCACGCGGCAGCCGAGCCAGAAGGCGAGCCGGGCGTCCTCGACGGCACCGGAGAAGTCCCACGTCTCCTTGAGCTCGTCCGACGGCTGGTGATAGTCGTTCTTCTCGTACAGCTCTTCCTGCTCGCGGCCGAAGAGCGGCGGCTTTCCGATGACATCGGTGCCCTTCTTCAGGTACGCGGCCGGAACGCCGACCCTCGCGAAGTTGAACTGGTCGGAGCGATAAAACGTACCGCGATCGGGGAACTGGTCGCCCTCGACGCGACGGCCCTGCACCTTGGCGAGGGCCTCGATGTCGGCATCGAGCGACGACTTGCCCTTGCCGATCACGACGATCTCCCTCGTCCTGCCGAACCAGCCGATGCCGTCCACGTTGATGTTCGCCGCGATGCGCCCGGCGGGAACGGGAGGATGCCGCGCGAGGTATTCCGAGCCGAGAAGGCCCTGCTCCTCCCCCGCCACGAACGCGAAGTACATGGAGCGCGCGGGCGCCTTGCCGAGGTCCGCGTAGGCGCTCGCGACGGCGAGGATCGTCGCCACGCCGGAGGCGTTGTCGAGGGCGCCGTTGAAGATCGCGTCCACGCCCGGCTTCGCCCCGTCCCGGATGCCGAGGTGGTCGTGGTGGGCCGTGTAGATCACGGCCTCGCCGGCGCGCTTCGGATCCGACCCGGGCAGGACGCCGATCACGTTGCCGGACTCCTTCTTCTCGATCGCGTTCGCGAGCGCGACGGACACGGTCACGCCGAGGGGCACCGGCCGGAACGAGCGGCTTTCGGCGGAAGCTCGAAGCGCATCGAGATCCTTGCCGCCAAGCTCGACGATCTTCCTGGCAAGCGGCTCGGCGGCCCACATCCTCGAGGCGAGCCGCGGCGCGCCGTCGTCGGGCAGCTCGAACTGCTCGCCCGACCACGACGTCTGAATGACCTGCCAGCCGTAACCGGCGGAAGGCGTCGTGTGGACGATGATCGCGCCGACAGCGCCCTTCTTCGTGGCCATGAGGTATTTGTAGTCCCAGCGGCCGTACCAGAGGCGCGTCTTGCCCGCGAAGAGGTTCGGCTCGGCCGGATTCCCCTCCGGGTCGCTGTTCATGAAGAGAAGGACCTTGCCCCTGAGATCGGCGTCCTTGTAGTCGTCCCATTTGTATTCGGGTGCGACGATGCCGTAGCCCACGAAGACGATCTCCGCGGCGTCGATCTTCGACTCCGGCTTCTGGACCCCGGAGACGGCGACGAAGTTTTCGCCCAGCGTGCCGGTCAGGGAACCTCTCTCGGACTTGAAGACCGCGGGATCCGACGAGGTGCGCTTGATGCCGACGAGCGGAACCTTCTGGATCCAACCGCCGCCCGGCGCGCCGGGCTTGAGGCCGAGCCCCTCCATCTGCGACCGGATGTACGCCTCGGCGAGCTGGTCGCCGCGGGTCGCCGGCCCGCGCCCCTCGAGGAGGTCCGACGAAAGGAAGCGGATGTGCGCCCGCAGGAGCTCGGGCGTGATCTCCTTCGCGGCGGCCTCCTGCGCGGGCGTGACGGGCGCGTCGGCGGCGAGGACCCCGAGCGCGGCAAACGCGAGAAGACCCGGGAGAACAATGCTTGAAGCTTTGCGCATGGTGGCGGATTATCGCCCCGCCGCGTGGGCGGCCAGGAGACTCACATGCCGCACACCGCGATCACGAAACCCGAAGCCCGCGAGGCCGCGCCTTACTACTCCACTTACATCGACAAGGTTCCTCCCGGCGACATCCGCAAGACCCTCGAAACCCAGCTCGAGAAGACCCGGAGTTTCCTGGAGGACGTCTCCGAGAGGAAATCCCGCCATCGCTACGCGCCCGGCAAGTGGAGCATGCGCGAGGTCATGGGCCACATCAACGACACGGAGCGGCTCTTCGTCTTTCGCGCGTTCTGGTTCGCGCGCGGCTTCGATACGCCGCTTCCGAGCTTCGAGCAGGACGTCGCCGTCGCCGCGGCCGGGGCCGACGATATTTCCTGGGCGCGCCACGTCGAGGAGTTCGCGGCCGTGAGAGCGGCGACGGCGATGTTCTTCCGCGGTTTGCCGGACGCGGCCTGGGCGCGGACCGGCGTCGCGAGCGGGAACCCGTTCACCGTGAGGGCGCTCGCGTGGATCGCGGCGGGCCACGTCGCGCACCACGTCGGGCTGCTGAAAGAGCGGTACCTGTAGCGGGTTCGACCGCCGATCCGCTGCTCTATAGTTCCCCCGATGTCGACGAACGCGGCTCTCGCCGTGACGACCCCGCGCGCCGCGGGCTTCCGGCAACCCGCCGAATGGGACCGGCACGAGGCCGTCTGGCTCGCGTGGCCGAGCCATGAAGACCTCTGGGGAGACGCGCTCGGGCCGGTGCGCTCGGCATTCACGGCGTTTGCGTCGGCCATAGCGGACGTGGAACCCGCGACCGGCAGGCCCCGCGGCGAGAGGCTCGACATTCTCGTGCCGGACGCGGAGAACGAGGCGGCCGCGAAGACGGCTCTGGCGGGCCTCGGCGCGCGCTTCCACCGCATCCCGTTCGGCGACATCTGGCTGCGCGACACGGCGCCCGTTTTCCTCGTGGGCCGCCGTGGTATGCGGGCAAGCGTCTCGTTTGGCTTCAACGGCTGGGGCGGGAAGTACGTGCTCGAGGGCGACGACGGCGTGTCGGCGCGCGTCGCGGAGGCGGCCGGACTTCCGGTCTTTCGCTTTCCGTGGGTGCTCGAGGGCGGCTCCGTGGAAGTCGATGGCGAGGGGACCTGCCTGACTACGCGCCAGTGCCTTCTGAACCCGAACCGCAACGCCGGGATGTCTCAGGAGGCGACCGAAGCGGGCCTCAGGGACGCGCTCGGCTGCACGACGGTCCTCTGGCTCGGCGACGGGCTGCGCAACGACCATACGGACGGCCACGTGGACACGCTCGCGCGATTCGTAGCGCCCGGAGCCGTCGCGTGCATGAGCTCCGCCGGACAGGACGACCCGAATCGCCAGGTCCTCGCGAAGATCGAGCGCGACCTGCGCTCATTTCGCGACGCGAAGGGGCGCGCTCTGCGCGTCACGACGATTCCTTCGCCCGGCGTCGTCCGCGACGCTGACGGCGAAGCCATGCCCGCGAGCTATGTAAATTTTTACATAGCAAACACGACGGCCGTCGTCCCGGCGTATGGCGTCCCGAACGACGAGGCGGCCCGCGCGGGCGTCGCGAAGCTGTTCCCCGCGCGCCGCACGGTCTCCGTTCCCGCCAGAGACCTCCTCGAAGGCGGCGGAGCCTTCCACTGCATCACGCAGCAGGTTCCGGCATGAGCGCATCCGAGAGCGTCACCCTCGCCGCGGTGCAGTGCGCGTTGGGCGGTCCCCTCGAGAAGAACGTCGCGAAGGTGGAGGCGCTCGTCCGCGAGGCGGCGCGAAAGGGAGCCGCGGTCGTCCTGCCGCCGGAGCTCTTCGAGGGCCCATACTTCTGCGCGAGGCAGAGGGACGAGTTCTTCGCGTGGGCGAAGCCCGCCAAGGGGCATCCCACGATCGCGCGCTTTTCGGCGCTCGCGAAGGAGCTTCGAATCGCGATCCCCGTCTCGTTCTTCGAGAAGGCCGGTCCTGCCTTCTACAACAGCCTTGCGATGGTGGACGCCGACGGCACGGTGATGGGGATCTACCGCAAGAGCCACATCCCCGACGGCCCGGGCTACGAGGAGAAGTTCTATTTCCGCCCGGGCGACACGGGCTTCCTGGCGTGGCGCACGAAGTCCGCTCCTCTGGGCGTCGGCATCTGCTGGGACCAGTGGTTTCCCGAGGCGGCGCGCGCGATGCTCCTCGCGGGAGCCGACGTCCTCCTTTACCCGACCGCGATCGGGTCCGAGCCCGAGAACGCCGAGCTGGACACGAGAGACCTGTGGAGGCGCGCCATGCTCGGGCATGCCGTGTCGAACGTCGCGCCCGTGGTCGCCGCGAACCGCGTCGGGAACGAGGACGGGCAGGTCTTCTACGGGTCGTCCTTCATCGCGAACCAGCGCGGTGAAATTCTGGCCGAGCTGTCGCGCGACGAGGAGGGCGTCGCCGTCGCGACCGTGGACCTTGCCGCCGTGAGGCGGGAGCGGGCGTCGTGGGGTTTCTTCCGCGACCGGCGGCCGGAGCTCTACGCCTCGCTGACGACGGGCGACGGCACGCGCGGGGCGACGCGTTAACAGGCCTGAGACCGGGTCTTGACATCCCCCCCCCCTCGGGGGTCTGCTACCGGTCCAGCAGCCACAGGCAAGAGGAGGACGTGATGGGTCTCACCCGACGTACTTTCCTTAAGGCGGGAACCGTGGGCGGCGGTCTTGCCCTCGGCTTCGATCTCCACGAAGCGCGGGCGGAGATGCGCGAATTCAAGATCTCGCGCACAACGGAGACGCGCAGCACGTGCCCCTATTGCGCGGTCTCATGCGGCGTGATCATCCATACGCTGGGAGACAAGGCCAAGAACGCCACGGCCTCCGTTGTCCACGTGGAGGGCGATCCCGACCACCCGATCAATCGCGGGACGCTCTGTCCGAAGGGCATCACCCTGAAGGAAGACATCACCCACAAGCAGCGGATCACCAGCCCGAAGGTTCGGAAACCCGGGTCCGACAAGTGGGAAGACATCTCCTGGGACGACGCGATCGCGCAGATCGCGAAGCACGTCAAGACGACCCGCGACAAGTGCTTCGTCGAGAAAAACGCGAAGGGGCAGACCGTCAACCGGAATCCCGGGATGATCATGATCGGCGGCTGCACCGACACGAACGAGTTCAACTTCCTGCAGTGGAAGGCGAGCGCGTCTTGGGGGGTGACGTACCGGGACACCCAGGCCCGGGTATGACACGGCCCCACGGTGGCCAGTTTGGCCGCCACGTTCGGGCGCGGAGCGATGACGAACGGATGGGTCGACATCAAGAACGCCGACGTCATCCTCTGCATGGGCGGGAACCCCGCGGAGAACCACCCCTGCGGCTTCAAGTGGGCCATCGAAGCCAAGAGAACGCGTAACGCGAAGCTCGTCGCCGTCGACCCGCGCTTCACGCGCACGGCGGCCGTGGCCGACGTCTACTCCCCGATCCGCGCCGGGACCGACATCGCTTACCTCCTCGGCCTCATCCGGTACGCGATCGACACGAAGCGTTTCCACGAGGACTACGTCAAGCTCCACACGAACGCGCCTTACGTCATCGGAGAGAAGTTCGCTTTCACCGACGGCCTCTTCTCCGGCTTCGACGCGGCCAAGGGCGAGTACGACAAGACACAGTGGGCCTATGAGCCGGACGCGAAGACGAAGGCCTACCTGGTCGACGAGACGCTGGAGAACCCGCGCTGCGTCTTCCAGCTCCTGAAGAAGCACGTCGACCGCTACACCCCGGAGATGGTGGAGCGGATCTGCGGCGTCCCGAAAGAGACGTTCCTGAAGGTGGCCGAGATCGTGACGTCCACGGGAAACGCCCAGAAGGTCGGCACGATCATGTACGCCCTCGGCTGGACTCAGCATTCCATCGGCGTGCAGATCATCCGGTGCGCGGCGATGCTCCAGCTCCTTCTCGGGAACGTCGGGCGGCCCGGCGGCGGCGTCAACGCGCTGCGCGGGCATTCCAACATCCAGGGCGCGACCGACATGGGCGGCAACACCGAGATCCTGCCCGGCTACCTCAAGACGCCGTCCTCGGCGATGCTGACCCTGAAGGACTACCTCGAGCAGGCGACGCCCACGACGCTCAACAAGATGGCCTGGGCGTCCATGAACTACTGGCAGAACTATCCGAAGTTCATGGTCTCGCTCCTGAAATCGCTGTGGGGCGCCAAGGCGACGAAGGAGAACGACTTCGGCTACGCCTGGATGCCGAAGCTGGACGGCAACTACTCGTGGATGCTGATGTTCGACGACATGTACCGCGGCAGCTCCATGCGGGCCGGCGGCAAGGAGCCCGGGCCGGAAGGTCTTCTGGCGTTCGGGATGAACCCCGTCGGCACGGGGCCGAACAGCGGGAAGATGGTCGCCGCGCTCTCGAAGCTGAAGTGGCTCGTCGTCGTCGACAACGTTTCGACCGAGACCGCCCAGTTCTGGGAGGCGCCTGAAATGTACGGCGGGCCGAAGGCGGCCGACATCAAGGCCGAGGTCTTCCTCCTCCCCGCGGCTCTCTTCGCCGAAAAGGACGGCACGTTCACGAACTCGGCGCGGTGGATGCAGTGGAAGTGGAAGGCCGTCGATCCGCCGGGCAAGGCGAAGGCCGATCAGGAGATCCTGGCTCGGCTCGTCCTGGCCGTACGCGAGCTGTACAAGAAGGAAGGCGGCGCGTATCCCGAGCCGGTCCTCAACATCTCCTGGAGCTACACGAACCCCGTCAGTCCCGATCTCGGCGAAGTGCTCAAGGAAATCAACGGCAAGGCCCTGGCCGACATCCCGGACCCGAAGGACAAGACGAAGATCCTCAAGGCGGCCGGGCAGCAGGTGGACGGCTTCGGCCAGCTCCAGGACGACGGCTCCACGATGTGCGGGAACTGGTTGCACTCGGGTGTCTTCACCGAAGCGGGCAACATGGCGCAGCGCCGCAGTACCGCCGACCCGCTCGGCCTCGGCATGTACCACCAGTGGGGCTTCTCCTGGCCGGCGAACCGCCGCGTCATGTACAACCGCGCCTCGGCCGACAAGGACGGGAACCCGTGGGACGTCACGAGAGCCGGCATCAAGTGGAACGGCGAGAAGTGGGTGGGCGACGTCCCCGACATCAAGCCGGACAGCAAGCCGGGCGAGTTCGGGGCCTTCATCATGAACCCCGAGGGCGTCGCGCGCCTCTATGCGGCGGCCTTGAACGACGGCCCCTTCCCGGAGCACTACGAGGCCGTCGAAGCGCCGTGCGACAACCTCCTCCACCCGAAGGTCACGTCGAGTCCGGTCGTCAAGAGATTCACGTCGGACAAGGACAAGTACGCGAAGAAGGAAGACTTCCCGGTCGTCTGCACGACCTATCGCCTCACCGAGCACTTCCACTACTGGAGCCAGCACAATTCGCGCCTGAACGAGCTCCAGCCCGACTTCTTCTTCGAGATCCCCGAGGACTTCGCGAAGGAGAAGGGAATCGCGAACAACACCATGATCACCGTCTCCAACCCGCGCGGAAAGGTCACGGCGCGGGCGATGGTCACGAAACGATTGAGGCCGATGAAAGTGGACGGAAAGCCGATGTGGCAGATCGGCCTTCCGATCCACTGGGGCTTCGCCGGGAACCCGGGCCACCTGGGACCGCTCGCCAACTTCCTGACTCCCTCCGCGATGGACCCCAACACGTGGACGCCCGAATACAAGGCCTTCCTCGTGAAAGTCGAGAAGGCGTGAGGAGGCGGCCATGAGCGTTCAAAACCTCGAGATCGCGCGCTCCTCCGCCTCCCTGATCGGCGGGCTCAGTGGCATCCGCAGCCTTCCCACCGTTTCGAAACTGATCGACACTTCCACCTGCATCGGCTGCAAGGCTTGCGAGGTGGCCTGCCAGGAGTGGAACGACCTGAAATCCGTCGCGACCGTCAACGACGGCGACTACCAGACTCTCAAGCAGCTCGACGCCCAGTTCTGGAACCTGATCCGCTTCGACGAGCGCGAAGTGGACGGCGGCCTCAAGTGGCTCATGCGCAAGGACCAGTGCATGCACTGCGCCGAGCCCGGCTGTCTCGAGGCCTGCCCCGCGCCGGGCGCGATCGTCCAGTACGCGAACGGCATCGTGGACGTGAACCCGGAGCAGTGCATCGGCTGCGGCTACTGCGAGACCGGCTGCCCGTTCGACGTGCCCAAGTTCCATGCCTCCACGGGCAAGATGGCGAAGTGCACGCTCTGCGTCGACCGCGTCTCGGTGGGTCTCGAGCCCGCCTGCATCAAGGCGTGCCCCACCGGATGCCTGCATTTCGGAACGAAGGAAGACATGATCTCTCTGGGCAATGGACGCGTGGAGCAGCTCAAGCAGAACGGCTTCCCCACGGCCGCCCTCTACGACCCCAAGGGCGTTGGCGGCACCGGCGTCCTCACGGTCCTCGCGTTCGGCGACCACCCCGAGTGGTACGCAGCGCTTCCGCGCGACCCGCACGTTCCGCTCGGAGTCAGGTTCTGGAAGAACATCCTCCGGCCGATCGGCCTCATCGCCATCGCCGGGGCCGTCGTCGGCGCCTTCGGGCACTACTTCAACTTCGGCAAGAAGGAAGTCAAGGGCGCGGCCGACGCCGAGACCAATCTCCCTCAGGGCTGAGAGAGAGGAAGAAAGGAGGCAGCATGAGCGCCACCACCCCGCTCCGGGACCGTGCGATGGACGCCGCGGTCGTCATGGGCCGCGATCGGGAGAACGTCGCCGTCGGAAACGAGATCGTCCGCCACCGGCTCGCGTCGCGCCTCATCCACTGGAGCGTCGCCGTCACGTTCTTCGCCTCCCTGTTCTCGGGCCTCCCGATCTGGACACCGATCTTCGGCTGGATGGCGACTCTCTTTGGCGGGCTCTCCGTCTGCCGATGGCTCCACGCCTGGGCGGGACTTGCCTTCACCGTGGCGTCGCTCGTGATGTTCTTCCATTGGGTCGGCGAGATGGTGATGACCGCCGACGAAAAGAGCTGGATCGGTCCGAAGCTCTTCGAATACCTCAGGTACCAGGGAGACGAGTCACAGGTCGGCAAGTACAACGGCGGGCAGAAGATCTTCTTCTACACCGCGGGCCTCGGGGCGCTGGGTCTCCTCGTCTCGGGTGTCGTCCTCTGGTTTCCGCTCCGATTTCCGCAGATCGTCCGGGAGCTGGCGATCCTGCTTCACGACGTCACGTTCATCCTCTTCGTCGTCTCGATCGTTTTCCACATCTACCTGGCCACCGCGGCCGAGCCCGGGACCTTCGGCGCGATGACACGCGGAACCGTCACACGGGCATGGGCGAAGCTCCACCACGCGCGCTGGTACCGGGACGTGACGGGCGAGAAGTAGCCTCCGGGAGGGATCGAAGATCCCTCATTCGATGAGCATCTCCGAGCAATTCGAAAAACGTGCCGCGCGCGCCGACCTGCTCGCCGGGTCGGCTCCGGCCGTCACCGAGCCACTCGTCTTCGCGGCGAAACTCTTCCGCCTGCAGGGACGTCTCGTCGCGGCCGTCTCGGCCCGGCACGGCGAGGCGCCGTTCTCCGGCGGGGCGGCAGACCTGCCGCGCATCGTCGATCTGCTGCCCCCTCTGCTTTCGTTCGCCGCCGCCGACGGGCCACCGGAGCTGGCGGAAGCCGCGGAGACGCGCGCGAAAGAGGACGCGACGACGGCCGCCACACGGCTCCGCGTGTACTGGGAGGGGGGGCGCGACGCGCTTGAGGACTATCTGTCACGGGCGTTCCTCCGCCCGTTCGCCGAGGTCCTCGCACGGGCGGGCATAGCGGCCGACCGGCCCCGCCACGAAGGCCACTGCCCGGCCTGCGGCTCGGCCCCGATCGTCTCTTTTCGCAGGGAGCTGCCCGAGTCCAACGGCGCCGCGCGCTACCTCGTCTGCGGGCTCTGCGGGACGGAGTGGGCCTTCAACCGGATCCGTTGCCCCTCCTGCCAGGAGGAAGATCCCGCGAAGCTGCCGGGCTTCCAGAGCGGCGTGCACAAGAACGTCCGCATCGAGGCCTGCGAGACGTGCCGCCGCTACGTGAAGTCGCTCGACCTCACGCTCGACGCGCGGCCGCTGCCCGAGGTGGACGACCTCGTCTCGCTCGCGATGGACCTGTGGGCGATCGAGGAGGGCTGGACGCGCCTCGAGCCGGGCTGGGCGGGGATCTGAACCCCGCCCCAGTCAGCGCCCTTGATCAGCCCACCGCTCCGTCGCCCGGTCAGCCATGGGGGCGCGCGCGACCGTGAGCCTCGAGGCGTTTCAGCATGGGATTTTCGATCTTCGTGTAGCCGGCCGGGATCTCCCATGCGGACGCCGGAATCGAGCCCCGACGGACCTCGACAACTTCGGTCTCCGTCGTGGTCTTGTTTCCCATGACGTCGATCCGCGTCGACGTTGCCACGGGAAAGCCCTTCATGCTCTTCATCTTCTCGGCCAACTCCGCGCCGGCCTTCGCCATGGGCCCGAAGGCACCCATCATGCTCCTCATACTCTCGGAGAATTCCTTGTATGCGTCGAAGGCGTGGGCGGGGTACTTCAGCTCCGCGGAAACGCACTCGTTGATCGTGGACATCGTGCCCATCGTGATCGTCCATTCCTCGCAGCCGAACCCCGCGATTCTCCGGGTCACACCCGTCTTCTTCACGTCGAACGAAGTGGCCATCCCGGCGCTCATCTTCGCCATCATTTCCATGGCTTTTTTCGTCTCCGGGTCGTTCATTCTTTCCTGCATCTTGGCGGCGAGCTGTTCCATGTCCTGCTTCGTGACCGTGAAGTAAGTCTTTTTCTTTCCGTCCAGCGTCGTCATCACGCCGGTTTTCAAATCGACGATCGTCTCGTTTCCCTCCTCCCGCGCCATCCGCACGTGGTCGCTGGCGAGATAGCTGGTGGACGTACCCGCCGGTTTGCCGTCGTGCGTGTGCTTCGAGACGATCGTCAGGTCGTCGGAGGCCGTGGCAGCGCCAGCCGCGCCGACGGCGAGCAGGAGAGCCGTGAGAGTGAGGGTCGAAGATCGCATGAGTCCTCCAAGAGAAAAACGTTGGCCCGGTGTTTTCGCCTGCGATCACCCCAGCTGTATGAACTCGGGCTCCGGCGGTGCGTCGGAGTGCGCGAGCGCCTCCCAGGCGGCGCCCATCTCCTCGCCGCCCCAACCGAGAAAGAGCCCATCGCCCCGAAAATGAACCGCGCCGTCGGCGGCTTCGAGGCGGAGGATCGTTCCCGATCCCTCGTTCGCGGTGACGGCGATGCGCCACGCCGAGCGCGTCAGGGATCCGCCGCGTTCTCTCACGGGCACGCGTTCGAGAAGGGCCGTCGGGTTCGTGAGAGCCGTCCCCGCGCTCATCGCGAAGTGGCCGGATCGCGGACCTGCGGGGGGCCGCCCTCGGCCTCTCCCACGAACGGAACGAACCGTACGGGCAGGACGCTCTTTTCCGTGTAGCCGCCGCCCTGGCGCTTGATGACCTTCAGCTCCTGGTAAAACGCGCCGACCGGGATGACCATGCGTCCCGAAGGGGCGAGCTGCTCGAGGAGCGGGGGCGGGATCTTCTCCGGCGCCGCGGTGACGAGAATCGCGTCGAACGGCGCCTCCTCGGGCCAGCCGCGGTAGCCGTCGGCCGCGCGCAGGTCGACGTTACCGACGCCCAGCCTCTCCAGACGCTCCTTTGCCTCGCGCGACAGTTCGGGACGGATCTCGATCGAAAAGACCTTTGCGGCAAGCGCCGCGAGGATCGCCGTCGCATAACCGGATCCCGTCCCGATCTCGAGGACCTTCTCCTTCCCGGTCAGGCGAAGCTGCTCGGCCATGAAGGCGACGACGTAGGGCTGCGAGATCGTCTGGCCGCTCCCGATGGGCAGCGGCCGGTCGTCGTACGCGAACGCGGCCTCCTGAGGCGGGACGAACAGGTGGCGAGGCACGGTGCGCATGGCCTCGAGCACGCGGGGATCCCGGATGCCGCGCGCGGCGATCTGTCCCTCGACCATCGCGCTCCGCTTTTTCTGCATCGGGTCCGTCGGCTCCCGGCACGCTGCCGCGCCGAGAACGATTGCCGCCGCGAAAAGCGCGGCGGCCTCCCGTGGGCGCGGGCGAGCCTCCACGGCGCCTATTCTATCGAGGAGAAGGATCCCGCCATCAGCCGGGCGGAGGCGGCACCTCGAAGTCGCGGAGCCGGCGCTTCAGCGGGCTCTCGAGCATGAGCGTCATGGCGCCGAAACGGATCTCCACGTCGAACGAGGAGAGGAACGACGTCCCGAGGATTCCGTCCTCGACACCGCCGGCTTCTTCCTTCAACACGATGTCCTTGAAGCGGACCATGTACGCGCCCACGCCCACCGTGACGTTCGAGATCTTGGTCCACGACACGCGCGACTTTCCGATGCCCTCGAGCGTCACCGGGTAGGCCGCCTCCGGTTCGAAGATGCGCGTCCGGTTGAGTCCGCCGCGGGTGATCATCGAGGGCTCGGAGCCGGTGTCGAGGAGAAACAGCGACCAGGGCCGCCCGTTGAGCGACGCGCGCGCCATGGGCTTCATCCGCCGAAAGAACAGGTTCTGGTCCTTCGAGCCCCGAGTCACGCGCCGGTCGAGGCGCCGGCCCTGGACGAGCCGGTCCACGTACACGATGCGCCAGTCGAGCTCCTTCATGAGGTGCGCGCCGAGCACGCCATTCAGCCGGAAGACCCCCGCCGACGCCGTCTCGAAGGTCAGCGTGCCGTCCGGCAGGATCCCGACAGGGACGTCCGTCAGCGTGAGGTTGCCGAGGCGCACCGAGTCGATCCAGCCCAGCCGCATCGGGAGGTCCACGTCGTGGAGACCCTTCGCCGAGGCCGTCGCTCCGGGGACGAATGTGACGCCCAGCCGCTCGGCCGCGCTTTCCGTCAGGAGAGACAGCGAGGCGCCCGAGTCGAGGACGATCTCCTCGGCCGGATGCCCGTTCACGCGCACGGCCAGACGAAGCAGATTCGGCCTCCCGAAAACCGCCGGCAGCGAGAAGCGGTCGCCGGCCGGGTCGCCCCCATAGAGGACGCGCGAGGACTGCGACTCGAGGAACACGAGCCAGCCTTCGGGGATGTGCTTGCCCTCGTGCTTCGAGACGCGTCCCCAACGCGCCGCGGAGGAGAAGTCCCCTTCCCAGTAGGCGGCCTGCGAGAGGAGCCACGCGAGGTCGGCGCGCTCGGACATACGGCCCGTGCCCGCGAGCGCGCGCTCGAGCCGCGGGGCGGCGCCGCGAAAATCCCCGCGCTCGAGAAGCACCTGGCCGGCGAGCCGGTCGACGCGGACGGCATCGAGGCCTCGGGCCGCGGGGCTGTTCAGGAAATCGGAGACTTCCGGAATGTACCCGCGTTGAAGCTGCTCCTCGGCGTTCAAGGAGTTCACGAGCCCGCTCGGAATCGGCCTCGCGAGCTGATGAGGCAGGATCGTGAGGTCGTGCGAGAACGTGCAGGCGGCGAGGCCGAACGCGGCCAGAACAAGCCCGGGGCCGCGGCGCCTCAAGAGGTCGCCACGACCCGCGCGATGAGAACCGTCTGGTCGTCGTACTGAGCGACGCCCGTCGTGAAGACGCTCACGGCGCCGAAGATGCGGCGCGAAAGCTCGGCGGGCGGCTGCTCGCACCCCTCCATGGCCAGCGCGGTGAGCCGCTCCATTCCGAACTCCTCGTCGGCTCCGTTCAACGCCTCGGTGATGCCGTCGGAATAGAGGAGCAGCGTGTCACCGGACGCGACCTGGATCACGGCCTGCTTGTGGGTGACGCCGGGCATCATTCCGACGGGCACGCCCCCGCTCGGCAGGAGCGTCACGCCGCCCGGCGAGAGCCAAAGGCCGGGGTTATGGCCCGCGTTCACGTACGTGAACGTTCCTTTC
>JBGPDK010000047.1:0-20403 GCA_041482235.1 Thermoanaerobaculia bacterium | reverse complement strand
TCGGAGGCGCGTGTCTCGTCGTACTGGAAGTCCCGGAAGCGCATGGTGTCGTGCTTCCCGCCGGCCTCGCGGAGCAGCGTCTCCGCCACGGGGTCGCGAGCGCCCTCCGTCCGTGCGCCGGGCTTGCGGTACGACAGAAGGACGAGAAGCAGGAAGGCCGCCCCGAGGGCCGCGACCGCCGCGCGGGCGATCCGCCGGAACCGCGTCACGATGCCGCCGGGGCGAGGTCGACGACCGTCAGAGAGGGCCGGCCGGTGTAGGAGTCGATCGCGACGTTCGCGGCCACGTCCACGCGTCCCGCGCGAGCGTCCGGCGGAATGTCCGCCAGCGTCCAGCCCACGGCCTCCAGTCGCCGCCCGTTCGAGGTGAAGAAGACGCGCAGCCCCCGCTCGCCCACGGCTCGGCCGCGGCCGTCCCACTCGAGACCTCGGAAACCGAAAAGCGCCTTCGGGTTCTCCTGGCCATGCGGTTCGAGTCGCTCGAGAGCCCGCGCGAGGGATTCGTCCACCTCGGGCGCCTCCGCCTCGGTATCGACGAGGAGCTCCTCGGCCCACTCGTCTTCGTCGCGGGCCTCTGCGAACGCCGCGCGCAGGTCGTCGCGAAAGGCCTCGAAGGACGCCGCCGGCAGCGTGAGGCCGAGCGCGGCGGCGTGCCCCCCGAACTCGGACGTATAGCGCCGCGCCACGGGCGCGAGCCGCGCAAAGAGGGGCGTCTTCCCATGCGTGCGGCCGCTGCCCGACATGAAGTCTCCTTCGCGGGCGAGGAGGAGAACGGGGCGCGCCAGCTCCGTTGCGACACGCGAAGCGGCGATCCCCAGCACGCCGCGGTGCCAGCCGTCGGGGGCCTGCCCCGCTTCGACGACGATGGCGTCGCGATCCGGGTCGAACTGGCCGGCGAGGCGTGTCAGCACGGAGTCGACGACGCGCTGCTGCACCGCGCGGCGCTCTTCATTCGCGGCTTCGATCTCGCCCGCGAGGACCTCCGCCCGAGCCGCGTCGGAGGTCGTAAGAAGCTCGAAGGCCCGAGCCGCGTGATCGAGGCGCCCCATGGCGTTCAGTCGGGGGGCTATGCGGAACGAGACCTCGCGCGTCGAGGGGGCGCGGCCCGGCGGAACGCCGGCGCGCTTGAGGAGCGCGGCGAGCCCCGGAGCGCGCGGATCAGCGAGGCCCGCGAGGCCCCACGAGACGAGGATGCGATTCTCCCCGGTGAGAGGCACCATGTCGGCCACGGTCGAGAGAGCCGCGATTTTCGCGAAAGAGGCGAGCCAGCGGCGGCGCGCGGCGGCGTCGACTCCCACGCGGACGCCGGAATGAATGAAGAGAGCCTCTGCCAGCTTCCAGGCGATGCCCGCGCCGCACAGCTCCTTGAAGGGATACCGGCAGCCGGGCAGCTTCGGGTCCACGAGCACGGCGCCTACCGGCAGCGCGGCAGGAGGCAGATGATGGTCGGTGACGATGACGTAAACGCCGCGGTCCGTCGCCGCGGCCACCGTCTCGACCGCGGTGATGCCGCAGTCCACCGTCACGATGCCTTCCGGAGCGTGCTCGTCGAGCGCGCGCCGAAGCGTCGGGGTGCGAAGGCCGTAGCCGTCCTGCAGCCGGTGCGGAATGAACGGCCGCGCGTCGGCGCCCAGCTTCCTGAGCGCCGTCGTCAGGATGGCGAGCGCGCCGATGCCGTCGCAGTCGTAGTCGCCGAAGACGACGACGCGTCCGCGGCGCCGGGCCGTCGCGGCGAGGAGCTCCACGGCCTCGGGCAGGCCCGCCATCGCGAACGGGTCGTGAAGCGCATCCGGAGCGGGGGCGAGATGCGTTCGCGCGGCCTCGACGTCTTCGAAACCGCGCGCTGAAAGGACGCGCGCCGCCGCGGCGGGCAGGCCGAGCTCGCGGGTGAGGCGACCCGCCGCGTCCGGATGCTGGGGCCGAAGATGGCGCCGCACGAGGCGCGGTACGCGCGCCCGGGCGCTCACGCGGTCTCCCAGGCCCCCATGGCGCGGAACTTCGCGTAGCGCGCGTCGAGGAGCGCGTCGACGGGCACGCGCTCGAGGCCCCCCAGCCGCTCTTCGATGGCCCGGCCGACGGTGTCGATGGCCGCGACCGGGTCAGCGTGCGCGCCGCCCGGAGGCTCCCGAAGCACCTCGTCGATGACGCCGAGCGCCTTGCAGTCCGCCGCGGTGAGCCGCATGGCCTCGGCCGCCTCCTTGGCGCGGCCCTGGTCCTTCCAGAGGATCGCGGCGCAGCCCTCGGGCGAGATCACGGAGTAGACCGAGTGCTCGAGCATGAGGACGACGTCGCCGATTCCGATCCCGAGCGCTCCGCCGGAGCCGCCCTCGCCGATAACCGACGTGATGATTGGGGTCCTCAGCGCCGACATCTCGAGGAGATTTCGGGCGATTGCCTCCGCGACGCCCCGCTCCTCGCTTTCGAGGCCAGGGAACGCGCCCGGCGTGTCGATGAACGTGAGGACGGGCCTGGTGAACTTCTCGGCGAGCTTCATGACCCGAAGAGCCTTTCGATAGCCCTCGGGGCGCGGCATCCCGAAGTTGCGCCGGATCTTCTCCCGCGTGTCGCGGCCCTTCTGGTGCCCAATCACCGCCACCGCGCGCTTGCCGAGAAACCCGAATCCCGCGATGATCGCCGGGTCGTCCGCGAAGGCCCGGTCGCCGCGCCACTCCGTGAAATCGCGGATCAGAACCCGCACGTAGTCGAGAGTGAACGGCCGGTTCGGGTGCCGCGCGACCAGGGTCTTCTGCCACGGCGTGAGGTTCTCGTAAACCTCGCGCGACACCTTCCGGACCTTCTCCTCGAGCTTCTCGACCTCGCGGTTGCGTGCCGGACTCTCCGCGAATCCCTTCAGCTCCTCGAGCCGCCGCCTGATGCGCTGGATCGGCTCGTCGAACCGGGCCTCGTTCGCCATTCGGAGACTGTAGCAGAGGGGCCTCCGCGTCGCTCGACAGCGCGGCTCTCCCCGGGGCAAGCTCCGGGGAGAGAGAGATTCTTCGAGTGAAAGAGATCGAAGGAGGCACGGGCTTTTGTCTGGTGTGCCCCGGGCGTCGCGGCGGCCTTTCGGGGGCACGACCTCTCGGCATTCCACAAGTGGCAGTGGGGAGCGCGCCGCAGGCGGGATCGACTCGTCGTCGCCGACGGCCTGAGGCTGCCGTTCCCGGACGGGTTCTTCGACGCCGTGATTTCGTCGGGCGTCCTCGAGCACGTCGGCGTCTCCGAGCGCGGCGGACCCGGGATGTACGAAGTCGCGCTCCGATCGACTTCTGGCACGGGACGAGTGCCGGCGCAGCCCGCTGGCATTCGCCCCTCGAAGGATTTCTTCCGACGGTGAGAGAGATCCGCCGGCTCGCGGCGCGCCTGAATCCCCCTTTTCTCGTTTCCGTGCGCTCGCCGCACCGCCGTCTGCGCTTCAACCAGGTTGGCGCGCACTGATATGGCCGCCTCTTCCGCGCTCCGATCGCGGGCTTCTACGCGTTCACGGCGGTTCGGCGCTTCACGTGGCTCGCCGCGACCCCGCTGAATCCCTACCTGACCCTGTCGCTTCGCCGGCCGGATTGAATCGCCTCGAGAACCCGGGCGCGACGAAGTCTCTTAGGCAGCCAAACGCCGCGCGACAAAGACAGCCGTGAGAGGGCAGTCACGGTATGCGTCCTCGACGGTCCCTTCCGATAGCGAAAAGTCGGAAGCGGAAAGCCTCGATGGGAACGGTGACGTGAAGTCGGGAAGCGGGCCGGAGCCGGCAAAGCGATGGTGATAGAGGGTGACCGACCATGGAAAACGAGAGAGGAGCGCGGCCCACTCGGAGAGGGTGAGATTGGAACGGTGATATTGAATGCCGCGGTTTTCCCGTAGCGCGCCTTCAGTGGTGATCGGAGGAACGGCGATGACTGCCGCACCACCAGGAACGAGAGCATTGAAGGCCGTGGCGAGGAGCGTGTCGGGATGTTCGAGATGCTCGAGAACATTGGAACTGAAGACGAGATCGAGCGATTGGGCCGGAAGGGCAAGCTTCTCGCAGCGTGCTCTCAAAAACGAGATCGCGGGATCTGGAAAGTGGCGGCGCGCAAACCGGACGCTGAAGAAATCGAGATCGACTGCGAGGACGGACCGCGCACCGGCGCCAGCGAAGACCGCCGCGCCATACCCCGTCCCGCAGCCCGCATCGAGAACCCGGGCGCCCGCGGCGTAGGGCGCCGCGAGCTGGTACAGGGATTCGTGCGCCACGAAGAGATCGTTTCGGACGCCAGGCCAGACGGACTCGTTGAACGGACGAAGCCCCGATGCGACTTTTCGCGTGCCGTTCAGGAAGCGTGTCCGCCAGTAGCGAAAGCTCGTCACAGGATCAAAGCAGGTTCTGCGGGTCGACGTCCAGTTTCGGCGGATCGGGCAGCGACGCGAGGAGGCGCCCCGCCTCCGCGATGGCCTCGCGGCGCTCGGCCTTGACGACGAGGTGGTAGCGCCAGAGGCCCTTCAGCCTTTCGAGCGGCGCCGGAGCGGGGCCGAGGATGCGGATCTCCCGGGCGACGTCGGCGGACGCGAGCGCGGAAAACGCGGCTCCCGCCGCATGATGCGCCTTCGGCAGCTCGGCGTCCGCGAAGAGCGCGAGAAGAAGATACGTGTAGGGCGGATAGCGGAACGCCTTGCGAAAGCGCAGCTCGGCATCCGCGAACGAGGTATGGTCCTGATGCACCGCCGCGCGGATGGCCTCGTGATCGGGCCGCGCCGTCTGAACAGCGACGACGCCCGGCCTCTCGCCCCGGCCCACTCGCCCGGCGGCCTGCGTCACGAGCTGGAACGTCCGCTCGGCCGAGCGGAAGTCGGGGAAGGAGAGGAGCGCGTCCGCGTCCAGCACGGCCAGCGCCGTCGCGTTCGGGAAGTCGTGCCCCTTCGCGACCATCTGCGTGCCGAGGAGCGCCTGCGCGCGCCCGGCCTCGAAATCCAGGAGGACGCCGGCGGCCCCGCCTCGCCGGGCCGCCGCGTCGCGGTCGAGGACGGCATACGAAACCCCCGGGAAGCGCTCCGCGAAACGCTCGGCCAGGCGCTCCGTCCCGAACCCCACGGGCATGAGAACCTCGGACCCGCACGACGGGCAGGACGCGGGTCTCGGGATCTCGTTGCCGCAGTAGTGGCAGAGAAGCCTCTCGCGACGGCGGTGATACGTCCTGGCGATCGAGCAGTTCGCGCAGCGGAAGTCTTCGCCGCACGCCCTGCAGAGCAGGCTGGGCGAAAAGCCCCGCCGGTTGAGGAGGAGGATCGCCTGCTCGCCCCGTTCGAAGCATTCTGAGAGGATCCCGGCCGTACGGGTGGCGAACAGGACGCGGCCATGATCTCCCTCGCGCGGGCTTTCCTTTCTGAGATCGACGACTTCGACGGCCGCGCGCGGGCGGGCCCCGGGCCTTTCGGGCAGGGCGAGGCGCGGCAGGCGACCCTCGCGGGCGGCGCGCTCGTGCTCCATCGACGGCGTCGCCGAGCCGAAGACGAGCGTGGCGCCCTCTTCGTGCGCGCGCACGCGCGCCACGGCGCGCGCGTCGTAGCGCGGCGACTCTCCCTGCTTGTAGGCGGCGTCGTGCGCCTCGTCGAGGACGATGAGGCCGAGCTCCGGCAGGGGCGCGAAGACCGCGGAGCGCGGCCCCACGACGGCGTCCGCCTCGCCGCGCCGCGCGCGCTCCCATTCGGCGGCCCGCTCGCCGTCGGACAGGCCGCTATGGAGGAGCGAGACCCGGTCGCCGAAGCGCGCCACGAGCCGCCTCACGAGCGCTGGCGCGAGCGCGATCTCCGGCACGAGAAGGATCCCGCGCCGGCCCGCCTCTCGCGCGGCCTCGAGCGCCGCGAGATACACCTCGGTCTTGCCGCTGCCCGTGACTCCGTCCAGAAGGAACTCCTTCGAGCCGCCCGCGCGGACGCTCTCCGAGATCGCGCCGATCGCGGCGCGCTGAGCGGACGTCGGGACGAGCCTGAAGTCCGCGGAGGAGTCACCGACGTGCCGGGCGATGTCCGTGCGGCGTTCGATTTCGACAGGGGAAACGAGTCCCGCCTTCGCCAGCGCGGCGAGAACGCCGGCCGAGCCGCCCGCGAGCCGTAGCTCCTCGGCCGAGGCCGGCCGGCCGAGCGCGAAGAGGTGCGCATGCAGTGCGCGCCGCCTCGGCGCTCGTTGAAACGCGGGGTGATCGACCGGTGCCGGACGAGCAACCCAGGCTCGATCCGACGGCGCCGAGGCGGCGCGGAGGCTCTCGGAGCGGATGCGCACCAAGCCGTGGGCGAGGAGCTGCTTGAGAGCCGAAGCGAGACCCTTCCGCCCCGCGCGGGCCGCGAGCTCCTGGAGGCGGGCCTCCCCCGCTTCGAGGAGCGTGCCGAGAATTCTCCCCGCAATGCCCTCGGAAGGCGCGCCGACGGCTTTGGACGTGGGGAGGTAGACCGCTTCGGAGGCTCCGAGCAGCCGGGCCGGAACCGCGGCCCGGAGGAGCTCGCCCGGCGGCACGAAGTAGTACGAGGCGGCGCGCAAGAGGACCGTCACGAGACGCTCCGGGAGAAAGGGCGCGTCGTCGAGCACCGCCACGACGTCGCGCTCCACCGTGCCTTCGGGCGCGGGCAGCGGGTTCAGCGACGCGACGAGACCCGTCGCGAGCGCGCTTCCGAACGGCGCGGCGACCCGCGCGCCGAGAACCAGGGGACCGATGTCCTCGGGCACCCGGTAAGTCGGCAGCCCGGGAAACCGGTTGGGAAGGAGAAGCGCGACGCGCGTCAGACGCGCGCCCTCGGCTTCTGGTCGGGCGCTTCATCGGGCGCGTCCTCGTCGGCCGGGTCGCTCCGGCGCGAGACTTCATCCGCGTCGACGAAGCGCTTCTCGGCCGGCTCCCAGCGCCAGCGCCGCGAGGGATCGAGACCGAGGTCGGGCGTCACGATGAGGAGCGAGCGCTCGATGGTGACGTCGCCGGCGGCCAGAGAGATCGCGCGCTCGACCCAGAGCGGTTTATGGAACGCACCATCCCCCTTGCCGAAAAAGACCGCGACGTGGAACCAGGGGCCGCCCTTTCCCTTCTCGACGAAGGCCTGCGCGAAATCCATCCGGCCGTCACCGTCGAGATCCCCACGGACGAAAAACGGATGGTAGACCCCGTAGACCTCCTCGAGGTCCTGGCGCTCGTCGGATTCCGCGGCGTCGCCGTCCTCGGCGGCCCGCAGCAGGAGCCCCTCTTTTCGGAAGTCCTCGAGAGCCTCGTCGACCGCGAGCCGCTCGGCCTTCGTGCGCCCGGACCCGTCGAGGCCGCGCGCATCGGCCAGAGGCGCGGGAGCCGCGACGCGGCTCGGCTTTCGGCCCGGCTTCGTCAGGAGGAGAGCCGCCGCCGCGATCGCGGCGGCCGCGGCGAGGACGAGGAGGACATGGCGAAAGCGAACGTTCACGACGTTCTCCCTCTGCGCGCGGGGGCCTCGATCCCGAGCTTCGCCAGCACGGCGAGAAGATCCTCCCACGCTTCCTTCTTCTGGGCCGGCTGCCGGAGGAGGAACGAGGGGTGAAACGTGGGCATCACCGGAATGCCCCGGTAGCTTCCCCATTTGCCGCGAAGACGCATGATGCCTTCCTCGGTCTCGAGGAGGAACTGCGCGGCGAACTTGCCCAGCGCGACGAGCACCTCGGGCTTCACGAGGTCGATCTGCCTCTCGAGGTAGCCGCGGCAGGCGGCGATCTCGTCGGGCTCCGGATTGCGGTTTTCGGGCGGGCGGCACTTCAGCACGTTCGCGATGTAAACGGACGAACGCGGCAGGCCCATGCCATCCTCGATCATCTTCGTGAGGAGCTGCCCCGCGCGCCCCACGAACGGCACGCCCTGCGCGTCCTCGTCGGCGCCGGGCGCCTCCCCGATGAACATGATCCGGGCGGCGGGCGAGCCGTCGGAAAACACTGTTTGCCTGCGGGTCTTGCACAGGCGACACGTGACGCAGGAGGAGACTTCTTTGGCTAAAGACCGCAGGTCCGACGATGCGGACCCTGCTGCGGCGCTTCCTCCGGCCCTATTTACATTCGCAGAAATCTCTTCCTCTTCGTGCCCTTCGGACCTCCTCGGAGTTACGTACAGCTCCGCCACGCCGAGGTCGCGGTAGTAGGCGAGGGTTTCCCTCAGCGCGTCGAAGCCGGGGCCGGGCCGCGCGGGGGTCACCCGGAGATCACTCGGTGGGAAGCGGATCGACGGCCGGAACGTCTTCGAGGGCCGGGTCGGGCGAGGTGAGCTGCCAGCGTACGAGGTCGGAGTTCACCTCCTCGAGCGCGATACGCGTGACCTTCGCGTGCTTGCTCTCGATCTTCGGGCGCGCGCCCTGTACGAGCTGCTCGGCCCGCCGGGAGGCGATGTGGACGAGGCGGAACTTCGACTCGACGTTTGGCGGAAGCTGAGTCATGAAGAGATTGTCCTCCGTGAGATTCAGGGCGCGAAAGTCCTGAGGATCGCTTCGAGCCGCTCGCGCCGGCGGCTTTTTCCCGCCCGCCGCGCCACGAGGATCGAGCGAAGCTCGTCCACCGCGGCCTCCAGATCCTCGTTGATTATCGCATAGTCGAACTCGCCCCACTCCTCCATCTCCTTGCGGGCCGCGGCAAGCCGGCGGAGAACGGCGTCCGGCGCGTCCGAGGCCCGGGCCTTGAGACGCTGCTCGAGGACCTCGCGCGAGGGCGGGAAGACGATCACCTTGACGGCATCTGGCACGTGGGAGCGCACTTGGCGCGCCCCCTGCACGTCGATGTCGAGGAGGACGTCGAGGCCACTCTCGAGGCGCGGCTCGACTTCCGCCCGGGAGGTGCCGTAGAGGTTGCCGTGCACGACCGCCCATTCGAGAAACCCGCCCCGGGTCTCGATCGCGCGGAACGCCGCCTCGTCCACGAAGTGATACTCGACGCCGTCGCGCTCGCCCGCCCGCGGCGGGCGCGTCGTGTGGGAGACGGAGAAGTGCAGCGTGGCGCCGATCCGCGGATCCTCGAGGACCCGGCGGATGAGGGTCGTCTTGCCTGCCCCCGAGGGCGAGGAGACGATGAAGAGGTCGCCCCGGCTCATCGCGCGCCTTTCATTCGAGGTTCTGGACCTGTTCCTTGAAGGATTCGAGCTCGGACTTCAGATCGAGGACGAGTTTCGTCGCGCCCGCCTCCCGCACCTTCGAGCCGGACGTGTTGACCTCGCGGTGGAGCTCCTGCGCGAGGTGGTCGAGGCGCCGGCCGACGGGTCCGCCCGTCGCGAGGAGGCGCCGCGCCTCGGCGAGGTGCGTCTTCAACCGGTCGATCTCCTCGGTGATGTCGGCTCGGTCGGCGAGGAGAGCGACCTCCTGCGCGAGCCGGGCCTCGTCGAGCGCCACGCCCGCGGCCAGCTTCGCGATGCGCTCGCGAAGCGAGGCGGCGATGCGGTCCGAGATGCCCGCCCGTGCTGCGTCGAGCTGTGAAATGCCCTTGTCGATTCTTTGAAGAATTTCTTCGAAGGTAAGAGAGAGGGCCGCGCCTTCGCGAGCGCGCGCCTGGTCGAACTCGCGCAGCGCCTTATCGACGAGGTCGAGAAGAGACGCTTCGAAGGAAGAGTCCCCGTCCGCGCTCTCCTCGGCCCGCAGGACGCCCGGCAGACTCAGGAGGTCGCGCGCCGTGAGCTCCCCCGGCAATCCCCTTTTCGAAGCATCTTCTTTCCAGAACGTCGCGTAACGCGCCGCTGCCTCCGTATCGATCGTCACACCGAGGCCGGCGGGGCGCGTCGTTCGGATCAGGACGTCGATGTGGCCGCGCGCCGCGACGGCGGCGACGGCCTTGCGGATCGAGGGCTCCGCCGCGGCGTACTCGTCGCGCAGCTTCACCGCGACATCCAGGAACCGGTGGTTCACGCCGCGGACGACGACACTGGCCTCGGTGCCGTCCGCGAGCGGGCCCGCGGCCTTGCCGAATCCCGTCATGGACTTCATCCGTTGCTCTCCGTCTTCGCCGCGTCGGGCGGCGCCTCGAAAACCTGAAGGTCGTGGAGCCGACGATACAACCCTCCGGCCGCGAGGAGGTCCGCATGCCGCCCGCGCTCCACGACCCGACCTGCGTCGAGGACGGCGAGCTGGTCCGCGCGGCGCACGGTGGAGAGCCGATGCGCGATGACGAGGACGGTGCGCCCCGCCATCAAGCGCTCGAGGGCCTCCTGCACGGCCCGCTCGCTCTCGGCGTCGAGCGCCGACGTGGCCTCGTCGAGGACGAGGATCGGCGGGTCCTTGAGGAGCGCGCGCGCGATCGCGAGGCGCTGGCGCTGGCCGCCCGAAAGGCGTGCGCCGCCTTCCCCCACCCGCGTGTCGAGACCGTCGGGAAGGGCGTCGACGAACGCGAGGGCGTTCGCGGCGGCAAGGGCGCCTCGGACGTCCGCCTCGGCCGCCTCGGGACGGCCGTAGGCGACGTTGCGGCGCACGGTGTCGTCGAAGAGGACGACGTCCTGGGTGACGAGGCCGATGCGCGCACGGAGCGAGGCGAGCGTCACGTCGCGAACGTCGATTCCATCGAGGGTGACGCGGCCGCCCGTCGGATCCATGAAGCGCGGGAGAAGCGCGGCGAGCGTGGATTTTCCGGCGCCGGAAGGGCCCACGAGCGCGGTGACCGAGCCGCGGCGAAGGGCGAGGTTCACGTCCCGGAGGACGGGCTCGCCCTCGCCGTACGCGAAGGAGGCACCCTCGAAGAGAATTTCACGGGCGAAGCCCGCGATCGGTCTCGCATCGGGCCGATCGACGACGTCGTTCGGAGCGTCGAGCACCTCGAAGAGGCGGCGCGCCGACGCCAGCGCGTGCTGAAGCGCGAGATTCGTGCGCGTCGCCCGCTTGAACGGCTGGTACATCATCGCGAGCCCCACGCCGTACGAGATGAACGTGCCGAGCGTCATCTTGCCCGCCGAGATGCGCGTCGTCGCATAGCCGAGGAGGAGAAGGAACGCGAGGACGGAGGCCGTCTCGACGAGGGGCGACGAGAACGCCATGACGCGCGCGCCCTTGCGCGCGAGACGGAACGTGCGCTCGTTCACCGCCGAAAAGCGTTCGCTCTCCCACGCCTCGGCCCCGTACGCCTGGACGACGCGCGCCCCGCGGATCGTTTCCGACAGGACACCCGTGAGGTCCCCCATGCCCTCTCGCGCCGCGCGCGAGAGGGCGCGAAGGCGCCGGGCGATGACGACGACGGGCACGACGATCGCGGGCGTGATGAGGAGCGCGACGAGCGTGAGCTGCGGCGAGAGCGAGACGACGACGAAGACGAGGACGGCGAGCGTCGCGAGGGACTGGACGAGGTCCGCGAGATCGGTCCCGAACAGGCTCTGGATGCGGTCGACGTCCCCCGTGACCCGCGAGATGAGATCACCGGAGGGGTTCCGCGCGAAGAACGCGCCGGACTGACCGAGGATCTTCTCGTAGAGCGTCTTCCGGAAGTCCCTCACGAAGGCGAGCCCGACCGCGTTGAACCGGTACTCGGCGACGAAGGCGCAGAGGTTCTTCAGGAGGAATGCCGCGAAGAGGAGGAGCGGCAGAACGAAGACGCGCGTTTTCGGCGTGACGCCGAGAGCCGCCTCGAGAGTTGCGAGGCCCGTGTCGAGCGCCTTCGCCACCGCCGTTCGCCTCACGATGGACTTCTCGCCGACCACGGACCCGAGGGCGGGCGCGCTGCCGGCCTGCGCCATCACGGCGCTCCTCGCTTCCGGCGTGAGCACCTGATCGAAGAGCGGGCCGAAGAGGTACGTCAGGAGTCCCGTGAAGACGGCGACGCCGAACATCGCGACTACGGCGGCGACCGCCGCGGACCGGTGCGGGCGGAAGAGGACGAGGAGCCGGCGAAGGTCGCTCACGGTGGGCTCTCCGGAGCCGCGAGTCGGAGCGCGGCGAGGACCGCCTCCGCCGTCCGGCCCGGCGCGCCGGGCGGTCCCAGCTCCTCGAGGCCGTGGGCGAGGCGTGCGCGCGTCAACGCGGCGCGGGCCGGGTCATCCAGGTACGAGGCCGCCTCGGCCGCGATGCGCTCCGGCGTGGCGTGACCCTGAAGCAGCTCCGGTACCGTGCCTTTCCCCGAGCCATCGTCGCTCACGAGATTCGCCATGGCGACCCAGGGCACCTTCACGAGCCGGCGCGCGAGCCAGAACGTCAGCGGATGGACGCGGTAGACGACGACCATCGGGACGTTCGCGAGAAGCCCTTCCACGGTCGCGGTTCCGGACGCGACGAGGACGACGTCCGACGCCGCCAGGAGCGCCAGGTGCGGGCCCGTGACCACGCGCCACGACTCGAGATCCGGACCGGCCACCTTCCGCAGCAGGTCCGAGGGAATCGAGTCGGCCTGGACGAGGACGATCTCGAGATCGGAGCGGCTTTTTCGGAGGAGGGAAACGGCGTCGCGGAGGACGGGAAGGTTGCGGCGGATCTCCCCGATGCGCGACCCTGGCATCAAGACGACACGGCGCAGGCCCTCGGGCGGTGGCTCGGCGGGCCTCGCGAGCTCTTTGGCGGCCTGGTCCACGAGAGGGTGACCGACCCACGTGACGTTCTCCCCGAGCCCGCGGGAGTCCCACCAGCGTTTTTCGAAGCGGAAGAGCACGAGCACCGCGCGCCCGATCGCCGCAATCGTCTTCGCGCGCGAGCTTCGCCAGGCCCAGACCTGCGGCGAGACGTAGAAGACGACGGGAATGCCCGCTCTGGCGAGCCTCCGCGAGAGCGGGAGGTTGAAGTCGGGAGAGTCGATGAGGACCGCGCCGTCGGCCTGCTCCCGCGCGGCCTCCGCGACGAGCGAGGCGACGAGGCGCCGCGCGAAGCGCAGCTTCGCGAACGCCTCGACGAGGCCCACCACGGCGAGATCTTTCTGATGCGCGAGGAGGCGCATGCCTTCCTGACGGCAGCCGTCGCCTCCGACGCCGAAGGCGTCCACGAAAGGGACGCGCGCCTTGAGGGCCGCGAGGAGGGCACTCGCATGCTGGTCGCCGGAGACTTCCCCCGCCACGACGAGAAGCTTCACCGGGTCACCGCCTCGAACAGGAAGCCGAGCGCAACGGCCCCGCCCACGAGCCCGAGGAGGACCTTCACGAAGAAGCGGCGTCCATCGGCCGGGTCGTCCTTCCAGAGAAGAGCGAAGAACGCGGCCAGGAACGCGGCGAGGAGGACGAGCAGCGGAAAGTGGTCGGAGACGATCACGCCCGCCTCCCCGACGCCCGCTCCAGGACGTCGAGCACGAGAAGGACCTGCATGATGGCGGCCACGAGGAGGTAGGTGCGCCCATATTCGCACGTGGCCGAAGAGAGTTTCCGGGGCTCGAGAAAAAGACCGACGAGCGCGGTCGCGAGGACGAGGGCGAGGAACGCGGCCCCGCGCGCGCGGCGGCCGAGCAGGATGTGCCCGAGCCCGGGAACGGCGGCCGACGCGAGCACGAGGAGGGCGAGCTCCCTGCCCGTGCGCCTCACGAACGACGGGCGAACGCGGCGGCCAGCTTCTCCCGCGTGGCTGAGAGCTCCTCGGGAATCGTGCGCGTGCCGCCGAGAACCGTCAGGAAGTTCGTGTCGCCGTCCCAGCGCGGGACGACGTGCAGGTGCGCGTGGTCGGCGACGCCCGCCCCCGCGCTTCGGCCGATGTTGAGACCCTCGTTGAAGCCGTGGGGATGGTAAGCGGCCGCGAGAACCTCCTCGGCGGCCGCGGCGAGGTCGGCGAGCTCGTGCCGTTCGGCCGCCGACATCGCGGAAAGCGAAGGGCGATGCGCGAACGGGGCGAGCATGAGATGCCCGTTCGTGTAGGGATACCGGTTCAGCGCGGCGAACACCAGAGCGCCCCGATGAACGATGAGGGAGTCCTCGTCCGGTCGGCCCGCCAGCGCGCAGAAGAGACACCCCGCGACCGCTTTCCCGTCACCCGCGAGGTACGCCGCTCGCCACGGCGTGAACAGGGCCTCCATCAGGTCGTGCCGGCTCCGGGAACCCGGTCTCCCGCAGGGCCGGGCGCGGCGGAAGGGGCGGGAGTCGCCTGGTTGATGAGCTCCTTCAGCTTCTTGCCCGGCTTGAAGTAGGGCACCCGCTTCGGCGGCACCATGACCTTCACGCCGCTGCGCTTCGGATTGCGCGCGATCCGCGCGCCTCTCTGCCGCAGACGGAAGCTGCCGAAACCCCTGAGCTCGATTTTCTCGCCGGACCGGAGCGAGGCGATGATGCCGTCGAACACCGAGTCGACGATGACCTCCGCCTGCTTCTTCGTCAGGTCGGTGGCGTGGGCGACCTGCTCGACGAGGTCCGCTTTCGTCGTCGTGCCTTCCGCGCGGCCTACCACAGAAAGAAGACGTTCCATCCGCCCCCCACCGGTGCGCCAGAGAGAAGGCGCCCCGTCAACGTCGATTCCGAAGGTCCCGTCAAGAGGTCGATGAGTCCCGGCCGCGCGGGGCGCGGATGCCAGACGTCCGCGGGCACGCCGAGATGCGCGAGGCGCGCGGCCCGGTCGACCGCGTCGCGGTAGTCGCCGATCTCGTCCACGAGCCCGAGGGCGAGGGCCTCTTCTCCCGTCACGACGCGGCCGTCCGACATGCGCTCGAGGGCTTCCGGCTTGAGCCGGCCCTTGCGGCCTTCCGCCACGGCGGCCTGGAACTGCGCCCGGAGCTTCTGAATGAGGTCCTCGAAGTACTTCCGCTCCTCGTCCGTGAGCGGGCGGGTCGGGTTGCCCGCGTCCTTGAGCGCGCCGGTCTTGAGCGTGACCGTGCGGAGCTTCGCCCACTCGAGAAGGTCCGCGTAGTTCATCCACTGAATGATCACGCCGATCGACCCCGTGATCGTGCCGGGATTCGCCACGATGTGGTCGGAGGCCACCGCGGCGTAGTAGCCCCCGGAGGCCGCGACGGACTCCATCGAGACGACGACGGGTTTGCCCGTCTCCTTTCGGAAGCGGCGGATCTCGCTGAAGAGCTCCTGCGACGCGGCCACGCCCCCGCCCGGCGAGTTGATGCGCACGACGACGGCCTTGATGTTCGACGCATCGTGGAATCTCTTCAGCATGTCGCGGAAGCGGTCCGCCGAAAGGATGACTCCCTCGAGGTCGACGACGCCCACGCGCCCCCCGAGGGCGAGGGGCGGCCCGCCGCCGCGCGGCGCCAGCACGAGAGCCGCCGCGCAGACGAGCAGCACGAGAAACGCGAACGCGACGGCCGCGACAACCCAGGCAACGGTCGAGCGTTTCACGCGCTTTCCTCCCGGACGCCTCTCACCGCCGCTCTCCGGCTACTCGTGCGGATCCGTGCCGGCCGGAACCGCTTTCTCGTGCGTCTCTGCCGCGTCTTCGGCCGCGGGGGCGCGCTCCGCCGGAGCATCCGCTTCCGCCGCGTGCGCCACGTCGCGGGCGGGCTCGGGCTGCTCCACGTCGCGGGACGAAAGCCCGATGCGCTGCTCCTGCGGCTCGATCCGGAGGATGCGCACCCGCACGGGGCTCCCCTCGGTGTAGTGCGAGGCCGGCTTCTCCCCGCGCGGAAGCGGCGTCTCGGAAACGTGCATGAGGCCCTCGAGCCCCTCGGGCAGGCGCACGAAGACGCCGAACTCGGCCACCTTCGCGACCGTCCCGTCCACGACGTCGCCCGGCTGGTGCTTCGTCGAGAACTCCTCCCACTCGTTGGGCCGGAATTCCTTGATCGAGAGGCTGATCCGCCGGTTCTCCACGTCGATGGCCGTGAGCACGGCCTGCACCTCGTCGCCCTTCTTGAGGACCTCGGACGGATGCTTCACGCGTCGGCCCCAGGACATGTCGGAGACGTGGATGAGGCCGTCGATGCCCTCCTCGATCTCCACGAACGCGCCGAAGTCCGTCAGGTTGCGCACCGTGCCCTGAATGCGGTCGCCGATGCGGTACTTTTCGGCGAGCTGCTCCCACGGGTTCGGCTCGGTAGCGCGGAGCGAGAGCGAAAGGCGGCGCGTCTCGGGATTCACGTCCGCGATGACGGCCTCGATCGTGTCGCCCACGTTGAGGAGCTTGGACGGGTTCTTCACCCGCTTCGTCCAGGACATCTCGCTCACGTGGATGAGGCCCTCGACGCCCTCCTCGAGCTCCACGAACGCGCCGTAGTCCGTGAGCGAAACGACCTTTCCGCGCACCCGCGCCCCCACCGGGTAATGGGCTGGCAGGTCGTGCCACGGGTCGGGCTTGAGCTGCTTCATGCCGAGCGAGATGCGGCCCGTCGCCTCGTCGAAACGAAGGACCTTCACGTCGACTTCCTGCCCCACGTGCACCGCGTCCGAGGGGTGTGCGAGGCGGCCCCACGTCATGTCCGTCACGTGGAGAAGGCCGTCGATGCCTCCGAGGTCCACGAACGCACCGTAGTCGGTGAGGTTCTTCACGACGCCCCTGAGAACACGGCCGTCCGCCAGGGCGGCGGCGGCTTCCTTCTTCTTGACCTCGGCCACCTCGTCGAGGATGGCCTTGCGCGACAGCACGATGTTGCCGCGCTTCTTGTCGAGGGAGACGACGCGGAAATCCAGCTCGCGACCCTTGAGGACGTCGAGGTTCTTGAGGGGGCGCGAGTCGGCGATCGAGCCCGGCAGGAACGCGCGCACGCCGATGTCGACGGAGAGCCCGCCCTTCACGCGCTCGAGGACACGGCCCCTGACGGACGCGTTCGCCGCGAAAGCCTGCTCGACGAGGTCCCACGCCTTGCCCCGGCGGGCCTTCTCCCAGGAAAGCACGACATAGCCGTTCGGTCCCTCGGTGCGTTCCAGCACCGTCTCGATCTCCTGCCCCGGATGCGGGAGCTTGTCGGCCGGGACGTTGTGAAACTCGGAGCGGGGAATCATCCCCTCCGACTTGTAGCCGATATCGACGAGAATCTCGTCCGCCGTCACCTGAACCACGCGGCCCCGGATGAGCTCTCCCTCCTTCAGAGAGCGCTCGCTCTCGGCGAGAAGGCGGGCGAATTCTCCGCTCTCCCCTCCCTCGTCGGCCCTCTGGCCGCTCTCGTTCTTCGGGTCCAATGGCGACATGTACTCGTGCTCCTTCGCGGGCCAGAAATGGGGCCGCCTAAACTGCCGTGAGGCAAATGCTTAAGCGACCGGAACTCTTGATGTTAGACGGGCGAGGGGGGACGGTCAACCGGGTGGCGGGGAGCACCGGCCCACGGCCGAAAGGACGCGCTCGACGACCTCCTCGACCGAGAGCGCGGAGGTGTCGATTCGCGTATACGTCCCATCGTCCGTGAGCGGCGAATCAGCCCGCGTGGAGTCCGCGCCGTCTCGCGCAGCCATCTCCGAGAACACCTCGGCGAAACTCTGCGGCGAGCCCTTTGCAGAAAGCTCCGCGAACCGGCGCCGCGCGCGCACGTCGGCGGACGCCGTGAGGAAGAACTTGTGAGGCGCCTCGGGGACGACCACCGTGCCGATGTCGCGCCCCTCGAGGACGCCACCGCCTTCGAGCGCGAGGCTGCGCTGCATGCCCGCGAGGCGGCGTCTTACGCCCGGCACGGCGGAGACGGCCGAGGCGTACGCCGAAATCTCCGGCGTCCGGATCTCCCGGGACACGTCCTCTCCGTTCAGCCACGTCCGCGCGTCCGCGGCGCTCCCCGTAACGCGCACGTCCACGCGGGACGCGACCGTCACGACGGCCTCGGGGCCTTCGAGCGGCAGAACGATCCCCTTGCGCTTCACGGCGAGGCCTACCGCGCGGTACATGGCTCCCGTGTCGAGATAGGGCACGCCGAGCCGCGCGGCAACGGCCTTTCCCACCGTGGACTTCCCCACTCCGGAGGGGCCGTCGATCGCGACGACGAGACCCTTCATGCCCGCGCTCGCGCGCGTGCCGGCGGGCGCGAGGGCGCGGGCCGGATCGCCCGCAGGGCGGCGACCTCCTCCGGCGAGAGGTCGCGAAACGCGCCCGGAGGCAGCTTCCGGTCGCGGATCGGGCCGATCGCGACGCGGCGCAGCTTCGTGACGGGATGGCCGACGAGGTCGAACATCCTGCGGATCTGGCGCGAGCGCCCCTCACCGAGAATCACCTTGAGCCAGGCGTTGCCGCCGGCGCCGTTCTTCTCGGGCGTCGTCTCGACGAGCTCGATCTCGGCGGGCGACGTGCGCGCGCCGTCGTCCGGCAACGTCACGCCCCGCCGGAGCCTCTCGAGCTGAGCCGGCGTCGGGACGCCGGACACCTTCACCGCGTACTCCTTTCGGCAGCCGCCGGAGGGATGGGTGAGCTTGTGCACGAGCGCGCCGTCGTCGGTGAGAAGGAGCAGCCCCTCGGACTCCACGTCGAGCCGCCCCACGGCGACGACGCGCTCCCCGACACGACCCTTCAGCAGCTCGAAGACGGTCGGGATGCCGCCGGGATCGTCCCGCGTCACGATGAGGCCCTTCGGCTTGTTCATCAGGACGTACCGCCGCGCGACCGAGACCCGCACGAGCTTTCCGTCCACCTTCACGTGGTCCTTCGCGAGGTCGGCCTTGACACCGAGCTCCTTGACCCTGTGGCCGTTCACGGTCACCCGGCCTGCGAGGATGATCTGCTCGGCCGCGCGCCGCGACGCGATGCCCGCGGCGGAGAGGATCTTCTGAAGGCGCTCGACGCTCACAGGCAATCTCCGAAAAGCACGAAAGAAAGAAAGGTTTGCTTAGAAAGTAATAGGGCCCGGCATCGTCCTGCTCTATTAACCATTCTCAGAATCTTCCTCTTTCTCTTCCTCTTTCTTTTCTTCAGCAGAGCTATTTTCCGGGAATAGTTCTGTCTGCGCCGTGTTCGTCTCGATGCCGTAGAGGGCGTCGAGGTCCTCGGGGCGCGGGAGGTCCTTCAGGTCCGTGAGTCCGAAGTGGACGAGGAATTCCCTCGTCGTCTTGTAGAGAAACGGCGTTCCGACGACTTCCTTGCGGCCGGCGGTCGTGATCAGCTTCTTGTCGAGGAGGGTGCGCAGCGACGACGCCGAGTTCACGCCCCGCAGATCGGCGATCTCGGGCGCCGTGACCGGCTGGCGATACGCGATGATCGAGAGCACCTCGAGGCTCGCGATCGAAAGCCTGGTCTTGCCCTCCAGCCCGAGCAGGTTGCGGACGGCCATGTCGAACTCGTTGCGCGAGACGAGGCGCGCGCCGCCCGCGACGCGGTCGACGCGCACGCCCCGCCCGTCGGCCTCGCAGGCCTTCTCGAGCTCGTCGAGCGCGGCTTCGACCTCCTGCTTCGAGATCTCGGCGGCCTCGGCGAGGCGCTCGACCGTCGCGGGCTTGCCGGACGCGAAGAGCAGGGCCTCCAGCAGCGCGACGTGCGTCGTCACCGGTAGGCCTCCTCGTAACCCTCGAGCGACGCATCCTCGCCGGTCGGCTCGAGGTAGATCTCGCTGAACTCGCCGTCCTGCCGCGCCTTGACGACGCGCAGCCTGAGGAGCTCGAGGACGGCGAGGAAGATGGCGATGGCCTCGCTCCGGCCCGAGAGGGAGCGGAACACGTCGGACAGAGACACGGGGCCGCTCCCCGCCTTCACGCGCGCGAGCATCTCCTCCATCTTCTCCTTGATGGAGAACTTCTGGTGGGCGATCTCCATCGACGGCGGGTGCTGTGCCCGGTAGCGGTCGAGCGCGCCCTTGAAAAACGCGAGGAGATCGAAGAGCGAGACCTCGGAAAAGTCCGTTTCCTCGGCTTCCGAGCCGGCCGCCTCCAGCTTCGCGGGTGGCCGGCTCCAGAGCCCGAGGCGGACCGCCTCCATCTCGTGGAGCGTCTCGGCGACGCCCTTGTACTTGCGGTACTCGAGGAGCCGCCTCACGAGCTCGTCGCGCGGATCCTCCTGCGGCGCGCCGCCGGGCGCGCGCGGCAGCACCATCTGCGACTTGATGTGCACGAGCATCGCCTCGACGTAGAGGAACTCGGCGGCAACCTCGAGGTCGAGCTCCTGCATGAGGACGAGGTACTCGTGGTACTGGCGGCAGATGTCGAGGAGCGGCAGGTTGCGGATGTCGAGCTCGTGCTTCCGGATCAGGTGGAGCAGGAGGTCCAGCGGCCCCTCGAACTGGGGCAGCTTCACCGGGTAGGGCTGCATGAGGTCCGCTCCGGCTGAGACGGGGATGCGGATTCCTTCAGTCATCACAACAAGCCCATCGCATTGGAGACTCTTTCCATCGTCTCCGAAGCAATGGTCCTCGCTCTCTCGGAGCCCTCTTCGAGTACATCCTTAACGAAGTTTTTCTTCGCCACGATCTCCGCGCGCTTCTGCCGGACGGGCTCCAGTGCGGCGTTCATGTTGCGGATGAGGTGCTTCTTGCAGTCCACGCAGCCGCGCGCGGCCGTGCGGCACTCGAAGTCCACCTGCTTCTGCTCCTCGGGCGGCGAATAGAGGACGTGGAAGGGGTAGAGGTTGCAGACGTCCGGGTTCCCCGGGTCGGCGCGGCGCGCGCGGCCCGGGTCCGTGACCATGCCCATGACCTTCTTCCCGACCTCGGCCGCCGAGTCGGACAGCG
>JBGPDK010000046.1:0-20414 GCA_041482235.1 Thermoanaerobaculia bacterium | reverse complement strand
CGGCCTCGGAAAGCAGCGCTCCGAGCAGGAGGTGCGCGCGCATGTGGAGATCGACGTAAGACTTTCCGGGGAGGGCCTCGGAGCAGAGCGTCGCCTGAAGCGTCTTCATTCCGTCGAGGAGACGTTGGAAGACGGGATCGGTCCCGGCTGCGACGTACGTGCGCGTTATGTCGGACGCATAGCCGCGCACGGCCGCCCCCGCGTCGATCAGAAAGACGCGGGCCTTGCCGTTCCCCCGCCCGCTCTTGCCGTGGTAGTGGAGCGTGGCCGCGTGGTCGTCGAGGCCGACGATCGTGGTGTAAGGGAGCGCGTCCTCCACGTCTCCGAGCGCGGCGAGATAGGCGTGGTGGATCTCGATTTCCGGAGCGCCCGCGCGGAAGGCGGCCTCGGCTGCGCGGTGCGCGGGCGCGGCCTTCTCGGTGGCCGCGGTGATCGCGTCGACCTCCCAGTCGCTCTTGTACGTGCGCTCCCAGTCGAGGCGCGCGACGAGTGCCTTCGGATTCACGCCCGCGGGGGCGATCCCGTGCGTACCGGCCTCTTCCGCCGCGGCGCCCACGAACGCGGCGCGCTTTCCGGGGGCCCCGATCTCCTTCCACGCCGCTTCCGGCGTCGCGACGTCCACGACGTCGAGCTCGCCGCGCACGAAGTCGGGCGCGGGCGCGGGCGGCGCGTACCAGAAGTCGCGCGGCTGCACGCGCACGAGGCGCGGCCGCTTGCCCGGCACGACGTCGAGGAGGTGACAGGGGCCGTCCACCGGCGCCCAGTGCGCGAAGTGGGGAGTGGAATGGAACGGCGCGTCGTTGTCGTCCGCGAAGTACGTGAACGGCGTGCCCGAGTGGACGAGAAGCCGGTCGAATCCGGTTTCGAGGAGCGCGCGGGCGGTCGTCGCCGCGCGCGCGGCGACGTGGGCGGGGTAGGAGGCTAATGGCTCCGGCATCGCGTTGCGGCGCTCCGCTTCCTATTTCGTGGCGGGTTTCGCGGGGGCGGCGGCGGGCGCCGCTGGCATCTTTTTGTTGGCCTCGACGGTGATTCCTAGGTCCACTTCCTCCGACAGAACGGCCAGGCCGTCCGCCATCGCGTTATAGCTCACGCCGAAGTCCTTCCGGTTGAGCTTGCCGGTCACGTCGAAACCGGCCTTCTGACCGCCGTGGCCGTCGCTCGCGAAGCCGTTCGCCGCCACGGTCAGGACCACGGGCTTCGTGACGCCCTTCATCGTGAGGTCGCCCGTCACCTCGAAGGTGTCCTTGCCCTTCAGGACGATCTTCGTGGACTTGAACGCGATCTCGGGAAACTTCGCCGTGTCGAAGAAGTCCGGCGAGTTGAGGTGCTTGTCGCGGTCCGGGTTGCCGGTGTTGATGCTCGCGGCGTCGATCTTCAGCACGACGGAGCTCGCGAGGGGGTTCGCGGCGTCGATTTCGATCGTGCCGTCGAACTTCGCGAAGCGGCCGCCGACCTTCGAGACGAAGTGGCGCACCTTGAAGCCGAACTCGGAGTGGGCCTTGTCGAAGATGAAAGTCTCTTTCTCGCCCCGCGCGGCGGGGGCGAGGGCGAGAAGTGCGAGCGCCACGAGAGGCGCGAGGCGGCGAAGTCGGATCATGAGCGGAAGTTCTCCTTTTTCCGGTAAATTGCGAGTGTGTCACCCAGCGACACGAGTCTAGACGAGTTACTTTCCAGGGGAAAGCAGAGGAGCTCATGGCCGAAAACGGCGTTCAGGTTTACGCGAATCACAGGCGTTTCGATCCCTGGTATCACTTCTTCACCTTCCCGGTCGTCGCGATCTCGTTTTTCCTCGCGCTCTGGACCTTCATCAAGAGCCTCTCTCAGGGCTTCTCGGCCGGGGCCGCGTGGAACGTGGTCGTGTGGGCGGCCGCGATCGCGCTCACGCTGATCGCGCGGGTCTACCCGCTGAAAATGCAGGACCGGATCATCCGGCTCGAGGAGCGCCTCCGGCTCGCGACGCTTCTGGACAGCCCGCTCAAAGCGCGCATCGGCGAGCTCGACGAGCGCCAGCTCGTCGGACTGCGTTTCGCCTCGGACGCCGAGGTTCCGGCCCTCGTGAAAGCCGCGCTCGACGAGAAGCTCTCGGGCGAAGAGATCAAGAAGCGCATCCAGAGCTGGCGCCCCGACACGTTCCGCGTCTAGCTTCTCCGCCTAGTCGAATCCGGCGGCCGACGCCGCGAACAGCTCGCGCCGGGCGGCGTCCATATCCGCCCGCGTGCGCGACAGCAGCGCCGGAAGATCGTCCTCCGTCATTCCGGCCGTCGGGATCGGCTCGAGGACCTTCACGGTGATCGTTCCGGAGCGGACCAGCAGCCGGCGCGCTTCGAGGACGGCGGCGAGCGGTCCGACGACGAACGGCACGACCGGCACCTGCGCCGCGATGGCGAGGTGGAATGCGCCCTTCTTGAACGGGAGCATTTCCGGCCCCTGGTTCCGGTGGCCCTCGGGCGCCATCCAGACGCGCAGGCCCTCCCGGCGGATCCGGTCCGCCGCCTCCGCGATCGACGTCCGCGCCCTCGCGGCGTTCTCGCGATCGATCAGGATGTTCTTCGTCAAGATGAAGAGCCAGCCGAAGATCGGAATGAGGCCGATCTGCTTCTTCCCGATCACGACCGTCGAGTCCGGGAAGAAGGCGGCCCACACGACGGCATCGAGGTTGGACTGGTGGTTTCCCACGAGGACCGCGGGGCGATGCGCGACGAGCCGCTCTGGGTGCTCGACGCGCAGAGTCCAGCCGAGGACCGCCATCATCGTGCCCGACCAGCGGTCCAGCCAGTGCCGCGTGGCGCGATCGCGTTCCCACTTGAGGACGACGAGGCGAAAGACCGCGAGAACGGAGACGCCGATGAAGAAAGACACTCCGAAAAGCGACGCGGCGACGAAATGCGCGCGGATGCCGGACCGGCGGAGAATGCCGGCGACTCCGCCTCTCGGACCGGGCATGCCGCAATATAGCTCGCGGTGAAGCCGGACGTCGTGGTCGTGGGAGGGGGCGCGGCGGGCCTCCTCGCGGCGCTCGCGGCCGCGCGCGGCGGCCGGCGCGTCCTCGTGCTCGAGGCCGCGAAGGACGCGGGCCGGAAGATCCTCGTGTCCGGCGGCGGCCGCTGCAACGTCCTGCCGATGGAGGACGCGCCCGGGCGCTTCGTCTCGGAGTCGCCGAACCGCCTCGTGCGCCGCTTCCTCGACCGATGGCCGCTTCCGTCGCAGCGCGCGTTCTTCGAGGAGCTTCTCGGAGGAAAGCTCCGCGAGGAGCCGGAGTCGAAGAAGCTGTTCCCGCCCTCGAACCGCGCGAAGGACGTGCGCGACGCGCTGCGCGCGGCGGTGACGGCCGCGGGAGCGGAGCTGCGCGCCGGGGTTCCGGTACGCGATCTCGCGCGGGCGGGTGAGGCGCTCGCCGTGCGCCTCGAGGGAGGGGAGGAGATCGTCGCGCCGCGCGTGATCCTCGCGACCGGAGGCCGCTCCGTCCTCGCGGGCGGTGCGGACGCGGCGGGATACGAGTGGGCCGCTTCCCTCGGCCATACGGTGCGGCCGACGTATCCGGCGCTCGTCCCGCTCACGGGCGACGCTCCCGCGCATCACGCGCTCGCGGGCGTCTCGCTTGCGGCGCGCGTCACCGCTCGGAACGAAAGGGAGCGCGCGTCGTCGAGCGGCGGCTTCCTCTTCACGCACAAGGGATGGAGCGGCCCCGCGGTCCTGGACGTCTCGCACGTCGTCGAACGCGCTCTCCTTGCGGGTACGACGGCGGAAGTTCGGATTTGCTTCGGATTCGGAGAAGAGGGGAAAGAAAGACAAGAGAAGATTTCTTCGAATGGTCCCGAGCAAGGGGTGACCGCTCCGTCACGCGGCCGGGCCGGTCCAGCCGCCGCGTGGGATGCCGCCCTGCGCAATGCAGGCAGCTCCCGCGGCTCCCTCTTTCTTTCTTCCTTTCTAAGCAAATCTTCTTCTCTTCCCGACCGCTTGGCGAGCCTGATTCTAGAAGCGGCACGGGTCCCAGACATGAAACTTTCGGGTCTTTCGCGCGAAATGCGTTTGCGGGTCGTGGAAACGCTGACCGCGTTTCCGCTCCCCGCGACGGGGACCGAGGGCTACCGCACGGCGGAGGTGACGGGGGGCGGCGTCGCGCTCGAGGAGGTGGACGCGGGCAGCGGGCGGAGCCGGCTCGTGCCCGGCCTCTTTCTCGCGGGGGAGATCCTCGACGCCTTCGGCCCGATCGGCGGCCACAACTTCCAGTGGGCGTGGGCGACCGGCCGCACGGCCGGCGAGGCCGCGGCGCGCGCCTGATCAGGCCTTGACGGCGTCCCACCACTTCGAGAGATGCGGCGTGGGGGCTCCCGGCGCGCCGCGCTCGTAGTGGGAGACGTCGTTGAAGAGCGTCAGGCGGGCGTGGCAGGGGTCCCTGAAGTCGAGGATGTTGAGGCAGGCGGGGCTCTGGTCGAGGCGGTCGCGATAGAAGCGCGGGTCGAAGCCGAGGAGCGCCGAGAGGAGAAGCCGGATCGTGGCCTTGTGCGAGACGACGAGAAACGTGCGCCCGGCCTGCGCCGCGACGAGCCCGAGGAGCGCGGGAAGCGCGCGCGCCGTCACGGCGAGCCCGCTCTCGCCCCCTTCCGGTGCGAATGTGTACGGGTCCGATTCCCAGCGGGCGTACTCCTCGGGCCAGAGAGCTTCGACCTCCCGCCGCGTTTTCGCTTCCCAGCGGCCGTGCGAGATCTCGCGAAGGGCAGGGACGGGACTGACGGGAAAGCCGTGGGGTCCTGCGAGGATGCCGGCGCTCTCGAGGGTGCGTCGCATCGGGCTCGCATAGACGGCGCAGAGGGGTTCGTGCCCGAGGCGATCGGCGAGCTTTCGAAGCTGGGCGCGCCCCGTCTCCGAGAGATCCACGTCAGTCTCGCCGGCAAAGCGATCCTCGGCCGAGAGGGTCGTGGCGCCATGGCGGACGAGGAAAACACGAGTCGGCATCAGCCCTTCACCAGGAAGTTACGTTCGGAGAGGATTCTTCGAATGGCGGCGCGGTGGTCGCCCTGGAGCTCGATGAGAGTCTCACCGGCCGTTCCACCGGTACCGAGCAACTTCTTCAGCTCCTTCCCTAAACCTTCTAGGAACTCCGAATTCCTCGGCAGTCCATCCAGGACCGTGACAGTCTTCCCGCCCCGCCCCTTCGTCTCGAGGTGCAGCTTGACGACCACCTTCGAAGGAACCTTCTCCTCGGCCTTCGAAGAGCATTTGCAGTCACCCGCCGGCCAGCCGCACGTGGCGCAAATGGACCCGACGGCGGTCGAATAGACGAGGCGAACGGGATCCCGTCTCACGACCTCAGGATAATCCCGCAATGGCCGATCCGATCCCGGTCGCCCCCGGCGCCACGATTCCGGCGGTCGCGCTCGAGGCGCGACAGGTGCGGGCGTCGGGGCCGGGCGGGCAGAACGTGAACAAGGTGGCGTCGCGCGTTGAGCTGCTCGTGGACGTCGCCCTGATCGAGGGGCTCGACAAGGCCGCCCGCGCGCGCCTCCTGGCGCTGGCCGGCCGGCGCCGGGCGGCGGACGGGCGGCTCCGCCTCGTCGCGCAGGAGAGCCGCGACCGCCACCGTAATCTCGCGACGGCCCGCGAGCGTGCCCGCGACCTCGTCGCCCGGGCCCTTGAGGTCCCCGTCGCCCGGCGGGCCACCCGGCCCTCCCGCGGCGCCCGGGAGGCTCGATTGCGTCAGAAGACGCGGGCGGGCCGGCTTAAGGCGGCTCGCCGCCCGGTCGGGGCTGACGAATAGCACATCTGTACTACTGCAAGTCGCGGTCCGTGGCCACATCGTGGACGCTGGCGGGCCATGGGGCGTCTGCCGAGGAGGATTCGACTATGTCATCCAGCGCACCGCGGCAGTCTGTGACCGTCACCGACAACCGCACCGGGAAAACAATCGAGGTTCCGATTCAGAACGGCACGATCAAAGCGCTCGACCTTCGCGTATTGAAGGCCTCTCCGGAGGACTTCGGCCTGATGACCTACGACCCGGCGTTCATGAACACGGCCTCGTGCAAGAGCAAGGTCACGTTCATCGACGGAGACAAGGGCATCCTGAACTATCGCGGATATCCGATCCAGGAGCTCGCCGAGAAGACGACGTACCTCGAGACGGCGTATCTCGTCCTCAACGGAGAGCTGCCGACGAAGCAGCAGCAGACCGACTGGGTCAACGACATCACGTATCACACGATGGTCCACGAAAACATCAAGGACCTCATGAAGGGCTTCCGGTACGACGCGCACCCCATGGGGATGCTCGCGTCCACGGTCGCCGCGCTGTCCACGTTCTATCCGGAAGCCAAGGACGTTCATTCGCCGGAGACCCGGCGGCAGCAGATCGTGCGCCTCATCGCGAAGATGCCCACGCTGGCCGCCTTCGCCTACCGGCACTCGATCGGCTTCCCGTACGCGTACCCCGACAACGACCTGTCGTACTGCGGCAACTTCCTGCAGATGATGTACCGCGCGGCCGAGCCGAAGTACCGGCCGAATCCCGTCCTCGAGCGGGCTTTGGAAGTTCTCTTCATCCTCCACGCGGACCACGAGCAGAACTGCTCGACGAACGCGATGCGTGCGATCGGCTCCTCGGAAGCCGACCCGTATTGCTCGGCCGCCGGCGCGATCTCGGCCCTCTATGGCCCTCTTCACGGCGGGGCGAACGAGGCCGTCCTGCGCATGCTGTTCCAGATCGGCTCGAAGGCGAACATCCCCGCCTTCATCAAGTCGGTCAAGGAGAGCGGCGGCGAGACGCGTCTCATGGGCTTCGGCCACCGGGTCTACAAGAACTACGACCCGCGCGCGAAGGTCATCAAGGGCATGGCCGAGCAGGTCTTCGAGGTCACCGGCAGGAACCCGCTCCTCGACATCGCGATCGAGCTCGAGCGCATCGCCCTCCAGGACGAGTACTTCCTGAAACGCAAGCTCTACCCGAACGTGGACTTCTACTCGGGCCTGATCTACCAGGCCATGAAGTTCCCCGTCGACATGTTCCCGGTTCTCTTCGCGATCCCGCGCATGTCCGGCTGGCTCGCCCAGTGGGACGAGATGATCCAGGACAAGGAGCAGAAGATCGCCCGGCCGCGCCAGGTCTATCTCGGCGCCTCCGAGCGGCACTTCGTCCCCTTCGAGAAGCGGGAGGCCAAGGCGGCACCGGTGGAGGGCGCGCTCACGGCGGTGTAACTGGCAGGCGCGTGATCGGGGACGGCATCCGCTTCTCGTCCACGTTCACGTAGACGACCTCGGCCTCGGTCACCTTCACGGTCTCGTCCGTCTTCCGCCAGCGCTCGGCGGTGACGAGGACCTTGATGGTGATCGAGGTGCGGCCGATGCGGGTGATGGCCGTGTAGAAGCTCACGATGTCGCCGACATAGACCGGGGCATGGAACACGACTTCGTTCATCTTCACGGTGAGAACGCGGTCGCAGTGCGGCCGCGTCGCGATCGCTCCCGCCTGGTCGATGTAGGCGAGGAGGACGCCGCCGAATATCGTGCCGTGGCCGTTCGTGTCGCGAGGGAACATCGACACGCGGATCGCGGGCTGGAGGCCCGGGGAAGAGGATTGAGCGCCGGTCTCGGAGTCCATGGCGGCATTATGGCGGGCTAAGATCCTCTTCATGCCTCCTGCGAGAACCGGCCTCTTTCTCGGCCGCGCCGTCGACCCGAACTCGGGGAAGACCGGCGCCGAGCCCCTCCTCCTCGATCCCGCGGACCTCACGACGCACGGCCTCATCGTGGGGATGACGGGGAGCGGGAAGACCGCGCTCGGCATCGTCCTCATCGAGGAGCTGCTCTTACGCGGCATCCCGGTCCTCGCGATCGACCCGAAGGGCGACCTCGGCAACCTGCTGCTCGACTTCCCGGGCCTCTCGGCCGCCGAGTTCGCGCCCTTTGTGGACCCATCCGCCGGCACGCCCGGGTCCGAGTCGAAAAAGTGGGCGGACGGCCTCGCGGGTTGGGGCCTCGGGCCGGCCGACGTCAAGGCGCTCGCGGAAAGCCGCGACGCGGTGATCTACACGCCCGGCTCCTCGTCGGGGACGCCGGTCGACCTCTTCGGGTCGTGCGCGCCTCCGCCGGAAGAGGCCGACGACGAGGATCGCCGCGACCTCGTCACGGCATGGGTGGGCGGCCTTCTCGGCCTCGCGGGCCGCGACGCGGACCCCGTGAAGTCGCGCGACTTCATTTTTCTGTCCGCCTGCGTGACGGCGCTTTGGGAGAAGGGCGAGACGGCGACGTTCGAATCGCTTCTCGAATCCGCGGCGGCGCCGCCGTTCATCCGGGTCGGGGCGCTGCCCCTCGAGACGTTCTATCCCGCGAAGGAGCGGCAGGAGCTCATCCTCGCGGTCAACGCGCTCCTCGCGTCGCCGGCGACTTCGGCGTTCCGCGAGGGGGAGCCGCTCGACGTGGCGGCCATGTTTTCGGCCGGCCCGCCAGACCGTGCGAATCCGGGGAAGGCCGGCGGCAAGGCGCGCCTCTCCATCGTCTCGATCGCGCACCTCGGCGACGCCGAACGCGCCTTCGTCGTGGCGACGCTCCTCTCGCGCGTGAAGGCGTGGATGCGCTCACTGCCGGGCAGCCCCGCGCTCCGCGCGCTCGTCTACGTGGACGAGATCTTCGGGTTCTTCCCGCCCTCGGCCGAGCCCCCCACGAAAAAACCGCTCCTGACGCTCCTCAAACAGGCGCGGGCGTTCGGCGTGGGTGTCGTCCTCGCCTCGCAGAATCCCGTCGACCTCGACTATCGCGGCCTCGCGAACTGCGGCTGCTGGTGGCTGGGCACGCTTCAGACCGAGCGCGACCGGATGCGGCTCGCCGAGGGGCTCGTGGAGGCCGGCGGGAAGGACGCGTCGGCGCTCCTCGACAAGACGAGAAAGCGCGTCTTCCTCCTGAACGACGTCCACCGCGAGGAGCCCACGCTCGTCGAGACGCGCTGGGCGATGAGCTATCTCCGCGGGCCGATGACGAAGGCCGATCTCGCGAAGCTGAAGGCCGCAGGAGGCGCACGGACCACGCCGCCGAAGAAAGAAAAGGCCTCGGCGGACTCCGCGGCGCCCGCCCTCCCATCGGCGTGGCCGGCGCGGTGGCTCGAGAAGCGCAACGCCGACATTGCGTCCCCCGCGCTGTTCGTGAAATACGCCGTGCGCTACCACTCCGGCTCGTCGTCCGCGCCCGAGTGCACTGCGGCGAAGCTGTTTCCCCTGACCGCCGGGTCCCCCGCGGAGGTGCTCGAGGCCGAGACCATCGAGCTCGGACCCTCCGGGCTCGATTCTCTCGAGGCCGCCCCGCCCGGCCGGCCGCTGCGCTACGCGGACCTGCCCTCCTGGTTCGGAGAGGGCGCCGTGAAGCCGGTGGAAAGAGCCGTGAGGACGCGCCTGCCCGACAAGCTCGCCGCGACGCTCCTGAAGGACCCCGTCACCGGCGCGCTGTCGAGCCCCGGCGAATCCCCCGACGCCTTCGCGTCGCGCCTCGGAAGCGCGGCGGAAGCTCCGGCCGCGCTCCGCGAGAAGCTCGAGAAGAAGCGCCGCGACCTCGCCGCGGCCGAGGCGGCCGAGCAGAGCCGCTCGATGGAGACGATGGCGACGGGGCTCGGCGCGGCCGTGGACCTCCTGGGCGGCCTTCTCGGCAAGCGGAAGTCGCTGCGGGTCGGCAGGATCGGATCCGTCCTGACGAAGCACCGCATGGAGGGCACGGCCGAGTCGAGGGTCGAGGGGCTGAAGGTCGAAGTCGCCGAGCTGGAGGCGAAGCTGGCACCCCCGGACGCGGCGAGGTTCGAGAAGGTGAATGTCGTGCCTGCCGCAGCGCACGTGGATGTGCTTGCGATCGGCGTGGCGTGGGTCTGCTGATGCCGAAGATCTCCCCGCGGAAGGAAGTGCTCGACCACCCGCTCTATCGGGCGGCCATGGCCGCGCAGCACATCGCCTATCAGCTCATGCGCGAGGTGCCGCCGGAGCACAAGGCCGCCGCTACGCGGCTGCACGGCTCGCTCGTGCACGCGACGACCTACGCGGCCTACGCGGTGGACCCGGACGTGGCCGACAAGGCGACCCAGTGGGCCGGTCTGGCCGCCACGACAGCGCTCGCGAAAAGGCAGCTCGAGCCGCTCGCCCGCTTCGCCGGGGACGCGCGGCAGGTGGATCTGCTGAACGAAAGAATCAACGAGCTTTCCGCAGCGGGGGAAGGGGTCACTCTTCCTTTTTCTTCGTCCCGAGAATCACGAGGACGATGAGAAGAAGCAGGACGATGAGCCCGATGACGATCGTCGTCGTGCGCGACGAGCCGGCGGGCATCTCGGAGGCGGCGGCCGGGGGCTTCGCGGCCTCGGCCGTGGCGGAAGCCGGAGCCGCGGCCGAAACTGTGCTCGTCGACGCGGCCGTGGCCGGAGCCGTGGCGGCCTCGCCTGGCTTCGGCGCGGCAGTCGGGCCGGCCGTCGACTGCGAGAACGCTGTGGCCGAGAAGAGGGAGAAGGCCAGGAGGAGAGCGGAGATCGCGAAGCGTCGCTTCATGACCGTGAAACTATCGGGCGGACGGGGATGCGTCAAGCGGCCTGCCGGGCCGTCCCGTTCTAGTGTGTCCTCTCGCCCGACCGCTCGGCCCGAAGCTGGACCAGCTCGGCCCTGAGCGCGGAGAGGTCGGCCAGCAGGCTCTCGCGATCCGCCTCGGGGAGGCTCTCGAGCGCGGGCTCGGACGTGAGGATGCTCGCCACTTCGGCGAGCTTCGCCTCGGCGAGGCCGAGCGCCTCCGTGACGTCGCTGCCCGAGAGGTCGAGGAAGGCCTCCCCGACGAGCGACGGAACCGAAACGGCCGCCTTCCTCAGGCGGGTTCCGGCGTCCGTGCCCTTCGCGCCCGCGGCCTCGACGGCGGCGTACACGGTGTGAGCAAAACTCATTCCGCGCTTCCATGTCGGGAGGTTCTTGTACTCGCTCACCGGCACCATCCTAGTACGTTTGCATGGTCGTCCGCGTCGCAACCCCGGTGTTAGGCTCGCCCCCGGGCACGTCCTTTCAACATGGACGTGCGAGAGGAGCGAAGCCATGCGACGCAAAGTCACCGTGATCGGGGCTGGAAACGTGGGTGCGACCGTCGCCCAGCGGATCGTCGAAAAAGAGCTCGCGGACGTCGTCCTCGTGGACGTCATCGAGGGGGTCCCGCAGGGCAAGGGGCTGGACATGATCCAGTCGGGCGCCGTCGAGGGCTTCGACATGAAGATCGTCGGATCGAACGGCTACGACGAGACCGAGGGGTCGGACCTCGTGATCGTCACGGCCGGTCTCGCGCGCAAGCCCGGCATGTCGCGCGACGACCTCCTGCGCATCAACGAAGGGATCGTATCGGACTGCATCGCGAAGACGACGCGCGGCTCGCGCGACCTGACCGTCATCGTCGTCACGAACCCGCTCGACGCGATGTGCGAGGTCGTCCGCCGCGTCACGAAGCTGCCGAAGAACAGGGTCATCGGCATGGCGGGCATCCTCGACAGCGCGCGCATGCGCGCCTTCATCGCGATGGAGCTCGGGGTCTCGATGCAGAACATCCACGCGACCGTACTTGGTGGGCACGGGGACACGATGGTTCCCCTGCCGCGCTACTCCACGGTCGCGGGGGTGCCGATCACGGAGCTGATGACGCCCGAGAAGGTGGCGGCCATCGTGAAGCGCACGGCCAACGGCGGCGCCGAGATCGTAAACTTCCTGAAGACGGGCTCGGCGTATTATGCCCCGTCCGCGGCGGCCGTCGAGATGGCCGAGGCGATCTTCAACGACCGCAAGAAGATCCTGCCCTGCGCCGCGTACCTCGAGGGCGAATATGGGATCAAGGGCCTGTTCGTGGGCGTGCCGGTCGTTCTCGGCAAGGACGGCATCGAGAAAATCATCGAGCTCAAGCTCACGCCGGAAGAGGCCGCGGCGCTCCGGAAATCGGCCGACTCCGTGCAGGAGCTCGTCGGCAAGCTGACCTGCTAGCCGGACAATAGTCAGCCGGACAACAGAGGGGAGGAGACTCGATCGCATGGCGGCTCCCGCGCACCTCCTGAATTCGTCGGTCGGCAAGAAGATCGTCATGGCGGTCACCGGGATCGTCCTGTCGCTCTTCGTCCTCGGCCACATGGCCGGAAACCTCCAGGCCTTCCTCCCGAACGGGCCGGAAGCGCTGGATCACTACGGCGTCTTCCTGCGCGAGCTGCTCCATGGAACGGGCATCTGGTTCGTCCGCGCGGGCATGCTCCTCGCGGTCTGTCTCCACATCTGGGCGTACCTCGGCCTCACGCAGAAGAGCCTCGCGGCCCGGCCGCAGGGTTATCGGGTGACGGATTACGAGGAGGCCACGCTCGCGTCGCGCTCGATGCGCTGGACGGGCCCTCTCCTCGGGATCTTCATCGTGTACCACATCTTCCACTTCACGGTGGGCTCGGTCCACCCGCATTTCGTGGAAGGGCGCGTCTACCAGAACCTGGTCTCCGGCCTGGCCGTCACGTGGGTGGCGCTCTTCTATCTCGTCGCGATGGGCGCGCTTTCGTTCCACCTCTTCCATGGCGTCTGGAGCATGCTGCAGACCCTCGGCCTGTCGCACCCGAAGTACGACCCGTGGCGGAAGCGCCTCGCGGTCGCGTTCACGATCGTCGTGTGCGGCGGGTTCGCCCTCGTGCCACTTGCTGTGCTGGCGGGGGTGCTGAAATGAAAGGGTGGCGCTCATGGAACTGAACTCAGCCGTTCCCTCGGGTCCTCTCGAGAAGAAGTGGGACAAGCACCGCTTCGAGATGAAGCTCGTCAATCCGGCGAACAAGCGCAAGTACTCGGTCATCGTCGTCGGCTCGGGCCTCGCGGGCGGAGCCGGCGCGGCCTCGCTCGCCGAGCTCGGCTACAACGTCTCGTGCTTCTGCTATCAGGACAGCCCGCGGCGCGCGCACTCCATCGCGGCGCAGGGCGGCATCAACGCGTCGAAGAACTACCAGAACGACGGCGACAGTGTCCAGCGCCTCTTCTACGACACGATCAAGGGCGGGGACTTCCGCGCCCGCGAGGCGAACGTCTACCGGCTCGCGCAGGTCTCCGAGAACATCATCGACCAGTGCGTCGCTCAGGGAGTTCCGTTTGGCCGGGAGTACGGAGGGACGCTCGGGAACCGCTCGTTCGGCGGGGCTCAGGTGTCGCGCACGTTCTACTCGCGCGGCCAGACGGGGCAGCAGCTCCTCCTCGGCGCCTATCAGGCGCTCGAGCGGCAGATCGGCCTCGGCAACGTGAAGATGTACGCGCGCCACGAGATGCTCGAGGTCGTCCTCGTGGACGGCCGCGCGCGCGGCATCGTTACCCGCGACATGATCACGGGCGCGATCGAGTCGCACGTGGCCGACGCCGTGGTCCTCGCGACCGGCGGGTACGCCAACGTCTTCTATCTCTCGACGAACGCGGCGGGCTGCAACACGACCGCGATCTGGCGCGCGTACAAGAAGGGCGCGGCCTTCGCGAATCCCTGCTACACGCAGATCCATCCGACCTGCATCCCCGTCACGGGCGACCACCAGAGCAAGCTCACGCTCATGTCCGAGTCGCTCCGCAACGACGGGCGCATCTGGGTGCCCCTGAAGAAGGGCGACATGCGGTCCGCGGGCGAGATCCCGGAATCCGAGCGGGACTACTACCTCGAGCGGAAATACCCGTCGTACGGCAACCTCGCGCCGCGCGACATCGCGTCCCGCGCCGCCAAGCAGGTGTGCGACGAGGGGCGGGGCGTGGGCGAGACCGGGCTCGGCGTCTACCTCGACTTCGCGGACTCCATCAAGCGCCTGGGCGAGGACACGATCCGCGAGCGCTACGGGAACCTCTTCGACATGTACGAGCGCATCACGGACGAGAACCCATACAAGCTCCCGATGCGCATCTTCCCGGCCGCGCACTACGTGATGGGCGGCCTCTGGGTCGACTACAACCTGATGTCCACGATCCCGGGCCTCCACGTCGCGGGCGAGGCGAACTTCTCGGACCACGGAGCGAACCGCCTCGGCGCGAGCGCCCTCATGCAGGGCCTCGCGGACGGCTACTTCGTCCTGCCGTACACGATCGGCAATTACCTCGCGTCGACGAAGCAGGGGAAGGTCGACACCTCGCACGCGGCCTTCAAGGACGCCGAAGCCGCGGTCGCGACGCGCGTGAAGAAGCTGATCGCGGTCAAGGGCCATCGCACGGTGGACTCTTTCCACCGCGAGCTCGGCAAGATCATGTGGGAGCACTGCGGCATGGGACGCACCCGCCAGGGTCTCAAGACGGCCCTCGAGAAGATCCCGAGGCTGCGCGAGGAGTTCTGGAAGAACCTCACGGTCGTCGGCGGGAACGACGAGATCAACCAGACCCTGGAGAAGGCGGGGCGCATCGCGGACTTTCTCGAGCTGGGCGAGCTGTTGTGCCTCGACGCGCTCGAGCGCGAGGAATCCTGCGGCGGCCACTTCCGCGAGGAGTACCAGACGCCGGACGGCGAGGCCCTGCGCAACGACGAGAAGTTCTGCCACGTCGCGGCCTGGGAGTACGCGGGCGAGGGCAAGACGCCGATCCGGAACGTCGAGCCGCTCGCCTTCGAGAACGTCCACCTGACGCAGAGGAGCTACAAATGAAGCTCACCCTGAACGTCTGGCGGCAGAGGGACGCGAAGTCCGAGGGAAAGTTCGTCACGTACGACGCTCCCGACATCAGCCCCGACATGTCCTTCCTCGAGATGCTCGACGTCGTGAACCAGCGCCTCGTCGAAAAGGCCGAGGACCCCATCGCGTTCGACCACGACTGCCGCGAAGGCATCTGCGGGATGTGCGGCATCGTCGTGAACGGCAACCCGCACGGGCCGCGCCGCGGCACGACCAGCTGCCAGCTCCACATGCGCAGCTTCAAGGACGGCGACTCCATCACGCTCGAGCCCTGGCGCGTGACGCCGTTCCCGGTCCTCAAGGATCTCATCGTGGATCGCGGCTCCTTCGACCGCATCATCGCGGCCGGAGGGTTCATCACGGTGCCGACGGGCAACGCGCCCGACGGCAACGCGATTCTGGTCCCGAAGGACTGCTCGGAGCGCTCGATGGACGCGGCCGCGTGCATCGGCTGCGGCGCCTGCGCGGCGGCGTGCCCGAACGGCTCGGCGATGCTGTTCGTGGCGGCCAAGGTCTCGCACCTCGCTCTCCTGCCTCAGGGCCAGCCCGAGCGTTACGAGCGCGTGCTCTCGATGGTCGGGCAGATGGACGCCGAGGGCTTCGGCACCTGCACGAACCACGGCGAGTGTTCGCGCGCGTGCCCGAAGGAGATCCGCCAGGAGTTCATCGCGCAGCTCAACCGCGACTTCCTCAGGGCGAGTGTCTTCTCGCGCCCGAAGGTCGCGGGGGGCGCCGGCGCAGGCTGACAGACGCCGGACACCGGCTGCGCGCGGTGACGGCGTCTATTTCAGCGCCGCGCTGAACGTCACGTCGAGCGTCACCGGCTCCCTTAGCTTGGCCGCGGCCTGGGTCGATTTCGCGGATCCCGACAGCGAGCCCGCCACGCGATCGACCTTGAGGTCGAAGAGGCCGAACGCGCTCGTGGGGAAGCTCGTGCCGTCGTAGTAGTCGCATCGAGAGACGACGTTCTTTGCGTCGAGCCAGAACGCGATGCCCAGGAAGGGATGCTCACGCCTGTAGGCGGAGAGGTCGGAGCCGCTCTTCCACGCCGAGGCCGGGACTTCCTTGTCCGACAGGACGAGGACCAGAGGCTTCTTGTCGTCCTTCTGGTCCGTGAAGGCGGCCGCGAACGCGAGCTTTGCGGTCTTGCCGCCCGCCGAGAAGGAACCGGACGCGGTCCCGCTCCTGGCGGCAGGTTCGGCGGCCGGCGCGAGGGAAGCGATCCCCAGGACCGCGAGGACGCAGCAAAATCTCATGTCGATTCTCCCTTCGAGACCCATTCTGGCCTCCCTCACGCCTTCTCGAACAGGCACACGCCCGACCAGGGCCGTGAGCCCTGAGGCCCCGACGACTCCGGCAGCATGGCGAGGAGCCGCATCCCGAACGACAGCCGCTTCATGCGCGCGGCCGTCTTCAGGGGCGAGCGGACCTCGACGGGCCTCCAGCCGTACGAAACGAAGAACTCGGGTCCCTCCCAGGGTCCGAACTTCAAGGATGCGCCGGCGGCGCTGAGTTGCGCGCCCGAATCCTTCTGGATCATCTTCAGGAGGCCGGGCGACGCGAGATCGAGAATCCAGCTCCGGAAGCTCGGAATCGCCGCGAGTTCCCGGGCGAGGGTTCTGACCTCCTCCGCCGCCAGGTAGATGAGGAAGCCCTCGGAGACGATCAGGGCGCGGCGCGCGCTTCGGCCCAGCCGGTCGAACAGAGCGCTGCGGGCGCCGGCGTCCGCCAGGTCGAGAGGGACGCGCTCGAGGGCACAGGCGGGTTTCTCGACGCGGAGGAGCTCCTCTTTGTAGGCGAGAATTCCCGGAAGGTCCACCTCGACCCATCTCAGGGACCGCGGCAGGGCCATGCGGTACGGCCTCGTGTCGAGGCCCGCCGCGAGGTTGACGACGAGATCCACTCCGCCCCCGACCTGTTCCGCGATGAACTGATCGAAGAGCACCGTGCGCGCCACCCAGGCCCACGTCGCCTTGTCCGAGAACGGCATCGAGGCCGCGATCTGCTCGCCGCGGGGGCCGGCCAGCCGCCGCGCGTACTTGTCCCGGAAGACCGCGTCGGGACGTTCCGTCTCGCGGGCCCGGTAGACGGCGACCCAGAGTGCGGTGTCCGAGACGCTCCTGATCGAAGCGCCACTCTCGTCCATGATTGCGTATCGTAGCGCTCCTCTCGGCGAGCCTCAGGGAGATCGCCACGACGGACAAGAGGAGGACGGCATGTCCGAAGACACGAAGAAGATTCTCGAGCTGCTCGCGAGCGGCAAGGTGACCGTGGACGAGGCCGACCGGCTGCTCCGCGCGATCGGGGCCGCGCCCGCGGGCGCGAAGGACGAGGCGCCGGGCCAGGCCGAAAAGCCGGCGGCGCGCTATCTCCGCATCGCGGTCAAGAAGGGCCCGAACGAGTGCGGGCCGGAGAAGCAGGTGAACATCCGCGTTCCGCTCTCGCTCGTCAAAGGCGGCATGCGCCTGGGCGCGATGATTCCCGGGTACGGGGAAGCGATCAACGAGCATCTCCGCCGGCACGGCGTCGACCTCGATCTGTCGAAGCTGAGCGCGGCGAACCTCGAAGCGGCGCTGAAAGACATGGGGGAGGTGGCGGTGGACGTCGACCAGGGGAAAGCGCAGGTGAGGATCACCTGCGAGTGACATGCCCAAGCCCGAAGCGCTCCTGAAGCTGGCCCGAGCTTTCCAGGAGAGCCGTGTGCTCCTCACGGGCGCAGAGCTGAACCTCTTCACGCTGTTGTCGAAGGAGGCCCTGTCGGCCGACGCGCTCGCGGCGCGGCTCGGAGCGGATCCACGAGCCCTCACGATCGAGCTCGACGCGCTCACGGCGATGGCGCTGCTCGTCAAGGCCGATGGGACGTACCGGACGGCGCCGGACGCCTCCAGCCTCTCGGAGGAGGCCTCCGACTCGATCCACCCGATGCTGCTTCACGCCGCGAAGCTCTGGGACCGCTGGACGAACCTGACCCGAAGGATCGGCGGTACGCCGCTTTCCGAGCGCCCTTCCGCGGAAGTGACGCGGGCGTTCATCTGCGCGATGCAGGTCGTGTCCGCTCCACAGGCCGCGCGGATGGCGGCGGCCGTGGGGATCGGAAGCGCGCGCCGGCTCCTGGACGTCGGCGCGGGGCCGGGAACGTACACGGCCGCTTTCCTGCGCGAAGGGCCGAAGCTCGAGGCGACGCTCTTCGACCTTCCACCCGTCATCGAGATCGCCCGCGAACAGCTCTCGAAGGCAGGGCTTCTAGGCCGGGTCACGCTCGTCGGCGGCGACTTCGAGAGAGACGAGCTGCCGGCCGGACACGACCTCGCGTGGCTGTCGGCGATCATCCACCAGAACGGCGCCGCCGGGAACGACGCGCTCTTCGGCCGCATCTACCGCGCGCTCGCGCCCGGAGGCCGGCTCGTCATCCGCGATCACGTCATGGAGCCCGACCGGACGCGCCCGCGCGCTGGCGCCCTCTTCGCCGTCAACATGCTCGTCGGGACGGCGCACGGAGGCACGTACACGTTCGAGGAGATCCGCGCGGGCCTCGAGCGCGCGGGGTTCGTCCGCGTCCGCGCGCTTCGCGCGGGCGAGCAGATGGACGCGCTCGTCGAGGCGTATCGTCCCTGAGGCCGAGGAAGAACCCTCGGGAGATCGAGAGATCGCCGCGACGAAAGGAGCCACGATGCCTCTCAAAGCGAAGGCCGGGCCTTGCAATCCCGCTTGCACGTCGGTCATCAAGTTCATGACGGCGCAGAGCATTCCCGCCAGCACGGGTCTCAACGTCGGGACCTGGCAGGGAATCGGCGGCTACCGGTTCATGAACGTCTTCGTCGACTTCGAGCAGTTCGCCCCGGACGAGGCGCCGGTCGACCTCACGATGAGCTTCGCGTTCGACGCGGCCGGGACGCTGAGCGCGGGCCATTTCGTGACCTTCGAGCAGAACGTTGCGAGCCCGCAGAGCGTGAGCTTCAACCTCGTGTCGGGACTCGGCACGTGGCACGGCACGCCGCACAACCGGAGCAGCTACGTGGCCCGATTCCCGGTCCTCGGACCGTTCGCGCTGGCGTTCGCCTACAACCGGCACAAGGCGGCGCGGAACGTCAGCGTCTGGGCGTATCTCGTATCGTAGGCCGCGCGCGGTCCGCCGCGAGCCCCGTCAGGTCCTGGCTCGACCGGTTGCGCGCCTCCCGCTCCGCGGCGTCGGCGGCTTCCGACGCTTTTCGCGCGGCGGCGCAATCGGCCTCGAGCGCCTTCTCTTCGGCCGCCGCTTCGGAGAGCGCGGTCTCGATCGACGCCCTCTTGCGCTTGATCGCCTCGACCGCCTTCTCGGCGGCTGTGAGGCGCGCGCGCGCCTGCCGGGCCTCTTTCGTCCGCTCGGCGAGCTCTTTCTTTGCCTCGCGGCGCTTCCTCTCGTCGAGCGCCCGCTCGCGCGCCTCGTCGCGTTTCGACGGTTTCTCGGGAGGAGGCTCGGCACGCCGCGGTGGCGCCTCGGGAGGACGCGCCGAAGCCGCTCCGGGGCGGGGCGCGCTCGCGCCACCACCGAGGATGCCGAGCGATGCGATCTCGTCGAATCCCGGCGCCTGCACGTCTTCGGTCAGGCGGCCGGCGACGGGGCGGCCGGGCGCGCTGCCGTACGTGGCGATCGCTTCGAGCGTCGCCGACGCGCGGCGCAGGACGTCGGGATTCGCCGCGAGGCCCGCGCCGAGGAACGCGCGCTCGACTTCCCGCCGCGCCTCGTGGACGGCGTCGCGCCTCTTGCGCATCTCTTCCCGAGGATCGGAGCCTTTCGCGCGCAGCCGGTCGCCGGACGCGACGAGCGCCGCGAGAAGGCGCGGCGCCGAGAGCGCGAGCTGGTTGACGCCCCACGCGGCGGCGTTCGGCTTCTTCAGCGCCTTCACGCGCGCCGCGTCGTCCTTGCGCCCCACAACCTCGAGCGTCTTCGCGAGCGCGTTGCGCGCGGAGACGAACTCCGAGGGCGGAGAGGCGTAGAGCCGGTCGAGCTCCCGGTCGAGGTCGATGCCTGCCTTCGCCACGGCGGGATTCTGTCAGGGCGCGCGGCCGAACCGTCACCGGCGGGGGAGGGCGCTGGCCGTCAGGAAGGCGCGGAACTGCTGGTACCCCGTTACGACGTCGTTGTGCCCGAGCGCGGAGTCGATGAAGACCAGCCGGTTCTTCCGAAGAAGGTCAAAGGTGACGGCGCTCTCCGGAACCGCGGCGAACGGGATGTCCCACGCGCGGAGGTCGTCCATGAGGTCGAGCGACTGCTCCCGCGTGCCCCCCTCCGCCGTGTAGATGTCGACGAGCTTGCCGGGGAAACGGTCGATCCAGTGCGCGAACTTCTCCGACTGGCCGTAGAGCGCGTCGAAGAGGTAGATCTCGCGGATGTTCGCGGTCAGCCCGCCCCGCGTCAGGATGAACGCCATGACCCGGTACGCTCCGCTGTGCCCGGCGAGGACGATCGACCCGGGCTTCGCCTTTGCGATCACTCCGCGCGCCTTCAGCGTCGAGAGCACGTCAGAGACGAGGCTCGCGAAGACGCCTGTCTCCTCGAGCTTTCCTCCGAAGGAGTCGGGCGCGTTCTTCGGCCCCTCGGCGAGGACGAGGACCGCGTTCACGCCGCTCGCCGCGAGCTGCTCGGCGACGCGGAACCTGGCGAAGGTGTCGTCGACGTTGTTGCGCCATCCGTGGAAGTAGAAGACGAGGTCCGTGGCGCCTCCGGCGCGGAAGCCCTTCGGAACGAAGATCGCCACGGTGCGGTCGCTGTAGTGGACGTCGGCGGGGTACGTCTTCCCTT
>JBGPDK010000045.1:0-20653 GCA_041482235.1 Thermoanaerobaculia bacterium | reverse complement strand
CGTCAGGACCGGGATGAAGAGGTCCTCGTCCGTCAAGCCGAGGACGCGCGCGGCCCTCCGCGGACGGCGCGACGCGAGCCACAGGAGAACGCGGTGCGAGGCGTGCTGGTTGCGCCGCGCGTCGAACGTATCTTCGGGGCGCTCGGCGGGGAGCTCGAGGCGCGCCGGGAAGCGAAACACCTTTTCGACGTGCGCGCGCACGCTCTCGAGGAGTCCACGGTCGGCGCCCCCCGCTCCGATCCACCACAGGGCGAGCTCGCTCACGTCGAGGCGGCCGCGGCGGGGGCCGCGTGCCCCTCTTCGGCGAGCGGGAGCCGGATCGTCATCGTCGTTCCCTGCCCGGCGCGGCTGTCCACCCGCATCGAGCCGCCGTGCTTCTCGACGATCCCGTAGACGACCGAGAGCCCGAGCCCCGTGCCCTTCTCCTTCGTCGTGAAGAAGGGATCGAAGATGCGCGAGAGAAGCTCGGGCGCGATCCCGGCGCCCGTGTCGGCGACACCGATGTCGACTTCGCGACTGCCGGAGAAGAAGTGGGACGTGAGCGTCAGCGTGCCGCCCGTGGGCATCGCGTCGCACGCGTTGAGCAGGACGTTCATGAACGCCTGCCGGAGCTGTCCGAAGTCGGCGTTCACGAAACCCGTTCCCTCGAGCTTCTTCACGACCGTGATGTTCTGAAGCTGCATCTTGTGCTGCGCGAGCGAAAGGGCCTCGTCCAGCGCGCGCACCGGGTCGACGATTCTGAGGTCGAGGGGCCTCGCGCGGGCGAAGTCGAGGAGGTTGCGCACGATGACGGTGCAGCGCTCGGTCTCGCGCTGGACGAGGGACAGGTTCTTCAGGCAGGCGGCGCGGGTCGCCTCGTCCGGCGGCCCGGCCTCGAGCATGCGCGTCATGAGGCGCGCGAACGTGAGGATGCCCGCCAGGGGGTTGTTGATCTCGTGCGCGATGGAGGCCGAGAGCTGGCCCAGCGAAGCGAGCTTCTCGCTGCGCGCGAGAACCTCCTGCGCGCTCTTGAGCGCCGCCGTCCGGTCCTCCACCTGGTGCTCGAGGTCGTTCGTGAGGGCCTCGAGCTCGCGGCGCGCCACCGCGAGCGACGCGTTCATCTCGTTGAACGAGTTCGCGAGGATCCCCAGCTCGTCCGCCGACCGGACCGCGAGCGTCGCCGACAGGTCGCCGTGACCGACCCGTTGCGTGGCCTCCACGAGCTCGGCCACGGGGCGGAAGACGATGCGCCGCGCCACGCCGCTGACGAGCGCCGCGAGGGCGATCACGGCGAGGAGGGCGCCGCCCGCCATCCGCAGGGATTGCGTGTGCAGGCTCGCGTCGATCTCCTTGAGCGAGATGCCGATGTCCACGACGCCGAGGACGTGCTTCTCGGGAGGATGGGCGTGGCAGGCGGCCGTCGCGCAGGCCGGTTCGTTGTAGATGGGCGTCACCATGCCGAGCACGCGGTGGCCGTTCGTCACGAAGAGCCGGCTGCGCGCGGAGGTCGTGGGCGCCACGAGCGGCTGGCCCGCCGCATGGCACGCCGTGCAGGCCTCGGCGTCCTTGTCGACGGAAGCTCCGATGTCACGCGGGTCCGTCGAGAACATGACGCGGCCTTCCTTGTTGAGAACGCGCACCTTCTCGATGCCCTCGAGGTGTCCGATGCCTTCCATGATCCGGTAGGCGTCGTGCCGCTGGTCCTCGAGCATGAGATCCCGCGTGCTGCTCGCGATCGTGCTTGAAAACAGCGCCGCCATGCGCACGACCTCGCCGATGAGATGCGCCCCCTGGGAGCGGATCGAGAGGAGCGCGAACAGCGAAATCGTCGCGAGCGAGACCGCTGCCGCGGCCGCCGTCAGCTTGAAACCGAGATGCCGGTGGAACGGGATGCCGAACACGGCTTCCTCCAGCCCGAGCATCCGCCAACCGCGGGGCCCGTAAAATCCCCCATATGAACTAGTCCGGGGCGGTCCCGGGGCCGGTCAGCCTTCGCTCTTCGAGATCAGGACCCAGGAGAGAAGCGTCGAGACGACCGAGACGATCAGCGCTCCGAGAAACGCCGGAACGAAGCCGCTCACGGTGAAATCGATGCCGAGGCCGCGCCCGACCCACGCGGCGAGCATGAGCATCAACGCGTTCACGACGAGCGTGAACAAACCCAGCGTGAGCAGTATGATCGGGCAGCTCACGAGCTTCAGGAAAGGCCGCACGAGAGCGTTCACCACGCCAAACACGAGCGCCAGCGCCAGGATCGAGCCGATTCCGCCCGCGTGGATGCCCGGCACGAACGAGGCCGCGACCCAGAGGGCGGCGGCATTGACGAGAATGTGGAGGATGATCTTCATGTCACGAACCTCGACCCCGCATTCTAGTTTGAGGGCGGCGTCCCGATGACCGAACAGAAATACCGCCAGCGCGGATACAAGGACTCGGAACGGTCCGGGAGCGGGCGCGGCTTCAGCCCTTCGGGCCCGCCTCGAGGCGAGAGGATCGGTCCGAAGGGCCGCGGCGCCGACCGCAACCGGGCAGAGGTCTTCCGCTGCAAGACCTGCAGCGAGAAGAACGACCCTGAAGTCGCGCCGGAAGGCGTCTGCAAGAAGTGCGGTGCGGCGCTCCACGCGTGCGCGCAGTGCCGTTTCTTCGACGGGGCCGCCCAGTGGCAGTGCCTTCAGGAGATCCCCGCGCCCGTGCCGGCGAAATCGAAGGCGAACGCCTGCACGTTTTTCGCTCCGGCGGTGACTCTCGACCTCACCGGGTCGAAGCCCGCCGACTCGCCGGACGGCGCCCGCTCGGCTTTCGACCAGCTCTTCGGGAAGCGCTGAGGCGAAAACGGGCGTGACGCGCGCGGCGCGCCGCCTCGTCGTGACGCTCGCGGCGGGGCTGCCCGTGTACCTCTTCTTCCACGCCCTCTCGTTCCGCCGGGTGCCGTCGGGCCTCGAGGGCGGTCCGGCCGTCGAGGCCCTGCGCGGCGTGCGCCTCGTCCTGAAGGGCAAATTCGAGGTCCTGACGTTCTCGATCGCCACGTCGGCGGAGACACTCTGGCTCTACGTCGTGGGCGCGTCCGTGACGCTCTTCGGACCGGACTGGCTCTCGGTCGTCCTGCCTTCGATCCTCGCCTCCACGGCCATCGTCGCGCTGACGGTCGTCCTCGCGGCGCGCCTCGCGCCGGACACGCCTCCCGCCGTCCCGTTTCTTTTCTCCGCGGGCTCCGTCTGGCTCTTCCACTACGGGCAGGTGGGGCTGCGCGCGATCGCCGCGCCGCTCTTCTTCCTCATCGTCTGCCTGCTCGTCGAACGCGCCGAGCGGCCGGGCGCACCGGCGCGCTTTCACGCCGCCGCCGGCTTCGTCCTCGGGCTGTCCATCTATGCCTACAGCTCGTGCCGCGTCCTCCCCGTGGCGTGGCTTCTCTGGAAAGGGCTGCAGTGGGCGCGGGAGAAGGACGCGCGCGCGCGCCTGAAACCGGCCCTCCTCGCGGGCCTCGCGGGCTTCTCTGTTGCGTCCGTTCCCAACCTGCTCTTTTTCCTGCGCGAGCCGGGGGAGTTCCTTTTCCGCGGCTACTACGTCTATCGCGGCGCCTGGTGGTGGAAGCCCGTCAACGTCTTCTGGACGGCGCTCCTGCCCTTCCATCACCCGCGCTTTTACACGGAGTGGCTCGGGCCGGGGCACAACTTCGACGCGACGGCCGTCTCGCTGACCTCGGCAGGCGTCCACCCGATCGACCCGGTCACCGCTCTCGCCTTTGCAGCGGGTCTTTTCGTCGCGGTCCGTTCGCCTCGCCCTCCCGCCCTCTCGTGGCTCCTCGTCGTCTTCGGGGCTGGGACGGTCCTCCTCGGCGTCACCGGGCCGAGCCTGACGCGCCTCCTCGTCCTTCAGCCCGTTTACGCGCTTCTCGCGACGCTCGGCGCGGGCGCCCTCCGGCGCCGGTTTCCGCGCGTGGCTCTTTGGGCCGCGCCACTCCTCCTCGTGCCCTTTCTCCTCGGCGCCAGAGAGTACGCGGGCTTCGGCCGGAACGCAGAGGCGCAGCTCGAATACCTGCCAGCCGCGAACGCCGCCGGGGCGCGCGCCCGCGATCTCACCGACGCCGACCCCGGGAGGAGGGTGCTGCTCGCCCTGCGCAAGGGGCGCGACGTCGTGAAGCTCTACACGTACCGGAACATCGACAGGGTCTGGCTCATGGAGCTCGTCTCCCAAAACGTCGACCTGACGGGTCAAGCGCTCGCGACCTTCCGGCCCGGGGTGGTCCTCGTCGAGCGCCGACCGGATCTCGCTCCCTTCGCCGCGAGCCTGGGCCGCGCACCCGCGCGGGGGTTCCCGCTCTTTGACGAGTACGAAATGCCCCAGGCTCCCGGCGGCGACCCGCCCGTCCGCGGCAATATTCACCGGCTCTGGAACGAAATCGAAAGGTAACCCTCAGCGCCGCGCGCGCGCCCTGAGGACGACGAGGCCCGGATCGTCTTCGTTCGGCGCGACTCCCCGTCCGACGCGAAAGCCGGCGGGAGAGAGGAGCTCCAGAGATTGTCTCCGTGCCACGAAGAAGAAAGAACCGGGGGGTGGAGACGCGATCAGCTCGCGTGCGGTCCGGCGTTCGGCAGGGATGATCGGATCGCTCTCGCGCGTCGAACCCCGCAATGCGTCGAAGACGAACGGATGCCGGAGCGAAGCCGGCTCCAGGAATAAGCCGCCCTCTCCGAGATTCCGCGCGAGCCGGGCGGCGGACGTCTCCGTGACACAGAAGTGGGCGCGCACGGAAAGATGCTCCGGCCACGTGCCCAGAAACGGCGACGTCTCGAAGGCGAGCAGGAGCGCGGCGATTCCCGCCGCGAGCACGCCTTCCCGTGCGCTGGACCTCCGCGCGAGCGCGGCAGCCCATGTGCCGAGGACGGCGGCCGCCGCAAGGAGCGCTGCGGGAATGAACACGCACGTGCGGATCGTATTGGGCGCGCCCCCGGGGTTCGACAGGACGCCCGCCGCGAGACTGCCGGCCGCGAGCGAAAGGAGCACGAGGTCTCCGCGCGAGCGCCGCGCGGCCGCACGCGCGAACCCGACGAACGCAAGGGCGCCGAGGACCGGATGCAGCGCGGGCCGGCCGGGCACCCCGTCGCGCGGGTTCGGGTCCGGCGTCCACACGAGGACGCCCGCGTAGTCGAGCGCGTTCAGGGCCAGCGTCGCGGGCATCCGGAACGGGCCCTTGAACGCGACGCCGTAAGCGCCGGAGACGCGTGAGCCGGCGGGCACGTCCCGGATCCGGCCGCCGAGGTTCGCCGGGTGCTGGAGGTAGCCGACGCCGAATGGCAGGAACGCGAGGCCGGCCGCGAGCCACGCCGCGAGGACCAGGCCCCGCGTTTCCTCCGAGCGGACGAGAAAGAGCGAGAAGGCGCCCAGTCCCGCCGCCACCGCCCACGAAGACGAGTGCGTGTGGAGCGAGAGTCCGAGGCACGCGCCCGCGAGGACGGCGAACGAAAGGCGGCGCGTGCGGAGCGCCGCGAGCGCCGCAGCGCCGGCAAGAAGCGCGAGCGGAATGAGCGCGGCCGCCGTGTAGCCCCAGCGAGAGAAGACGAGCGGCCAGAGGCCGAGCGAGACGAGGGCGGCCGCGAGGCCGGCCGCGAGACCGCCCGAGATTTCCCACGCGAGCCACGCGGCGGCGGGAATCGCGAGGGAACCCGGCACGGAAGAGAGCGCCCCGAAGCCCGCCTCGGCGCGGCCGAAGACGCGAAAGACGGCGTCGTAGAAGTGCAGGTACACGTACGACACGAGCTCGCGGTTGCCGGCCAGTTCCGGCCGCTCATAAAGGGGCGCGCCTCCGATCCACGGCAGACCTTCCGGCCGGGCGAGGAGCGCCCGCGCCTCGAAGGGAGGGTCGAACCAGAGGCCGGGCGGGAGATTCTCCGGCCACGCGAAGCGGAGGGCGATTCCGATGAGGGCCGCGGCGAGGGCGACCGCGAGGACGCCGCGCGTCGAGGCGGGCCGGGGATCCGCCTCGACCCGGGCCGTTCCCCTCACGATCGCGGTGAACACCGCGGCCGCCAGGAGCGCGAGCGCGACGTTCTTGATCCAGAGGAGCGCGATGTAGAGCCACGTTTCGGGCGTGAAGAAGAAGAGGACCTCCCACCGGTCCTCGCGCGCGAGGAAGACGAACGTCTCGACGGCGACGAAGGCGGAGAAGGCCAGCGTTGCGCCCGCGGGCGCGAAGAGCCGGACCATGCGTGCGGTCAGTCTCGCACGGGGCGCCTCCGGTCCCCGGTCTCGCTCTAGTATTCCTCCATGACGCTGCGGCGCGCGGGCCCGTATGGTCTTCTCCTTCTGGCCAGCGTTCTCGCCTGCTCCCGGATCCTCGTCCTCCCCGGCTGGCCGGACAACCACGACGGCGTGGCCTGCTTCCAGAAGGTCGAGATCTTCCGGCGGGCGCTGGCGGACGGAAATCTCCTTCCTCTCTGGACGCCCCTCGCCGAGAACGGCTACGGCTCGCCGTTCCCCTTCTTCTACCACCGCCTCTTCAATACGCTCGCGGGCGCCGTCGCGCTCGCCACGGGCTCCTCCTGCACGGCCGTCAAGGTCGTGATTCCGCTGCTCCTCTTCGCGGGCGCTCTCGGAATGCGCCGGGCGTTTTGCGCCATGGGGCTCGGAGAGTTCCACGCGGTGAGCGGGGCGCTGCTCCTCGTCTTCTCCAACTATGCCTACACGGATTGGTACGTGCGGGGAGCGTTCGGGGAGTTCGCGGCCTTCATGCTCGTCCCCTGGCTCACGCTGGCCGCGCTGGGCGTCGTGCAGGGAAAGCCCCGCGCGGGATGGGGGCTCGGCGCCGTCCTGTCGCTGATCTTCTTCGCGCAGTCGACCATCTTCGTCTTCGCCTTCGCGCTCGTTCTCGTCGCCTTCGCGGGCGCGCTCGTTCTCTCGAAAGAGCGGCGGCGGGCGCTCGCGAACCTCGGACAGGCGGCCCTCGTCGTCCTTCCCGTGACGGGACCGTTCGCTTTCGGAATCTGGCTCTTCGGCAATGACCTCGACCTGGACCGCCTCCGGACGGGAATGTTCAGCGTCTTCCGGAACTTCGCGCCGCTCGAGGATTACCTCTATGACCGCCTGGGCGGCTGGACATCGAGCACGGCCGGTTACACCGTGGAGATCGGACGCGGCTTCAACACGCTTTCCCTCGTCTGCCTCGCCGCGGTCGCGGCGGGCCTCGCCCGCCGCGGCCTCTCGGCGGCCCGGGCGCGCGAGACGCTTCCGGCCTGGTTTCTCGTCGTCGGGTCGGCTCTCTGTTATCTCGTCCTTCAGACGCCTCTTGCCTCGCCGCTCTACCGCCTCGCGCCTCCGATCCAGTTCATCCAGTTTCCCTGGCGCCTCCTCGCCTTCTCGACCCCGGCTTCGATCTTCGTTCTGTGCCTTTCGCTCGATCTCCTGGAAGCAAGCCGGCCGCGCCCGGCGGTTCGCCACGGCCTCCGCGCCGTGCTCCTCGTCGCCGTGCTCTTTCAGGTCTGGTACGGCGTCGGGCGGCCGCCCACCGACCGGATCCTCGGCACGAAGGAAATCGAGGCGAGCCTCACGACGGAACGGTTAGCCGCCACGTCGGTCTTCAGCGGGGCGTTTCGCCCGCGCGGGGTCTCGCTCCCGCCGCCGCGGCCCTTTCTCGAAGCGACGGGGTGCGTCGTGGAGAACGCCTCCCCCGGTGCGGCGCTCCACGGCATCGTGGACGTTCGGGAGCTCCGCCTCATCGTCGACGCGGCTCCCGGCGGCGCGCTCGTGATCAATCAGTTCGCAAATCCCTTCCTCGCGGTGAGCGCGGGAGAAGGGGGCCGTGTCGGGACGACGGCCTGGGGCGCGATTCTCGTCCGGCCGGCACCCGGCCGGAGCGAGATCGTGATGCGCCGCCGCGGTCTCCTGGCGGCGCTCAGGGATCGGCTTTTCGAACCTCAGCTGCAGCCGCTCGTGGCGCCGCAGTTCAGGCATTTGTAGCAGGCGCCGCTGCGCACCATGAGGCTGCCACACTCGTGGCAGCTCGGCGCGTCGGCGCTGTTCTCGAACGTGAGCCCCCTCGCGGCGGGCCCCGAAGGGGCCGCGAACCCGATGGCCCGGGGCTCGCCCGACGGCTCGGCGGACGCCGGGACAGCTTCCTTCGCGCTCGAGAGCGCGTGGACCGCGGCGGTGGCCGCGAGGAAGGGGCCGACCTCGGCCTCGGAGACGGGCGTCAGCGACGCCTGGCCCTTGACAGAGGTCGGCGGCGCCGAAAACGCGGACATCTCGCGCGAGATCACGCCCGCCTTCTCCTTGAGATCGGCCGTGAGGAACTGCGAGGCGAGCCAGCGGAACAGATAGTCGACGAGGCTCTTGGCGATCGGGATCTCGGGGTTCTTCGTGTAGCCAGCCGGCTCGAAGCGCATGTGACTGAACTTCTCGACGAGCGCCTCGAGCGGAACGCCGTACTGGAGCGTGAGAGAGATGGCGGTCGCGAACGAGTCCATGAGGCCCGAGATCGTGGACCCCTCCTTCGCCATCGTGAGGAAGATCTCTCCAGGCGTGCCGTCCTCGTAAAGCCCCACCGTGATGTAGCCCTCGTGGCCGGCGACCGAGAATTTGTGCGTGATCGCGCGGCGCGTGTCGGGGAGCTTGTGCCGGCGCGGCGACCCTTCCGGTGCCGAGGCGGTGGCGGACGCGGCCGCCGGGAATCCGCCGGACGCGGCGCTCCGAAGGAGGCCGCGGTGCCCCTTCACCGCGTCGTCGTTCTTGCTCGCGGCCGTGTTCAGCGGCTGCGTGCGCTTGCAGCCGTCGCGGTAGATCGCGATGGCCTTCAGGCCCATCTTCCAGCCCTGAATGTAGACGTCCGCGATCTCCTCGACCGTGGCGTCGTTCGGCATGTTCACGGTCTTGCTGATGGCGCCCGAGAGGAACGGCTGGACCGCGGACATCATCCGCACGTGGCCCATCGGGGCGATCGAGCGCGCCCCGCCGAGCGCCTTGAACGCGCAGTCGAAGACCGGCAGGTGCTCGCTCTTCAGCCCCGGCGCGCCCTCGATCGTGCCCTTCTCGTCGATGTAGCCCACGATCGCGTGCATCAGGGCGTCTGAATAGCCGAGGCGCGTGAGCGCGTTCGGCACGGTCTGGTTGACGATCTTGATCGTGCCGCCGCCGACGAGCTTCTTGTACTTGACGAGCGCGAGGTCGGGCTCCACGCCCGTGGTGTCGCAGTCCATCATGAAGCCGATGGTGCCCGTGGGCGCGAGGACGGTGGCCTGCGCGTTCCGGAACCCGTGCTGCCGGCCGGACTCGAGCGTCAGGTCCCACACGGCGCGCTGGGCCTCGTAGAGGTCCTTCGGCACGCCGCTTCTCTCGACGGCGTAGGCGGCGTCGCGGTGCATGGAGACGACCTCGAGGAACGCGTCGCGGTTCGGCGGGTAGCCCGCGAAGGGCCCCATCTCGGCGGCGATTCTCGAGGACATGAGGAACGCCTGCCCGTGCATGAGGCTCGTGACTGCGGCGGCGTAATGGCGGCCGTCGTCGCTGTCGTACGGGATGCCGTTGAACATGAGCAGGGCGCCGAGGTTCGCGTAACCGAGGCCGATCGGGCGAAACGCGTGCGAGTTCTTCTCGATGGCGGGCGTGGGATACGACGCCTCGTCGACGAGCATCTCCTGGGCCGCGAAAACGACGTCCACGGCGTGCCGGAACTTCTCGATCTCGAACCCGCCGTCCTCGCGCGCGAACTTCATGAGGTTCAGCGACGCGAGGTTGCAGGCGGAGTCGTCGATGAACATGTATTCGCTGCACGGGTTCGACGCGTTGATCCGATGCGTCGCCTTGCACGGGTTCCAGGCGTTGATCAGCGTGTCGTACTGCATCCCCGGATCGCCGCACACCCACGCCGACTCGGCCATCTTCATGAGAAGCGCCTTCGCGTCGAAGGTTCCCATGGGCTCGCCCGTCGTGACGGCCTTCGTCGTGTGCGTGCCGCCCGTCTCGGCCGCGCGCATGAAGGCATCCGTCACGCGCACGGAGTGGTTCGCGTTCTGGAAAGCGATGTTGGCGTAGACCTCGCCGTTGAACGAACCGTCCCAGCCGGAGTCGATGAGGTCCCAGGCCTTCTTCTCCTCCCGCTCCTTGCACGCAATGAATTCCTCGATGTCCGGGTGGTCCACGTTGAGGATGACCATCTTCGCGGCGCGGCGCGTCTTGCCGCCGGACTTGATGGCGCCCGCGAAGCTGTCGAAACCCTTCATGAAGGAGACGGGGCCGGACGCGATGCCGCCCGAGGAGAGCGACTCGGTCGACGAGCGGAGCGAGGAGAGGTTCGAGCCGGTGCCCGAGCCGAATTTGAAGAGCATGCCTTCGGTCTTCGCGAGGTCGAGGATCGAGGACATCGTGTCGCCGACGGAGTTGATGAAGCATGCCGAGGCCTGCGGTTTCGGCTCGACGCCGACGTTGAACCAGACGGGCGAGTTGAAGCTCGCGGCCTGGGTCACGAGGATGTAGGTGAGCTCGTCCGAGAACGCGTCGCGGTCGGCCGAGGTGCGGAAGGTGCCGCTCTTCTGCCCGAAGCCGGTGATCGTGTCCACGACCCGGGTGATGAGCTGCTTGGCGGACCGCTCTCGCTGCGCTGTTCCGGGCTTTCCGTGGAAGTACTTCTGGGCGACGATGTTCGTCGCCGTCATCGACCACGCCTTCGGGACCTCGACGTCCTTCTGCTCGAAGAACACTTCGCCCTTCTCGTTCGTGATCGCCGCCGTGCGGAGCTCCCACTCGAGAGCGTCGAACGGATGCGTGACGCCATCGGTGAAGAGTCGCCGGAAGGTGACGCCGCTGAGGCCGCTTCGGGTGCGGGACGGGGCCACCGCCTCCTCCGCCCGGGCTCCTGCCGCCGTTTCGCGTTCGTTCGAGGTGCTCATCGGCAAGAAAACCTCCCTCTCCTCCGTGTCTCTTCGCCCGAAGTGGAAACATCCCCTCCGCCAGCTGTCTGGTCCGTCTCTCGCGCTCTCCGCGTCGTTCTCGCGTCCGGCGTGTGGGGCTGGCACCCAAGGTAATTCCGCCCCTCCCCCTTTTCAAGAGAAAAACGCTACCGATAGTGTTTTTCTGCCCGACGGCCACTAGATAGTGGGGTCAGGGCTCCTGGCCGGGAATACTGGACCTGCCGGATCTGTTTGACTTCGGCAGCCGCAAGCCCTCAAGATTCAATCTCAAGAGCGGCCTTCGCCGCGGGAGGATCACCTCAATGTCCAGCGTCACGGATCCCGCCGCCACACAGGCGACTTCGCCGTCCGTTTTCGTCCTCAACGTCACCGACCGCGCGGTCGACAAGGTCAAGGACTTCGCGGCGAAGATGCCGGATGCCTCCGGCAAGGCCCTGCGCGTTTTCATCCAGGGCGGCGGTTGCTCGGGCTTTCAATACGGCTTCACGTTCGACGACAAGCGCCCGACCGACCACGTTCTCGCGGTGCGCGAGATCGAGGTCATCGTCGATCCCCAGAGCGCGCTGAAGCTCCACGGCTCCACCGTGGACTTCGTTGAGGATATGCGCGGCGCCGGCTTCTCGGTCGAGAACCCGAACGCCGGGGGCGGCTGCGGCTGCGGGAAGAGCTTCAGCTGACGCGTTCGCCGTCCGTCCTAAGGATCGTCTTCCTCACCGTTTTCATCGACCTCCTCGGCTTCGGGATCGTGATCCCGTTGCTGCCGCTCTACGCCGAGAAGTACCGCCCGTCCGCGCTCGCGTTCGGGCTCCTCATGTCGAGCTTCTCGGCGATGCAGTTCCTCTTCGCGCCCCTTCTCGGCCGCCTCTCGGATCGCTTCGGCCGGCGCCCGGTGCTCCTCTTCTCCCTCGCGGGCACGGTGCTCGGCTACCTGCTTTTCGCGTTTGCGCGCTCCCTGCCGCTGCTCTTCGCGTCCCGGCTGCTGGACGGAGCCACCGGCGGGAACATCGGCACCGCTCAGGCCATCATCGCCGACACGACGAGCCCGGAGGAACGGGCCCGAGGCATGGGTCTCGTGGGAATGGCCTTCGCCCTCGGGTTCATCTTCGGTCCCGCAATCGCCGGCTTCACGGTGGGTCTCGGACAGAGCGCGCCCGGCCTCGCGGCGGCGGCGCTCTCTTTCGCCGCATTCGTCTGGGCCTGGCTGAAGCTCCCCGAGACGCGCCCCGAAGGCGGAGGCGGCCGGCGCGTCTCCGTGTTCTCGTTCACGGCGCTCGCGCGCGCGTTCCGCCGGCCGGAGATCAGCGCCCTCATGCTGCTTTCCCTCGTGACGACGACGGCCTTCGCGACGTTCGAGTCCACGTTCGCGCAGTTCGTGTCGGTGCGCCTCGGCGCCGGCGCATCCACCGTCGCGTGGTTTTTCGTGTTCGTCGGCGTGTGCTCGGCCGTCGTACAGGGGGTTCTCGTGCGGCGCCTCGTGGCCCGCTTCGGGGAAGCGCGTCTCGTCGTAGCTGGAGCGGTCCTCCTCATCGCGGGTTTCCTGGGCCTCCGGGCAGCGGATTCCGTGCCGATCCTCCTCCTCGCGATCGCGACGATCGCCCTCGGCCTCGGCATCACGACGCCGACGCTTTCGTCGCTCGTCAGCAAGCGCTCGGCGGCCGCCGAGCAGGGGGAGATCCTCGGCGCCTACCAGTCGATGGGCTCGCTGGGCCGCGTGTTTGGGCCGTTCGGGGGCGAGAATCTGTATCTGAGGCTCGGACCCGACTGGCCGCACTGGGCGGCCGCCGCGCTCGAGGCCGGATCGCTCGCGCTTTCCGCGAGAGGGCTTCTGAGAGAGAATGACCGGGCCTCGCGGCCCTCGCGCGCGAGCACCGCCACATGACGCCGCAGACGCTCACCGCCCATACGCTCTCCCGCGACTGCGCGGCGATCCGCATTCCGAGCGGCGAGTCCATCACCCTGTCCGCGGGCACGTCCGTCTATCTCACGCAGTCTCTCGGAGGCGCGTTCACCGTGCAGGCGCCGACGCTCGGCGGCCTCTTCCGTATCGCCGGGAGCGATGCCGACGCGCTCGGCATTGAGGCTGTGGCCGCCGAAGCGGGGCGCGCCGCGGCGTCCGGGCCCGTGAACGAGACGGCCGTCTGGGATCTTCTGCGCACGGTGTACGACCCCGAGATTCCCGTGAACATCGTGGACCTCGGCCTCGTGTACGACCTTCGCATCCTGCCCGCCGCCGCCGCCGGAGAGCGGGTCGAGGTCAAGATGACGCTCACCGCGCCCGGCTGCGGCATGGGCGGCGCGATCGCCGCCGACGCACAGGCGAAGATCGCGTCCGTCCCTGGCGTCGCGGAGGCGGAGGTGCAGGTGGTATGGGACCCGCCCTGGAGCGCCGAGATGATGACGCCCGAGGGAAAGAGGCTTCTCGGGATCGCCTGACCTATTGCAACCGGACGCGTCCGGCGAATCCTTCGTCGTAGCCGTGGAAGAACGCGAGGGACTCCTCGGGCCACTTCCAGCAGTAGTAGCCCGCGCCCGAGTCGAAGTCCACGAGCCACGGCCCTTTCACCTCGATGCCGAGCTCCTCGATCGCGCTCGCCCACGCCGCGAGCGCGTCCGCCACGGCCTTCTCCGCCCGCTCTTCGGCGGCCTTTGGCCCGTCGTCGGCGAGGACGGTCATGCTCGAAAGGGCCTCGACGGCGCGGCGCGTCCTCTCGCGCACCTCGGGCAGGAGAGCACGGGCCTCCTCGAACGTGAACGTGCGCCGCGGGGTCTCGCTCACGGGCCGAGGATAGCGCGCCATGGCCCTATGATCCGCCCGTGAAAGCGCTCGCGACCGGCGAGGAGGGCGCATGGGCCGGAGCCATCCACCTCCGGCGCGCGATCCACGTCCGGCCGGAGACCGCATTCGAGGAGATCGAGACGGCCCGCCTCGTCGCGGCGCGGATGGCCGCGCGCGGCCTCGACGTGCGGACGGGGGTCGGAAAGACCGGCGTCGCCGCTCTCTACGACTCGGGGAGGCCGGGAAAGACGGTTCTCCTCCGCGCCGATCTGGACGCGCTTCCCCTGGCCGAGAAGACGGGCCTGCCCTTTGCCGCCACGAACGGAAGGATGCACGCCTGCGGGCACGACGGGCACGTGGCGGCGCTGGATGCGGCGGCGGACCTCCTGCTTCTCGACCCGCCCGCGAAGGGCCGCGTCCTTTTCGCGTTTCAGCCGGGAGAGGAAGGCGCGGGTGGCGCGCAGGCCATGATCGCGGACGGCATCCTCGACGATCCCCGCCCCGACGCGGTCTTCGGCCTGCACCTCTGGACGGCTCTGCCGCTGGGGCACTTCGGCGTCGCGCGCGGCGCGATGATGGCCGCCGTGGACGAGTTCCGCATCGATGTGACGAGTCCCGGCGGGCACGCCGCCTCGCCCCATGAAACGCGCGACACGATCGTGGCCGCCTCCCACGTCGTCATGGCGCTCCAGACGATCGTGTCGCGGCGGCTCTCGCCGCTCCTGCCGGCGGTCGTCTCGGTGACCTGGGTGCACGGGGGCTCGGCGTTCAACATCCTGCCGGAGTCCGTGACGCTCCGGGGCACCTGCCGCTCGTTCGACGCCGAGGTCGCCGACCGCCTGCCGTCGCTCGTCGCCGAGACCGCGGAACGCTCGGCGCAGTCCCTCGGTTGCGCCGCGGCGACCGTGTACCGCCGGATCACCCCCGCGGTCGTGAACCACCCGGCCGAGGCGGACCGCGCCCTGCGCGTCGCGGCGTCGCTCGCGGCGCCCGCACGCGTCTCGATGGCCTGCCGGACGATGGGCGGCGAGGACTTCAGCGAGTTCCTGCTGCGGGTCCCGGGCGCGTTCGCGTTCGTCGGCGCGGGCCGCACGGGCGGGCCCCGGGGCCCGCACCACGCGCCCGATTTCGACTTCGACGAGCGCGCCCTGCCGTTCGCCGCGCGCCTCCTCGCCGGCTTCGCGCGCGACGTTCTCGCGGGCTGAGGCACTGAGGCTTGGCCGCCGCCCTCGTTCTCTACGGCGCCGCCGTGCTCCTCGTCGGCTTCTTCTCGGCGCGCGACGCCTCGCGCTCCCAGGACGCGTTCCTCGTCGGCGACCGAGGGTTCGGCGCGTTCACGACGTGGGCGGCCCTCTCCTCCACGGTGATCGGCGGTTCCACGACTCTCGTCCTCGCGGCGCTCGTGGCCGCGGTGGGGCTTCCGGCGCTGTGGCTCGACCTCTCGGGGGCCCTCGGCCTCCTCGCCCTCGGCCTCTTTCTCGCGCCGCGGGTGCGCGCGTCGGGCGCGACGACGATCGCGGAGGTGATCGGGACGACGTACGGACCCGGCGTGCGGAAGATCGCGGCTCTCCTCGTCGTCCTCGCGGAGATCGTCTGGTTCGCGCTTCTGACCGAGGCCACCGAAACCGTCGTCGTCGCCACGACGCCGTGGGAGCCCACGCGCGTCCTGATCGCGACGGCGGTTCTGTTCGTCGCGTACACGGCGCTCGGCGGGCAGCGCGCCGTCGTGAGGACGGATCTCCTGCAGTTCGGCCTCATGGCTCTCGGCCTGCTCGCCGTGGCCTTCCCGCTCGCCGTCCGGTCTCTCGCGGTGACGTCCGCGCCCGCGGAGCTTCTTCACTTTCCGACGGGCCCGCGCTTTTCGTGGAGCGACGCGCTCGCGCTCCTCGTCCTCGTGGGCCTCCCGCATGTCGTGGGGAGCGACGTGTGGGCGAAGCTCCTGTCTGCGCGCGACGCGCGTGCCGCGCGCCGCGCGGCCCTCGGCGCCGCCGCGTCGAAGCTCGCGTTCGGCCTCGCGGCCGCGGCGATTGCCCTCGCGGGAGTCGCGCGCGGCGTCGGCGGTCCCAAGGCGGAGCTCTTCCCGCGCTCGGTGTTCCTTCTCGCCGGAAGCACGCTCGCCCCGCTTCTCCTCGTGGCGCTCGTCGCGACGATGCAGTCCTCGGCGGACTCGGTGCTCCTTTCGGCCGCGGCCGCGACGTCGCACGACCTCCTCGGCCCGAAGGCCGGCGTCGGCGCCTCGCGCCTAGCCGTCGTGGCCTACGGCGGGCTCGGGCTCGCCGTCGCCCTCGCCCTTCGCGACCTCATCGAGACGTTTCGCCTCGGCTATACGCTCTTCGCGTCCGGGTTGATCCTGCCCACGCTCGCCGCGTTCCTTCCGGGTGTCCGGGTGGACCCGCGTTTCGCCGGCGCGGCGATGCTTCTCGGAGGCGCCGCCGCGATGCTCGAGCGCTTTGCCCACCCCTTCGGGGTCGACCCCGTCCTCGCGGGCACAGGCGTCAACGCGCTCGTGCTGGCTCTGGGCCTGAGGAAATGAGCGTCGCCCCTATATTTCGGCATCCTCCGGCTTCCCCTCTCCTGTGAAGGCCAAGTCGGCACCGGGCGATCTCAGGGGCGGCGGTGCCGAGAAAAGAACGAAGGAGACCCTCATGTACCTCTCTCTCGCCGTCGTCGCTCTCGCGCTCGCCCCGGCCGCGTCCCCCGCCTTCGTGTCCCCATGCCGTCTCACGAACGCCCTCGACATCACAGAAAAGGGCGCGGCGATCGGCTCCAGAGGCACGACGGAAGTCCGGGCCGAAGGGGAGCGGCAGCGTCTCCGCGTCTCGATGGACGCCCGCGTTCCCGACGGCACGATCTTCGGGGTCTTCGTGAACGGCGCGCTGGCGGGGACGTTCGCAATCGAGCTCGGCGCCGGAGAGGTCGAACTGAGCCCTGGCCACGAGGCGTGCTTGCGGAGCGGCATGAGCACGGTCCAGGGGATTCAGAGGATCGAGGTCATGGACCGCGCGGGCAACCAGGTTCTCCGGGGCTTGTTCCGGGCGCCCGCGTCCTGTTCGGCTCCCGAGGCCCGGGACTAGCTCCTCGAGGCGCGCGCCGTGCGGCAAGGCCGCCCCGGCCCCGAGGGAACCTCGGGAGGCTCGCCCGGTCCCTCTCGCCGTACACTCGGCGAAGCATGCCGTCCCGAGGCGTCCTGGAATCATTCTCGCCCGGTCTGGAGGTCGCGTGGAGCGACGAGCGACTCGTTCACGAGTGCCTTCAGGGGAACGAGCAGGCCTGGTCGGCTCTCCTCCAGAAATACAAGAACCTGATCTTCTCGATTCCGCTGAAGTACCACCTCACGCGCGAGGATGCCGCGGACGTTTTTCAGGCCGTGTCAATGGAGCTGTTCTCGGAGCTTCCCCGCCTCCGGAAGGTCGGATCGCTGCGCTCGTGGCTCATCACCGTGACGGCGCGCCAGTCCCTCCACACCAAGAAGAGACGTCAGGTACGGGACCTCCGGGAGGGATCGGATCTCCTGCCGGACGTCGAGCCTCCCGACCCGACCCCTTCCTTCATCGAAGGACTCGAGCGGGAGCAGTCGGTGCGCGAGGCCGTCTCCCGCCTCAATCCACGCTGTCAGGAGATGGTCCGCCTCCTCTTCTTCGAGCAGCCGGCGATTCCGTACAAGGAAGTGGCGGCCCGGCTGGGCCTTTCGACGGGCTCTATCGGCTTCATTCGCGGCCGCTGCCTCGAACGGCTCAAGCGGAATCTCGAGCGGAAAGGTCGTTAGGGCGACGCCGGGCATCCACTTTCGAAGATCTCCCGAGCCTATATTTTTCACCGGTTCCTTCGCCCCTACATAAGTGGACCGCCTCCCGGTACCAACGGAACAAAACGAGAGAGAAAGCAAGGAAAAGTAAGGAGAGGCCTTGAAGCATTACAGCGACGCCGAATGGGCCGACTTCGTGCGGGGGCTCACCACCGGGCCGGCCCGGGCCTCGATGGAGGCGCACCGCTCCTCCGGGTGCCGGCGCTGCGATCGAGCGGCGGAAGCCTTTGGAAGGGTGGCGGCCGTCGCTCGCGGCGAGGAGTCGTTTGGAGTTCCCGGCCACGCGCTCCGGTGGGCGACGGCGGTCTTCTCGCTGCGACAGCCGGAGCGGGTCCAGATCCTGCTTCGCGTCCTGGCGCGGCTCGTGTTCGACAGCTTCGGTGAGCCGCAGCCCGCGGGCGTCCGGAGCCTGGAGCGAGTGAGCCGCCAGGCGATGTACCGGGTCGGGGACACTTACGTCGACTTGCGGATGGAGTCCGAGCCCGGTACGCACCGCGTTTCGCTCGTCGGCCAGATCGCCGGCTCGGAGGCGGGCCACCGGTCTTTCGGGAAAGTGCCTGTCGTGCTGGCGGCCGGTAACAGCATCCTCGCGCGCGCCGTCAGCAACGAGTTCGGCGAGTTTCAGATGTGCTACGAGCCGCGCCCGAGGCTGCGCCTTTACGTGCCGCTCCATGGCGACCGGGGGATCGAGGTTCCGCTGAGCCGGCTCACCGACTCGAAGGCGAAGAGGCCCGCGACGAAAACCGGCGGGCGTCGTCTCAAGCGAGGCCGGTGACGCGGAGCGCCGCTGCGACGACGCCGGCGCGCGAGGCAAGAGCCACCGCCGACGGCGGAACGGCCTGAAGAGCGCGCCCACTCTGAGAAGCCACGAGGCCGCTGTCGAGAAACGCGAGAATGACCTTGGCCGCTTCGCCCGGCGGAAACGGCGTTTTCACGCCCGTTTCCGCGAGCGTCCGCGTGAGCAGCGCGACGCGGGGATCCTCGATCGTCTCGGCGGGAGAGGGAGGGCCCGAGAGCCGGTGGAGCAGGCTCAGCCTCGGCAGGGAAGGGTGCGCGGCTCCGTAATCCCAGAGGGCTTCGACCAGGGACGACAGGCGTTCGACGGGCCCCTTTCCGGCCCCCGGCACGGCGACCGGCTCGGCCGCGGACGCGGTGTCGAGAACGGCGCGATAGAGCTTCCCCTTGTTCCCGAAGTGATAGTGAAGCGTGGCGACGTTCACGCCCGCGCGGGCGGCCACGTGACGGGTCGTGGCGCCCACGAATCCCGACGTGGCGAAACACTCCTCGGCGGCGCGCAGAATGTCGCGCCTGGTGACTTCGGTGTCGCCGGCGCGAGGACGCCCGACATTTCGCTTCTGCATACGACGGCTTCCCTGTCGATTCTCCTCTGGATTTCATCCCGTGTGCCGCTCACGTCGGCCCGGGCCTCGCCTCTCCGCGTGCTACCGTCCGTCAGGGTGCCCGCGAGGAAGCCTCCGACGGTTTCGATCCGCCCGGCCCGGCCCGGCGAGGCCCCCCCGGACGCGGATCTTGCGCACGCGCGCGCCACGGACCCGGACGGCGCGTTCGTGGCCTCGGACCCGGAGGGCCGCGTCTGCGGGTGGGCCGCGGTCGCCGTCCGCGAGGACGCGCTTCTCCTGCTCGCTCTCGAAGTGAGTCCGGCCCATCGCGGCAAGGGTGTCGGCCGCGCGCTTCTCGCGGCGGCACGCGCTTACGGCGCCGCGCGGGGGGCCCGCGCCATGGAGGTTCTCGCGCCCGAGGATTCATCCGCTCTTTCGTTCTTTCTCCGCGCCGGCCTCTCCCTGCGCACGCTGGTCCTCGGCTTGGCCGTCGAAGCGTCCGAGGTGTCGCAGGCGCCTCCCCCCTCGCTCCACGCGGTCGGGGCCGGCGCCTCCCTCTATGGCTGGATCGCCGCTCTCGACCGCGAGACCCGCGGGTTCGCCCGGCCGCGCGACTGGGCCCGGTGGGCCGCCGCGGGTCACGTCGTCTCACAAAAGCGCGGCGGGCGTGCCGTCGCGATCGGCACGTGGAGCACGGGACCTTCGGGAGCGGCCCTCGGCCCGATCGCAGCGAGAACGCCGGAGGCTGCCGCCGAGCTTCTTCCTCTCCTCGTGCCCCTCGCCGGCGGAAGCCGCTTCTCGCTCGCGCTGCCTGCCGAGGCGCGGGCGCTTCTCCTCGCCGCGGCGAGCCTCGGCTTCCGGGCCGTCACGACGCGCGTCCTTCTGGCCGACCGAAGGCGCGGCGACCTGCGCCGTTACGCCGGGGGCGGCGGCCTCTTCTTCTGAAAGGCGGCGGGAGCCGCTGTCACTTCCTGCCGGCGGGCTAAACTTCAGGCCGGATTCTTGCGTCTAACGGCTGTCTGCCGGCGCCGAAGTCGCAGAAAGAGGATACCCATGATTCAGCTCAAGCGCTCTTGCCTCCTGTCCGTCGCCGCGATCTCGCTCCTGCCGGCAACCCTCGCCGCGGATACGCCCGCCACGACGCAGTGGGTCGTCACGTCGGCCAAAGCCACCGGCAGAAACGGCGAGCTCTTCGTGACGTCTCTCCGCATCGTCAACCCGAACGCGATTCCCGTCTCGGCCGATCTCTACTTCCTGCCCCAGTCGGGCCTCGACGGCTCGAACAGCGCGCTCGGCGACAACAGCGGCGCCACCAAGGTGACCGTCGCCGTGCCCGCGAACCAGACGCTCGCGCTGGACGACATCCTCTTTTCGACGTTTCACGCGACGGGCGCCGGCGGCATTCGCATCCAGTCGTTCGTAGGCGGGGGCGCCTTCAATCCTCCCCCCGCCGGCGTCTGGGTCCTCTCGCAGACGCTCGTCGTGAACGCCCTCAGCTCCACGGGGGTGCCGGGCACGAACGGCTTCGCGATCCCCTCGCAGAACCAGGAACAGCTCGTCGCCCTCGGCGAGACGGCATACGTGCCGTACATTTCCGCGTCCCCGTCGAGCACGAGCGGATACCGCACGAACCTCTTCCTCCTGTCCGCGGACAAGACGGAAAACACGAACCTCACGGTGACGCTCCGCAAGGCGGACGGCACCTCGGCAGGCTCGAAGAGCATCACGCTCGGAAAGTCCTCGCAGACGCAGATCAACAACATCGCGAATTTCTTCGGGTACGTCCCCACGGGGAGCGAGACGAACCTGACCGCGCTCGTGACGGTCACGAGCGGCGGGCCCGTCGCGACGGGCG
>JBGPDK010000044.1:0-20814 GCA_041482235.1 Thermoanaerobaculia bacterium | reverse complement strand
CTACCTGCGCGACGAGATGCTCCCCTACATCACGTCGCGGGCCGGCGGGAACATCGCGGCCGTCGGCGCGTCCTTCGGCGCGTACCACGCCGCCAACGTCGCGGGACGGTACCCGGGCGTCGTCACGAAGGCGATCTGCTTTTCCGGCCTTTACGACGTGTACCAGTTCCTCGACGGCTACTGGGACGACCTCTGCTATTACCACACGCCGATGGCCTACATCGCGAACATGGACGGCGCCTGGAAGGAGAAGCTCCGCCAGGTCGAATGGGTCGTCGCGACGGGCGAGAACGACTCGCTCGCGCGCCAGAACCGAGAGTTCGCGGGCCTTCTCGAACGTCAGGAGCAGCGCGTTTTGGCCGAGTTCTGGCCCGGGGTCTTCGGCCACGACTGGCCGTTCTGGAAAGAGCACATCCGCCGCTTCATCTGACGGACGGCCCGGCTCTCAGATCCTTGAGACGGCTGTCCGCCAGCATGGCCTTCCGGCGCACTTCGTTCGCCTCCTCCGGAGGCCCGAGGATGCCGGTGATCCTCACGAGGACGCCCCTGGCCCGCGGCCGGAAGGGCGCGAGACGCACCGCTTCCTGCGCCGCGGCGAGAGCCTCCTCGAAGGCGCCGCGCCGTTCGAGATGCCCGGCGTGCGCGCACGCGATCTCCCACGACTTGGGAAACGCGTTTCGTCCTTCCTTGAGCAGGGCAACGCCCTCGTCGGCCCGTCCCGTCCACTCGCGGTACCGCGCGAGCGTCAGGAAATCGACAGGCTCGCGGCGCGCCGCGTCCGTGATGACCTCCTCGAAGAAGGTCATCGCCGCGTCATCGGCCACGCGCCGCCCGTCCTTCTCGACACCGAAAACGAACCCTTCGGCGAAGGCGAGCGCGCGCTTGCGGGCGAGCGGCACGCTGTCGGGAAAGAGGGCGAGCGAGCGGTTGCACTGCGCGAGGCAGGTCGCGTGCTCGCGCAGGCGGAGGAGACACTGCGCCAGCAGCTCGGCGACGTCCCGGGCGCCGCGCGAATCGCGCGCGTCCGTGATGCCCTCGAGGATCGCGCGCGCCTCCGCCCAGCGCTCGAGGGATGCGAATGCACGCGCGAGCGGGAGCCTCCACGCCGGATCCTGTGGCGCCCGTTCACGCGCCTCGGAGAGGAGAGACACCGCCTCGTGCAGGGGCCCGAACCCCTCGGGCAGGCGGGCCTCGGAAACGCGGGCGGCGAGCTCGACGAGCTGCTCGCCCGCCGCCGAGAGTGACGAGGCGTCCCGCGAGACGGCGAGCCTCTGGCGCGCCGTCGCGACGGCGTCCGCGTAGAGGCCTTGTGCACGCTGTGCCTCGAGAAGGCGCTCGAGGAGCGCAATGTTCTTCTCGTGGACGAGGAGGCCCGCCCGCGCCGCGCGCTCGGCACGGGGTGCATTACCGAGTGCCAGGTGCGCTTCCGCGAGAGAGGTGAAGAGCTCGGCCGGCTTGACTGTCGCGCCGGAGAGGGCGTCGAGGACGGTCACGGCTTCCGCCGGCCGGCCGAGCCTGAGAAGGGCCCTCGCGAACGTGAAGACCGCCCTCTGTTGCAGGGGGTCGTCGGGGAACTCGCGCACGACCGAAGGCAGGACGGCGCGCGAAAGGAGGTCCGCGGCGGCTTTCCAATCACCCGAGGCCGCGCGCACGCGTGCCACCTCGACGTCGCGCGTGCCGCTGCGCACGTCCACGAGGGCGCGCCCTTCGGCGCTGCGGCCCCTGACGACCGCCCCGCGCGCCGCCGTCAGATAGCGCATCTTCGGGGCGAACGGCGTCACCGTGACGCCCCTGCGGGCCGCGGCTTTCGCGAGGTCGGTGACGAAAGCCTTCCAGTCCGGGTGGCGGGCGTCGCGCTCGCGCTGCAGGCAGCGCGTGATGACGTCCCCGGCACCGAAAGACGTCGCCCGGAAGAGCCCGCTCTCGATCTTCGGGAACTCGCCCCGGATCTTCGCCTCGCGGATCTCGTGCCACGCTCCCGAGAACGGCTTCCTGCCCGTTTCCCACTCGTACATGAGGCAGCCGAGGCTGTAAATGTCGGCCCTGACGTCGAGCGGCACGCCGCCGAGGAGCTGCTCGGGCGACGCGTACGCCACCGTACCGAAGATGAGATGCCCGCCGCCGGACTCGGAGTCCAGCTCGCTCTCGCCGAACGGCGCCGTGATGCCCCAGTCGCTGACGGCGGCGCGTCCCCCTTCGTCGAGGAGGATGTTCTCGGGCTTGAGGTCGCCGTGCACGACCTGGTGCTCGACGGACGCCCATTCGAGGGTGCCGGCGACGCGCGCGAGCGTCCGGTAGAAGAGCTCGGGGTCGCGCGAGGACATCTGCGCTCGCAGGCTCCCGCCCGCCATCCAGCGCGAGCAGACGACGGGGAGCTTCCCGAAGGGAAAGACGCAGAGCGCCTCGACGATCCCGTCGCAGGCGGAGAGCGTCAGCCACACCTGCAGCTCGCGGAGGAAGCGTTCGAAGTCCTCCTGGCTGCCGCCGCCGCGCGGAAGCGCCTTCAGGGCGAAATTGGGACCGGAGGGCGTCTGCCTGACCCGGGCGCACAGACCCATCCCTCCGCGCAGGACGTCCACGACCGTGAAGACGTCCGACTCGAATCCCTGAGCCTGCGCGAGCGCGGGCAGGGACAACTCTCCACCAGGGCGGAACGGAACCACGTGCCCCGAATTCTCTCATTCTCCGGACAGGAGGTTATCGCCGCAACCCGGACGGATCTTCCGGCGTAGGATGTCCTGCCCGGAATTCTCGACAGAGGTGCCTATGAAACGCATTTTCCTCGCGGCAGCCGCGATCCTCGCCGTCCTCGCCGCCCCTCCCGCCCCTTCCCAGCAACTCAAGGTCGAGGACCACGTTCTGTCCAACGGCATGAACCTGCTGCTCGTGCCCCGGCGCGACGAGCCCGTGGTCTCCGGCGGCTGGGTGGCGAAGGTCGGGAGCGCGAACGAACGCCCCGGCATCACGGGCATCAGCCACCTCTTCGAGCACATGATGTTCAAGGGCACGGAGGCCATCGGGACGAAGGACTTCGCCCGCGACCAGAAGCTCATCGCCGAGCAGGAGCGCGTGCGGGGCCTCATGAGGGACGAGGAGGCCAAGATGCGCGCGGCGCTCCGCCGCGGCGAGATCGACGACGTGGCGAAACCCGAGAACAAGACACCGCGGTACAAGGAGCTCGAGAAGGAGTTCGACGCCCTCGTGAAAGAGCAGCGCGACCTCCTCGTGAAGAACGAGTTCGACCGGATCTATACGAAGCTGGGTGCCTCGGGGATGAACGCTTCGACGAACACGGACCTGACCCAGTACTTCATCACGGTCCCGAAGAACAAGCTCGAGCTGTGGATGTGGATGGAGTCCGACCGGCTGAAGGCCCCGGTCTTCCGCGAGTTCTACTCGGAGCGCGACGTCGTCTTCGAGGAGCGCCGCCTGAGGACGGAGTCGACGCCCACGGGCCGGCTCGATGAAGCGTTCGTGGAGATGTTCTGGCACGGCCACCCGTACACCTGGCCGGTCGTCGGGTACCCCTCGGACATTCCGGCGATCACGAAGGCCGAGGCCGACGAGTACTACGCGCTGTTCTACGCGCCGAACAACATCACGGCCGTCCTCGTGGGCGATTTCGACCCGAAGGAGGCGCTCGCGATGGCGGAGCGGTACTTCGGGCGGATCCCGCGCGGGAAGAACCCGCCGCCCGAGATGACGATCCTGCCGCCGAAATGGGAAGCCGAGATGCGCCTCAACGGCGAAGCGGACACGAACCCGCAGGTGGAAGTCGACTGGCACACGGTGCCCTTCCAGAACCGGGACTCCTACCCCCTGCAGGTTCTGGCGCAGCTTCTCAACGGCCGCACGGGCCGGCTCTACAAGTCGATGGTGGTCGGCGACGGCGCGGTTGCCACGAACGTCACGGCGCGCGCCATTTCACGCAAGTACGCCGGCGAGTTCGAGATCGATGCCGAAGTCAAGGACGGCAAGGCGCCCGAGGACACCGAGAAGGCCGTTTACGTCGACCTCGAGAAGCTCAAGAAAGACCTCGTTCCGGCCGAAGAGCTGCAGAAGGTGAAGAACAACTTCGCCGCGCAGACCTTCCGCGGACTCCAGCAGAATTTCTTCATCCTGCTTCAGCTCATGGGCAACGAGGGCCGCGGCGACTGGAAGGAGTTCAACGAGGGACCGAAGAAGATCCAGGCCGTCACGGCCGAGGACGTGCGCCGGGTGGCACAGACGTACCTGACCAGGGAGAACCGCGGCGTCGCGACCTACACGCGCAAGGCCGGCGCCGCCGGGGCGCCCGAAGACCCGGGCCTCGCGGCCGTCCCCGAGCAGATGCGCCCCATGGTCAAGCGAACGCTCGCGAGCCTCGCCACGTCGACAGACCCGGACAAGCTCAAGCAGACGATCGCGCAGATGGAGAGCCAGTCGGCGCAGATGCCGCCGCAGATGAGGCCGGCCACGGAGCTCATCCTGCAGAAGGCCCGCGAGCGCCTGGCCGAGCTCCAGAAGACCGCGAAGCCGACGGAGAAGTGAGTGCCATGAAGAAGAACATCCTCGCCCTTGCGGTTTTCGCCGCGCTCCTCGCCTCGCCCCGGGCCGATGCGGCCGCGGCCGTCCCCGCGAAGCCCGATCAGCTCGTCTTCAAGCCCTTCGTCTACGTCCCACCCGCCGCGAAGGACCATCGTATGGTCCTCAAGTCCGGCGTCGTCGCGTATCTCGCGGAGAACCACGAGCTCCCGCTCGTCAACATCCAGATCCTCCTCCGGGGCGGCACGTACCTGAACCCGCCCGGCAAGGAAGGGCTCGCGGAGCTGACGGGCTATCTCCTGGCGCGCGGCGGAACGAAGAACCGCAAGGCCGAGGACCTCGAGGAGCGCCTCGCCTTCCTCGCGGCGCAGCTCAACAGCGCCTACGGAGAGGACCGGGGCACGGTGTCTCTCAACCTCCTCGCGAAGGATCTCGACGAGGGCCTCGCGATCCTGCGCGAGGTGCTCACCGAGCCCCGCTTCCAGGACGACAAGCTCAAGCTCAGGAAGGACCAGACCCTCGCCGACATGAAGCAGCGCAACGACAGCTCCGCGGACATCGAGCGGCGCGAGCGCTCGTTCCTCGCCTATGGCGACGACTTCTACCTGAATCGCTCCGAGACGAAGGCCTCCCTCGACGGCCTCTCGCGGGAGGACGTCGTCGCCTTCCATCGGAAGTGGGTCGACCCGAAGAACATGCTCGTGGCGGCCGCCGGCGACTTCAAGAAAGCCGAGATGGCCGCGAAGCTCGACAAGCTCTTCGCGGGGTGGCCCCACAAGGGCGAGGCCGCGCCTCCAGTGCCGAAGCCGAACCACGTCATGGTGCCCGGCACGTTTCTCGTGGACAAGGACGTCAACCAGGGCCGCGTCTCGATCATGCTGCCGGGTCTTCTGAGGACGGATCCGGACTTCTTCGCGGCGGCGATCATGAACGACATCCTCGGGGGCGGAGGGCTCGTGAGCCGCATCACGAACCGGGTCCGCTCCGACGAGGGCCTCGCGTACTCGGCCGGCTCCGCGCTTCAGGGCGGCATCTGGTACGCCGGACGCTTCGGCGCCGCGTTTCAGTCGAAGGTGCGGACGGCCGCCTACGCCTCGCAGATCGTGATCGAGGAGATGAAGAAGCTTCGCGACGGGGACGTCACCGACGAAGAGCTCGACACCGCGAAACGCTCGTTCATCGACACCCTGCCGCGCCGCTTCTCGACGCCCGTGCAGGTCACCGGCCTCCTCGCCGACGAGGAGTTCACCGCGCGCTACGCCTCCGACCCCGGTTATTACGCGAAGTATCAGGCGAACGTCGAGAAGGTGACGAAGGCCGACGTGAAGCGTCAGGCGCAGCGGCTGCTCAAGGCCGAAGCCGTGACGCTCCTCGTCGTCGGGAAGAAGGCCGACCTCCTGAATCCCGATCCGAAGCACCCGGTGAAGTTCGCCGACCTCACGAACGGAAAGCTCACGGAAGTTCCACTGCGCGATCCCCTCACGATGCAGCCCATGGCGGCCGGAAGCGCGAAGTGATCCTCGCCGCGGCGGTTCTCGCCGTCGCCCGTTTGGCGGCGGCTCAGCCCCCCGCGAAGAAACCGCTCACGCTCGAGAAGATCTCCGAGCCGGATACCGGCCCGGTAGGATGGGTCTGGCGCGACGCGACGCGCGTCACCTGGGTCGTGCCGGAGGGCGTCGGGCCCGAAGCGCCGGCCACGCTTCGGGAGTTCGACACCGCGACCGGGAAGAAGACGACGCTTTTCGAGCCTCTGGCCGTCAGGGATCGCGAGGGGAAAGACCGGGGGCTCTCGCCCCGCGGCGGAAAATGGAGTCCGAAGGGCGACGCCTTCCTCGTGTCGTTCGACCACGATCTCTGGCTTCTCGCGCCCGGCGCCGGGCCGAGACGCCTCACGAACGACGCCGACGACGAGGAGTCTCCGGCGTTCTCTCCGGACGGCTCGCGCGTCGCCTACGTGAAGAAATCCGACCTCTGGACCCTGGAGCGGGCGACGGGGGTGGAAACCCGCCTCACGGCGACGGGCACCGAGCACGTCTTCAACGGCAAGCTCGACTGGGTCTACGAGGAAGAGCTGGCGAGCAGGCGGGGCGGCCGCTCGTACGAATGGGCGCCGGACTCTTCGGCGATCGCCTACCTCCGCCTCGACGAGAACCGCGTGCCCGCGTTCCCCGTCGTGGACTTCACGCCCGTGAACGGGAAGATCCTCCCGCAGCGGTATCCGAAGGCCGGCGATCCAAACGCGATCCCGTCGGTTCACGTCGTCGACCTCGCCGGCAGGGAGACGGCTTCCTTCTCTCCCGCGCCCGACGACGTCTACGTGGCGCCGGAGCTGACCTGGACCGCGGACGGCAAGCAGGTCTGCTTCCTCCTCCTGGACCGCCCGCAGACGACTCTCGACGTCCTCCTGCTGCCGCGCACGGGCGGCACGCCGCAGAAGCTCCTCACGGAAACGGACGCGGCATGGATCAACGCGATCGAGCCGCCTCACTTCCTCGCCGACGGGACATTCCTCTTCCGGTCCGAGCGCACGGGCTTTCTCCATCTCTACCGCTACGCGGCGGACGGCTCGCTCAGGAACGCCGTCACGAAAGGCGACTGGATGATCGACGGGCCGTGGGCCGTCGACGAGAAAGCCGGCCTCGTCTGGTTCACCGCCACGGAGAAGGACCCCCGCGAGCGCCACGTGTACCGCGCGAGGCTGGACGGAACGGGCTTCCAACGCGTCACCCGGGAGCACGGCTCTCACTCCCTGACCCTGTCACCCGGCGGCGGCAGCTTCGTGAGCACGTACTCGAACGCCACGACGCCCCCGAAGACCGCCGTCTACGAGGCCACCGGCGCCGTCGCCGCGGTTCTCGACGAAGCGCCCGGCCCCTGGGCCGGCTACGCGCTCGGCACCGTCGAGATGGGCTCTTTCAAAGGGATCGACGGGACGCTCTTCTACACGCGGCTCGTGAAGCCCGCGGACTTCGACCCGGCGAAGAAGTACCCCGCGATCGTCTTCGTCTACGGCGGCCCGCACGCCCAGCTCGTGCAGGACCGCTGGGGCGCCGCGTCGGGCAGCGACCACTACCTCGCGTCGAAGGGCTTCCTGGTCTGGGCGATGGACAACCGCGGCTCCTGGGGGCGCGGGCACGCCTTCGAGACGCCGCTTCTCAGGAACATGGGCACGCAGGAGCTGAAGGACCAGCTCGAGGGCGTCGCCGAGCTCACGAAGAAGCCGTTCGTGGACGCGTCGCGCCTCGGGATCTGGGGCTGGTCGTACGGCGGCTACATGACGCTCTTCGCCGCCACGCACGCCGGCGAGAAGTTCAAATGCGCGCTCGCGGGCGCGCCCGTGACGGACTGGAAGTTCTATGACTCGATCTACACCGAGCGCTACATGAAGCGGCCGAAGGACAACCCCGAGGGCTACAAGGCCTCCTCGCCACTCGAAGCCGCGAAGAATCTCTCGGCGAAGCTCCTCGTCATCCACGGCACCTCCGACGACAACGTCCACATGCAGAACTCGATCGATTTCATCGACGAGCTCATGAAGGCGCGCAAGGACTTCGTGTTCGTGCCCCTGCCGCGCCAGAAGCACGGCCCACGCAAGGAGGCCCTTCTCTACCGCAACCAGCGCCTCGCCGAGTGGTTCGAGAAGAACTTGTAGGGAGCGCACGCCCCGGCGCAATCAGCCCTGAGCGATTCTGCAGGAAAGCTGCAAATCTCCTGAGAATCCGATCCCGTGCGGGCACATCTTTCAAGTCGTGTGGGAAACCCAACGAATCGGTGCGCCCTTCAGGGCTGATTCATATGCTTCATGTCTGCCGCGCGGCCGCGGCCGTAGCATTTTGCAACGTCAGACCTTATCGCCGCCAAGGATCCTGAAATATGAGAAGGCACCTCCCTCGGACGGCCGGTGGTCTGCGCGTAATACGAACGACGGGTCGTTCGTCTTGCGACCGCATGCCGATGGCGAAGTGACGACCGCCACCCACTGAGTTTGCTTCCCTCCTGTGTCGAAAAGACAGAGGTAGCGAAATGCGAGACAAAGACGCTCGGCTGCGTTTCACGGGAGTCTGGCTTCTCCTGGCAATCGGCGCGCTGTTCTCCACGGTCGCATACGCCGGATCGGGCGTCTGGACGAGCGGCGGGCCCTACGGCGGTGAAGTCTACGCCCTGGCAATCAACCCCACGACGCCCTCCACGCTCTACGCCGGGACGTATGGCGCCGGGGTGTTCAAGTCCATCGACTCCGGCGGCACATGGGCCGCCACCAACACAGGTCTGACGACTTCCTACGTCCGGGGCCTGGCCATCGATCCCTTGACCCCCTCCACGCTCTACGCGACAACTTTTGGCGCCGCCGGAGTCTTTAGGTCCATCGATTCCGGCGCCACCTGGGCTGCCGCCAACACAGGTTTGACTGGCCTGTTCGTCAACGCCCTGGCCATCAACCCCGCGACTCCCGCCACGCTCTATGCCGGGACGAGCGCCGGAGTCTTCAAGTCCACCGACTCCGGCGGGGCCTGGGCCGCTGTCAACACCGGCCTCAACAGCCTGAACGTCTCCTCCCTCGCCATCAATCCCTTGACCCCCGCCACTCTCTACGCCGGGACGCACTCCTTCGGCGGGGTCTTCAAGTCCACAGACTCCGGCGGCACCTGGGCCGCCGCGGGGCTGACGAACCTGTCCTCCGTCCTAGCCCTTGCCATCAACCCCGAGACCCCCACGACGCTCTACGTCGGCTTGGACTTCGGGGTCTTCAAGTCCATCGACTCCGGCGGCACTTGGGTCAAATCGGGACCGAACCGGCAAGTCAACGCCCTGGCCATAAACCCCTCGACCCCCGCCACGCTCTACGCCGGGACAAATGATGGAATCTTCAAGTCCATCGACTCCGGCGGCACCTGGGCCACCGTCGACACGGGACTGACGAACCCGGGACTGACGAACCCGATCATCCAGGTCCTGGCCATCAACCCCTCGGCCCCCGCCACGCTCTACGCGGGGATGATTGGCGGCGGGGTCTTCAAGACCATCAACTCCGGCGGCACCTGGGCCCCCGCCACCACGGGCCTGACGAACCTGACCATGCGGGTCCTGGCCATCAACCCCTCGAACCCCGCCACGCTCTATGCATCCGCCGGGATTTCTTCTTACTTCGGAGTCTTCAAGTCATCCAACTCCGGCGGGTCCTGGGCCGCCACCAATACTGGACTGACGAACCTCTCCGTAAGCGCCTTGGCCATCAACCCGATGACTCCCGCCACGCTTTATGCGGGGACGGGGACGTTCGGCACCGGAGTCTTCAAGTCCACCGACTCCGGTGCCACCTGGGCTGCCGCCAGTATGGGCATGAACGAGGACGTCGTCGCCCTGGCCATCGACCCCTCGACCCCTGCCACGCTCTACGCCGGGACTTTTTCTCTGTCTGGCGGCCAGGTCTTCAAGTCCACTGACTCCGGCGGCACCTGGGCCACCACGGGACTGACGTACCACGGACCGACGTTCGCCATCTCTGTCGACGCCCTGGCCATCGACCCCTCGACCCCTGCCACGCTCTACGCCGGGGGAGGTGTCGGGGTCTTCAAGTCCACCGACTCCGGCGGCACCTGGGCCACCTCCAATACGGGACTGACGAACACGGACGTCCGCGCCCTGGCCATCGCTCCCGCGAACCCCGGCACGCTCTACGCAGGGACGAACGGCGGCGGGGTCTTCAAGTCCACCGACTCCGGCGGCACATGGACCGCCGCCAACACGGGCCTCACGGCCCCAGGCATTACCGCCCTGGCCATCAACCCCACGACCCCGGGCACGCTCTACGCGGGGACGAACGGCGGCGGAGTCTTCAAATCCACCAATTCCGGCGGCACTTGGGCCCCTGTCGACAACGGCCTGCCGAACCTTTCCGTCCTTGCCCTGGCCCTGGACCCTACGGGGGAGACCACCCTTTACGCCGGGCTCATTGGCGGCAGCGTGTGGCAATCGACACCTCCAACGGGCGAGCCAACCAGCTCTTCGGGTTTCGTTCCGATCGTCCTGGACGTCGTAGGGCTGGCGCATTTCACGAGCGAGCTGCAGCTCACAAACCTAGGGGCCGGCTCCGCGAGCGTGAAGCTCTCTTATACCGGCTCGATCGGCTCTGGCTCCGGGGATGTGCAGGAGACGATTCCTGCCGGCCAGCAGGTCGTCTACCCCGACGCCATCTCGTATCTCAGACTCCGAGGCGTGCCCATCCCGGCGTCCGGAAACCAGGGAGGAACACTCCTCGTCTCTGCTCCCGCAGGTGGCATCCACGTGACGGTCCGCACGGGTGCCGACACGGCGACTCCTCAACCAACAGGGCGCTCCGGACTGGCCTACACCGCCATCGATCCGGCCGCGTCATCGGCGGCCACAAAGATGTACGTGTACGGCCTGAGGACAAGCGACGCCGACCGCTCCAACCTCGCCGTCTACAACATGGGCGCCGACCCCGTCTCGCTCAAGGTCAGTCTCGTCTCCGGTGACGACGGGAGGTCCTTCGAGGTGACAGCGGGGCTGCCGTTGTTGCTTCCGGCGCACGGCTGGTACCAGTACTCCGGGGTTATGAATGCCGCCGGCTTTTCCTCCGGGTACGCGACGATCGAAAGGGTCACGGGAGGCGGGCCGTTCGGCGCCTACGGCGTCGTCAACGACCAGTTGACGAACGACGGCTCCTTCATCCCGGCGCTCTCGGGCACGCAGAGTGGAAGCAGGCTCACGATTCCCGTCCTCGTCGAGACGAGCGCCTTCGAGTCGGAGCTGATCCTGACTAACCGCGGAAGCGCCACGGCGACTTTCACGCTGCGTTACTTCGAGTCCCTTTCACCGGCCAAGGGGTCGGGAGGGACGGCGACCGTCGACGTGGCCGCCGGCCGGCAGAGGATCATTCCGCAGGCCATTGACTTCCTCAGATCGAAGGGGATCAGCATCGGTGCCCGCGGCGAGGCGGGCTACGCGGGGGGCCTCCAGATTCAGGTGAGCGGTGTCGCCCTCGAGAACGTCTTCGCCGGAGCGCGGACATCGTCGCTTTCGCCCGCTGGTGGGGAGTTCGGGCTCTTCTATTCGGCCATCGACTCGACCCAGGAATTTTCCGACCAGGCGTTCGTCCTCGGCTTGAGGGCCGACTTCAACAACCGGAGCAACGTGGCGGTCCTTCACACCGGGGCGGCAGACTCGGGTCCGATCACTCTGGAACTCCAGGTGCTGGACGGCTCCGAAGGAGGTACGGCCGTAGGGCAGCCGTTCTCGGTGGACCTGAACCACGGACAGTGGGCCCAGCCTCCGGGGTTCTTCGCGAGCGGCGGCGTGCCAAACGGCTACGTGAGAATCCGGCGGACGGCCGGGACTGCCTCCTGGTACGCCTACGGCGTCATCAATGACGGCGGTCAGCCCGGACAGAGAACCGGAGACGGCAGCTTCGTGCCGGGCGTGCAGCCGTAAGACCTTTACCCTTCGAGGTGGTCTGTTGACGGCCGTTCGTCATGACCATAAACTCATGACCATGAGCGAAGACACGCGCCGCATTCCAGCCGGACAATTCAAGGCGAAATGCCTCGCCCTCCTGGACGAGGTCGCCGAGACAGGCCGGAGCGTCGTCGTCACGAAGCGCGGGCGGCCGGTGGCCCGCGTCTCGCCGGTCAAGGGCTCGGCACCCCGCCCCCTTCTGGGCAGCGTTCTCAAGGAACACGATCTCATTTCTCCGATCGCGGAACGTTGGAACGCGGACCGGTGATCGTCCTCGACACGCACGTCTGGATCTGGTGGGTAAGCGCGCCCCGGAAGCTCTCTCCGCCCGCTCGCCGCGCCGTCCAGGAGGCGAAGGAGCTTGTCGTCAGCGCCATCTCTCTGTGGGAAGTCGCGATGCTCGTCGCTAAATCGCGCCTAGAGCTCGACCGGGACGTCGGCCTCTGGATGAGGCAGGCTCTCGCGGCGCCCGGGATCCGGCTGGCTCCCCTTTCCACAGAGATCGCCGTTCGTTCGACCAGTCTCGGGCGTGACTTCCATGGTGACCCTGCCGACCGGCTCATCGTGGCGACGGCGCTGGAGCTCGACGCGGCCCTCGTCACGAAGGACGATCGACTGCGTTCCTGGGAGGGGATCGTTACGGTCTGGTGACGGGGCGCCGCACGCCGAGGAAGACGCCGCCGAGGATCATCGCCGTGCCGAGGACGGCCCGGCCGCCGAACCGCTCCCCCAGCGTGGCCGCGCCGAGCGCGACGGCGAGGACGGGCGTCACGAGCGCGATGAGGAGCACTTTCGTCACGTCCATCCGCCTGAGAAGCCAGTAGAAGAGAAGGAACGCGACCACCGAGCCGACGAAGGAGAGGTAGAGCAGCGACAGCACCGCGCGCGGCGTCCAGCGGAACGCGAACGGATTCCCCTCGAGCGCGCGGCCGAGGGCGACGAGCGGCACGAGGCCGAACGTCATCTGCGCGGCCGAGAGGATCACCGGGTCGAACGAGCCGCCCCGCGCCTTCACGAGGACGTTCGAGAGCGCGACGGCAAAGGCCCCGGCGACGATCGCGAGCGCGCCGCGCAGCGCGTCAGGTCCGGCGAGCGTCGTGCGGTCCGAGAAGATCACGGCCACTCCCGCAATTCCGAGCGCCACGCCGAGCACTTTCGGCAGCGTCATGCGGTCCGAGGGCAGGAGGACGTGCGCGAGGGCGAGGCCGAACGCGGGAATCGTGGCCTGAAGCACGGCCGCGAGGCCCGAGGAGGTGCGCTCTTCACCCCAGAAAAGGAGCCCGTAGTTCACCGAGAAGGCGAGAAAACCCGTGAGCGCGAGAAACCCCCACGCGCGGACCCCCTTCGGCAGGGGCGTCCGGCGGATCGCGACGATCCCCCAGAGCACCGCCGCGGCGACGACGAACCGGACGCCGGCGAAGCTGACGGGCGGCAGGTCGGCGAGGCCGAGCTTGATGAAGAGCCACGTCGAGCCCCAGATGAGGCAGAGGACCAGCCATACGATGGAGGGGAGCGGCACGAAGGGAGACTAGAGGTGGCCAACCCCGGACGGGAGCGCCGGATCGACCAAGCGCGCCGGGGGCGCGAACCTCGTCAGACGGGCTTCGGCGTGACGGTGAGCGCCAGCGAGCCTCTCACGGCTTTCGACACGATGCAGTACTTCTCCGCGAGCGACAGCGTTTTCTCGACGTCCGCCCGACGCGACTCCCAGAGCGCCGCCGGCACGTGCGGCGCGAGGTTCAGCACCGTGACGCGGAATCCCCCGGCCGGATCCACATCCACCCCGCACGAGCCGTCCAGAGCCGGCCTGTCGATCGGGACCTGCAGCTTCGCGAGGAAAATCGCCCACGTCTGGACGAAGCACGCCGAGACGCCCGCGAGGAGCAGCTCCTCGGGATTCGGCGCGCCGGTTTTTCCTCCGAGGGACGCAGCGCTCACGTGGGCGGTCATCAGGCTGCCGTCGGCGTTCGCAAGCCTGCCCTCCTTCGCGGCGGGATCCCAGGTCGCGGCGATCGTGAAAAGGTGCTCGGCGGACATGACGCCTCCTCAGCTCCGGATCACGAGGAGCCGGGGCTCGGTGAACTCCTCCATGGCGTAGGCCGGGCCTTCGCGCCCCAGGCCCGAGTCCTTCACGCCGCCGTACGGCATGCGGTCCGCGCGCCACGTCGGCACGTCGTTGACGAGGACGGCACCCACCTCGAGAACGTCGAAGGCGCGCTGGATGCGCGCGAGGTCCCGCGTGAAGACGCCCGCCTGCAGGCCGTATGTCGAGTCGTTGACACGGCGCAACGCCTCCTCGAAGTCGTCGTACGCGGCGAGCGTGACGACGGGCGCGAAGACTTCCCGCGCCTCGACCTTCATCGAGGGCGTCGTGTTCGCGAGGATCGTGGGCGCGACGCACGAGAGAGTGCGCGCTCCTCCGCAGAGCACGGTCGCGCCACCCGCGATGGCCTCCGCCACCCATGCCTCGACGCGCGCGGCTTCCTCGGGCGCGATCATCGGGCCGACGTCCGTCTTCTCGTCGAGCGGGTCGCCCACGACGAGCTTCCCCGTGGCGAGGAGCAGCTTCTCGCGGAACGCCTCGGAAACGGGGCGGTGCACGAGGGCGCGCTGGACAGAGATGCAGGACTGGCCCGCGTACGAGAACGCGCCCGAGACCGTGCGCCTGGCCGCGTCGTCGAGGTCCGCGTCGGAGTGGACGACGACCGCGGCGTTTCCGCCCAGCTCGAGGGCGACGCGTTTCTTCGGCACGAGGGACTTGAGGCGCCAGCCGACCGCGCCCGAGCCCGTGAACGAAACGACCGGGAGGCGCGGGTCCGTCACGAGCCCCTCCGCCGTGGCGCCTGCGATCGCGAGGACAACGTACGCGTCCTTTGGCCAGCCGGCCGCGAGGACGATCTCCCGGAGCGCGAACGCCGAGAGCGGCGTTTGCGAGGCGGGCTTCTGGACGACGGGGGCGCCCACCGCGATCGCCGGCGCCACCTTGTGCGACGTGAGATTGAGCGGGAAGTTGAAGGGCGTGATCGCGAGGACCGGCCCGAGAGGAACCCGCTTCACGACGCCCCAGCGCCCGAGCGAGGCCGCGTTCACGTCGAGCGGCAGCATCTCCCCTTTCTGCGCCTCGAGCGCCGCGGCCGCGGCCGAAAACGTCGCCGCCGCGCGCTCGGCTTCCGCGCGCGCGGCCTTCAGAGGCTTGCCGGCCTCCGCGGCGATGGTGCGCGCTAGCTCGTCCCGCCGCCGCTCGAGCTCGCCGGCGACCTTCCTCAGGATCGCGACGCGGGCGAACGTGGGCAGCGCCCGCGTCTTCTCGAATGCGAGAACGGCGCCTCTGACGGCGGTTTCGATCTCTTCGGCGGACGGGCGCGGAATCCGCGCGAGCTCCTGCCTTCCGAACGGCGCGTTGACGACGAGCTCGGGCGCGTTCATTTTTCTTTCTCCTCCTTGAGGAGATCCGGGTTCCAACCCCTCGGGGCGGTCCAGGCGCGCGCCGAGAAGAGCGCGGACAGCGCGCGCCCGAGGAGCGGGCTCTTCGCGCGCGCCCAGAACGCGTCCAGCACGCGCGCCACCTCGGGCGGCGCTGACGCGGGCGCCTCGAGACGCGCCAGCGAAAGCACTCCGGCCGGGGCCTCGTTTCGAACCTTCTCCCACGGCTCGGAGAGCGCCGCTTCCTCCGCGGGCGCGAGCGGCGTCACGCCGAAAAGCGCGAGGCGCCCCGACACGACCGCGAAGAGGAGCGGCAGGTCGCGCAGGACGGGAACGGCCGTCTCGAACTGGAAAGTCGAAAACGTCTCGCGCCCGCTGCCGGGGGCGTTTCCCGCGAGCGTGACGGGGCGCGTGGCGTGGCCCGCGTTCGCGATCGCACTCCAGACGGCCGCGATGGGCCAGAGCGGGAGCGACAGGGCGAGCGCGACGAGCCCGAGGACCCGGCTCGAGAACGAAGCGGCTTTCTTCTCCGCGGCCGGCAGACGATCGGTGAGAAGGCTGGTCGCGCCCGTCGCCGAGTCCACGACGAGGTTGCCCGAGATGACGACATTCTCGAGCGCGAGGCCGGGCGGAATCGCCGTGCGCGGCAGGACGCTCACCGCCGAGAGGCGTACGCCGGAGAGGATGACGGCCTCCTCGGCCACGGTCGTGCCCTCGAGGAGCGCCACCGACCCGTCCACCGAGGCGCGCTCCGAACGCGCGGGCGCGGCGCCGGCCGCCGCGCGGTCGGCCCGGATGTATGACGCGACGTCGGCGAGAAGGATCGGGCCCCCGGCCAGCGGCAACGCCGCGAAGTCCGCGTCCTTCACCCAGTCGGCCGCGCCCGGCTCGCGCGGGAAGTCCTTTTTCTTGAGAGCGCCGGGCAAAAGACGCCAGATCCCGGCGGGACGGCCGGCCACGAGGCCCGCCACAACGGGGCCGCGCACCTCGTCCACTCTTGCGAGGAACTCTCCGATCGCGGCGTGGGTGCCGACGTCGCCGCGCACGACGAGCGTCTCGCCGTCGAGGCGGGGCTCGAGCCGCCTCAGCACGTCGCCGGGCGTCTCGCCGTCTTCGCGCCGCACGATCTCGAGCGCGATGCCCCAGCGGATCCCCTTGCCGAAGCGGCGCTCGATCTCGAGAGCGCGCGGGCCGACGACGAGGAGAGCCGAGCGCCGCCCCGCGCTCACGAGCGCCTCGAGCGCGCGCTCGAGCGCCGGCACGCCTCCGAGCGGCAGGAGCGCGGGCACGATGCGCGCGCCGAGCGGGCCGAAGGAGGCGCCGTCGCGGTCGGCGAAGAGGACGGTCGTCATCGGTGAGGGATTATGGGACGAAGACCCTGAGGCCGGTGACGCGGCCCGCGCGGGCGTTCACGTCGGCTGTGATCTCACGGGCATGGGCGGCGAGCCAGGCCTGCACGCCGGCCGGAGGCTCGTTCGCGCCCGCCCGGTAGGCCCAGCAGCGCATGTGCCCGGCGCGCGCTTCCTCCTCGAGGGCCGCCGCCGAGCCGACTCCCTCCCACGAAAGTCCGGTGCGGAACAGCCGGAATTCGAGTCCCTCGGGCTCGTCACTGCGGAAAGCCGGCGTTGCCGGCGGCACGGGCGCGAGCGCGGGAGCGATCTGATCAGCGAGCTGGCGCGCGCCGGTGCGATGCGTGAGCAGGTCGTGTCGAATCTGGCGCGCGGCCTCTATTCCTCCCCACCCGAGAAGCACGACGAGGACGCCCGTCGCGACCCGGCCCGCGTACGGCGAAGTCCAGTCCCGCGCAGCGAGCATGAGCCACGTGCCGCCGAGTCCCGTGAAAGCGGCGAGCGCCGGCATGACCGGAATCGACGAGAGGCGATACTTCCCCGCGACCGCGACGAGGATGACGAGCTCGACGACGTACGCTCCCCAGAGGATGCGGTGGGGAAGGCGGCGATCGCCGCCCGTCGCGCCCGATGCAATCTCCGCCTCGCCCACGGGCCGCCCGAGGAAGACACTCCCGAGCGCCGCGAGCGGCAGGAAGAAGAAGAGCGAGCGCACGAGCGTGCCGACGTCCGCCCCGAAGGCCGTCGGCAGCGCGGCCGCGCGGGACGCGGCCTCGGAGGCCCCGAACGCGGTCGCGAGCTCGAAGCCGAAGACTTCGCGCCGGAAGAGAAAAACCGCGAGTAAGTGCGAGAAGCCCACGGCCACGAAGACCAAAACGAGAAGCGCGAGCGCGCGCTTCGTGCGGCCAAGCACGAACAGGCGCGGCCGCGCCGCGAGCGCGAGCAGGAGCGGGATCAGGTAGAGCCCGACCGCATAGCCTTTCGCGAGGAAGCCGAGTCCGAAGAAAAAGCCCGAGACGGCGCCTTCGAAGGGGATGTCCTCCTCGAACGCCCGGAGGCTGAAGATGATGCCGGCCAGGCCCAGCGTCACGAGCGTCGGCTCGACCGTGGCGGCGCGCGACGCCGCGACGAGCGGCGGAAACAGGGCCGCGAACGCGCCCGCGAGATGGCCGGCGGGCTGGCCCCACCCTCGCCGGATCACGCGCTCGAGCACCAACGCGCCCAGGAGCCCGAGGACCGCGGAGGGCAGCCGCACGGCCCATTCCTCCGGGCCGAAGACGCGCACCATGAGAGAGAGGACCCACGGAAAGAGAACCGGCGTGCCCTCCGCGGGCCCGAGAGGCGTCGCCGAGAGGCCGAGAAACTGGCTGGCCCCGCCCGCGACGAGGTTCTGCGCGCCGATCGCCCAGCGCCCCTCGTCCGCGCCGAACAGGTCCGGCTGGCCGAGGAGCACAAGCCTCAGAAGGGCGCCGGCCGCGAGCGCGGCCGCGAAAAGAATGCGCCCGGACGCTTCGGGGTCGTCGGAGGAGCGCCCGGACGTCACGGCCGGGGAGTATACGGAGGCGCCGCCCCGGCGGCCCCGGGTTCATACTTCCGGGACGATGACGGCCCCGGCAGCGCCCCGTCTCAGCGTCACGCTCATTGCCCGCGACGAGGAAGACCGCCTGCCGGGCGCACTCGCATCCGTCGCTTTCGCGGACGAGCGCATCGTCGTCGTGGATGCCGCTTCGACCGACCGGACCGAGGAGGTGGCGCGAAAGGCGGGAGCTCGCGTCCTCGTGCGGTTCTTCGACGGTTTCGGCCCCCAGAAAAACGCCGCGGCTGCGGTCGCGAGCAACCGGTGGATCCTGTCGGTCGACGCCGACGAGATCGTTTCGGCGAAGCTCGCCCTCGAGATCCGCGCCTGCCTCGCGGCCGCCGCATCCGAGGCGTCTCCCCCGGCGGCGTACCGCGTGCCCATCCGCCTCGAGTTCCTCGGGCGCGAGCTTCATTTCGGCCGCGACACCGTCGTGAGGCGCGTCCGGCTATACGACCGGACGCGCGCGCGGTTCTCGGACGATCCCGTGCACGAGAAGATCCTCGCCACGGGCCCGGTCGAAACCCTCGAAGAATCCGTCCTCCACCGCTCGTATCGCAACCTCGCGCACTACCTCGAGAAGCTCGACCGCTACACGACGCTCGCCGCCGAGGCGAAATGGGCCGCCGGGAAGGGGGACGGCGGCTTTCTGCCCGCTCGCGTCCTCTGGGATTTCTTCGACCGCTCGTTCCTGCGCCTCGGCTTCCTCGACGGCTCGGCCGGGCTCACGTTCGCGGCCCTCTCGTCCGCGAACACGCTTCTGAAGTATCTCAAGCTGCGCGAACTGGAACGGGCGATCGCCCGCGGCGAGCGTACGCCGCCCGAGGGCGTGAGAACCGAAGACACCGCGGCGCTCCGGATCCGCGCGCTCCTGAGGGCACGCTGACGGCGACGACGGCGTGAACGGCGCTCTCCTCGCGGCGAGCCTGGGTGGCGCGGTCGGTCTCGGCTTCTCGCTGCGCTTCAACTGGTGGCGCAAGGCGCGGCAGGGAACGCCCATTCTGATGTACCACCAGGTGGGAGAGCACCGCCCCGGCTCGGCCCTGAACCGGTGGCGCGTCAGGGAAGAGGACTTTCTCTGGCAGCTCGACGTGCTCGGGCGCCGCGGCTACCGAGGTATCGCGCTGCGCGATCTCCTCGACGCGCCTTCGGCCGAGGCGCGGCGAGCCGTCCTCACTTTCGACGACGGGTATCGCGGCGTCCTTCAGCGCGCGCTGCCGGCACTTCTTTCGCACGGGTTCTCCGCCACCGTCTTCGCCGTGGCGGACAAGACCGGCGGCGCCAACGACTGGGACGGCGAGACGCCGGGCGACCCGCTCCTTTCGGCGGACGAGATCCGCGCGCTCCACGCCGCCGGAATCGAGATCGGCTCGCACGGGGCCACGCACCGCGCACTCACCGGTCTCTCCGGCGACGAGCTCCACCGCGAGGTTGCGGGCAGCAAGGACACGCTCGAACGCCTCACGGGCACCCCGGTGACATCGTTCTGCTACCCCTATGGCGACTTCGACGACCGGGTCGTCGAGGCGGTGCGGACCGCGGGCTACTGCGCAGCTTGCGTCATCCGCGGCGGCATCTCGCCCGACCTCTCCGATCCCTTTCGCATCAAGCGCATTCCCGTGCGCGGAACGAACTCGCGGCTCGACTTCACGCTTGCGCTGACGCGCGGGAGGTCGCGACTGTAGCCAATCACTGGACGAATCGAGCAGGCGGTCACCGACGACCTCCCCGCCGCGCGCTATCCCGGCTTGTCGCTCGGGCGCGCTGGCGGAGAGCCTCGCGCGGGGCTGCGTCCGGAACGCGACTCCTCTTCCTCAATTCACGGGGTGCTAGCATTCCACCGCATGCACTCGACGACCGAGACGGCGCGATATTCGCCCCACCGTGGCTAGCGGAAAGCGCGCGACGAGGACCAGGATCGGCGTTTCCAAGCGTTCCGGCGGTTTGACCGCGCGCAAGGAAGCGGCGCTGCTCAAGGCGGGGGCCCTGCAGAGCGCGATTTTCAACAGCGCCAACTTTTCGTGCATCGCCACCGACGCGAAGGGCGTCATCCAGATTTTCAACGTAGGCGCCGAGCGGATGCTCGGTTACACGGCCGCCGACGTCATGAACAAGGTCACGCCGGCCGACATTTCCGACCCGCAGGAAGTGATCGCGCGCGCCAGGGCATTGACCATCGAGCTCGGGACCCCGATCACGCCGGGCTTCGAGGCGTTGGTGTTCAAGGCTTCGCGTGGAATCGAGGACATCTACGAGCTGACCTATATCCGCAAGGAGGGGAGCCGGCTCCCGGCGGTGGTGTCGGTCACGGCGCTGCGCGACGAGCGGGACGGCATCATCGGGTATCTGCTGATCGGAACCGACAACAGCGCGCGCAAGCAGGCGGAAGAGGCCCTGCTCAAGGCCGGCGCCCTGCAGAGCGCGATTTTCAACAGCGCCAACTTCTCCAGCATCGCGACCGACGCG
>JBGPDK010000043.1:0-21082 GCA_041482235.1 Thermoanaerobaculia bacterium | reverse complement strand
CGGCGGAGTTCTTTCCGCCCACGACGAGGACGTCCGTGTGAGCGTGGGCATAGGGCTCGGTGTAGTAGTGAGACACCTTCGGGAGGTTTTCGCCGGGCACGCCGAGGAGGTTCGGCGTGCCGAAAAAGCCGGTCGCCACGACGACCGCCCGGGATTCATGGACGGCCTTCGTGGTCTGAACGCGAAAGAGGCCGTCCCCGGCCGTCACCGAAAGAACGCGCTCGTGCAGGCGGATCGCGAACTTCTCGCGCTCGGCGACCTTGCGGTAGTAGACGAGGCCCTCGCGCCGCGTGGGCTTTCCCGAGGCAGTGACGAAGGGAGTGCCGCCGATCTCGAGCAGCTCGGGCGTGGAGAAGAAGACCACGTGAGTGGGCCAGTTGACGAGCGTGTCGAGAAGCGCCCCCTTCTCGACGACGAGGTGCGAAAAGCCCTGGCGCGCCGCCTCGAGAGCGCAGGCGAGGCCGACCGGCCCCGCGCCGACCACGAGGACGTCGACGGGAGCGGAGGGAGCTTCCATGAGGGGAGGATACGGGAGGAGAATCGCCCCGTGCGTCGGACGCCCGCCCTTCTCGCCGTGTTCGCGCTCGGTGCCGCGTCGGGCCTTCTGGCGGACGGGCCGCCGGCACCGGCCCGCGTGCGCGGCGAAGTGCGCGTCGGGCGCGTCGTTCTCGACGCGTACGTGACGGACGGCGCGGGCGATCCGATCCCGGACCTCGCGCCTTCCGATTTCCGCGTGCGCGCGGGCCGGAAGGAGATCGAGGTCGAGTCGGCCGAGTGGATCCCGGTCGGGACATCCGAGGGGCCGGCCGAAGCGGCGGAGCCGGCCCCGGGCGAGCCGCCGCGCGCCGTGCGTTATCCCCCGGGTCGCATCCTCGTGTTCTTCATCCAGGCCGACATCGGCCGCCACCGGGCGCTGGGCCTCATGCGCGTCCGCTCTCGGATCGGGCGGCTTCTCGACACGCTCGTGCCGACGGACCGGGCCGCCGTCGTGCGCTTCGACTCGCACCTGACGCTTCTGTGCGATCTCACCGCGGACCGCGCCGCGCTCGAGGCCGCGCTCGACGAGGGCCTCCTGCAGGGCACGGCTCCTCCGGTCAATTTCTCGCCCTTCCCGTCCCTGGCGGCGAACTTCGACTTCAACGCGGGGCTCCGCGCGCCGAACGTGGAACGGGCTCTCGATCTCGTCTCGCGGGCGCTGGTGCCGATTCCGGGGGGCAAAGCGCTTCTCTTCCTCGGGTGGGGGCTCGGAATCGACCGCGTGCCGCGCGAGGCGGCCGACCTCGCGCGGGCGTTCGCGTCCATGGCCGCGGCGCGCATCAACGTGTTCACCCTCGACGTCTCCAACGCCGACTGGCATACGCTGGAGGGCACCCTCCAGGCGACCTCGGAGCTGACGGGCGGCACGTACCAGAAGACGCACATCTTCACGGAGGCCGCCGTCACCCGCCTCGCGAAGAGCCTCGGTGGCCATTACGTGCTCGTGTGCGTCGTGCCGGACGACGGCGAGCTCTCGCTTCTCGACGTCACGCTCCGGAGGGGGCGCGGAGTGGTCGTGTCGCGGGCGTACACTTTCGCGCCATGAACAGCGTCATGCGCCGCCTCGCGATTGTCGCCGGCTCCCTCGCGCTCCTCGGCTGCGCCTCCGCGCCCGCTCCCTCCACGTCCGGCGCGTCGGCCGCCACTCCCGGGACGGCATCGAAGAAAGCGATCGTCCTCGTGGAAGCGAGGGGAGCCCCGCCGGAGCTCGAACGCTTCGTTCCGCGCTTCCTCTCGGCTGCGAGCGACCGCGGTCTCGGCGCGATCGTGGACGGCCGGCTCTCGGGCGCGCACCTGGCCGACGTCGGCGCCCCCGGCGAGGCGGGCGCGGAGTTCCGGAAGACCTGGCCCGCCGACGTCTACCTCGGCGTCCTGATCGCGCCGTGCAGTATCCAGCGGCGCGAGGGCCGCACGTACGACCGGCAGGCGAACCCCATGACGGGCGTGCCCGTGCGCGTCGAGAACGTCGTCGTCTCGTACGAGGCGGACTGCTCCGTCAGCATCTCGGTGGTGACCGCGCCCGGCGCGGCCGCGACGTTGATCGAGGTGAAGGGCCGCAACAGCTCGTCCGAGGTGAGCACTCTGGACACGGAAGCCGAGGCCCAGGCCGCCGAGGACGCCGCCGAGCGCGCCGTGAAGAAGCTCGTCTCCGCGCTGCGCTGAGCCGGTCGCGAGTGGTCTCGCGCACCCCGGTGAATAATCGCGACCGTGATCAAGCGCGGGAGACGGGGGGTCTTCCTCTTCGAGGCTCTCGTCTCCCTCGCGATTCTCGGAATCGTCCTGACGCTGGGGGCGAGCTTCCTTGCCCGCCGCCGCGCGCTCGAACGGGACCGCCTCGACCGCGAGCGGGCCGTGCGCGCCCTCGCGAGCGAATGGATCTACCTGCGCACGTCTTTTCGGAGCGACGTGTACCCGAAGGACCGCCGGCCTTTCGTGGGCCCCGGCGATTTCGTGGACGCGCTCGACGCGCGGAATCCCTTCCTGAGGGTGAAGGCGACGGACGTCGACGGGCTCTGTCTCGTCCACCTCGAGATCGGGTACGGCGAGAAGATGGCGAAGCTGATCGTGCAGGAGGGCTTCGTCTTCCGAGGGGCAGGGCCTTCGCCGTGAGAATCCGGGGCTTTTCACTCGTCGAGATGTGCGTCGTCGTCCTCATCGGCGTGGTTCTGCTGTTTTCGCTGCTGCCCGTTTCTCTGGGCCTCCTGAGGCAGCAGGCGGGTCTCGACGCGAAGCGGCTCTCGATCGAGATGTTCCCGCTGCTCTGGGAGCGCCTCTCCGCCGATTTCGCGCGCGCGTCGGGGGCCGCCGTCTCGCCGCCGTTCGCGGCTCCCGCGTTCCGGCTGGACCTCACGCCGCTCCGCGAGGAGGACCCGGAGGTTTCGTGGACGGTCGTCGGAAGCGCCGTGGCGCGAACGAGCGTGCGGAGGAAGGCGGACGGAGAGCCGGTGGCCGCGACGACGTCGTGGACGCTCCCCGGCAGGCTCTCCCTCGACGCGGAAGAGCTCGCGCAGGGGCGCCTCCTCCTGCGCTGGGATGAGGGCCGGGAGACCGAGCTGATCGCGCTCGCCTGCGGACGCCCCACAGAGAAGGCGCCGTGAGGTCCGGCCCGCGTCCCCGGGGAAGCCGCGAGCGGGGGAGCTCGCTCCTTCTCGTGATGGGAATCCTCGTCGTCTTCGCTCTCGTGCTCGGCGTTCTCGCGTCGATCCTCCTGACCGATCTCCGCGAGACGCGGCGGCGCGGAAACGACCGCTATGCCGTGGAGCTCGCGCGCTCGGGCGTGGACTGGGCGCGCGCGTGGCTCATGGAGAAGGGCCGGCTTCCGTCCGGGCGCCTGAAGCTGGAAGGAGGCGAGGTCGAAGTGCGCGTCGAGGAGCTGCCTTCGGGCGGCCGGCGGATCGTGTCCGTGGGACGGGTCGTGGAAGGCTCGGCGTATCTCGCGGCGCGGCGGGAGACAGCGGTGATGGAGGCTTCCGTCCCCCCAGCCACGCCGGTCCCGCCGCCCCCGGCGGACCTCAGCGCGACGCCGTGAGCGTCACGTTCAGGGTCACCGCGCGGTCGTTCCGGACGACCTTGACCGGCACGGTGTCGCCGATCTTCTGCTTCTCGAGCGCGGTGACGAGATCGTCGTAGCTCGCGACGTCCTTCCCCGCGACGCCGACGATGACGTCGCCGAGGACGAGCGACCCGTCGCGATCGCGCACGGTGCCGCGTAGCCCGGCCGTCGCGGCGCCTGTCCCGTCCTGCACGGAGAGGACGAGGACACCCGTGAGGCCGAGCTGGCGCATGACGCTCTCGGGCGCGGGGACGACACCGAGGCGCGGGCGCACGATCCGGCCGTGCGCGATGAGCTCGGGAACGACCTCGTTCACGGTGTCCACGGGCACGGCGAATCCGATCCCCGCGCTCGCGCCGGACGGGCTCGCGATCTGCGTGTTCACGCCGATGAGGCGCCCGGCGCTGTCGAGCAGCGGGCCGCCGGAATTGCCGGGGTTGATCGCGGCGTCCGTCTGGATGACGTCCTGGATCTTGCGGCCCCTCATCGACTCGATCGTGCGTCCGAGCGCGCTCACGACGCCGGTCGTGAGCGTCTCGTCGAGGCCGAACGGGTTCCCGATCGCGAAGACTTTCTGCCCCACCTGCAGCCCCTTGCTCGTGCCGACGAGAATCGGCGGCAGCTTCTCCGCGGGGGCCGCGATTCTGAGGACGGCGAGGTCCTTGTCCGGCTCGACGCCGACCACAGTCGCCTTCCAGTTCGACTGGTCCGAGAGCGTGACGACGAAGGAGTCGCCGGCGAGGACGTGATAGTTCGTGACGACGTGCCCCTGCCGGTCCCACAGGAAGCCCGAGCCCGTGCCCTGCGGCACGTCGGTCACCTCGAAGAAGTTGACGGCGCGGCGGGAGAGCGTCGTGATGTAGACGACGGACGGGCTCGCGTGCTTGAAGAGCTCGATCGTGGACTTCTCGTCCTCGGCGAGATCCCCGCGCGCGGCGACGGGGCGCGGCTCGGCGGGCGCGCCGGAAACCTTCGCGGGAGCCGGAGCCGCGCCATCGCGCCGGCCGAGGCCGCCGCGCAAGAGGAAAAACGCGGCCCAGCCCGCGAGGAGACCGACGAGCACCGGCCCGAGGAGCCCCCGCCGCCCCCGGGACGGCGGAGGCGGGAGGTACCCGATCGGGGGCGGGACGCTCGACACGAGGGGCGCGCCCTGGTCAGGGCGCGACGCGGATGGACTCGATGAGGACCTGGGTTTTCGGGACGTCCCCCGCGCCCGTGGGAACGGCCTTGATCTTCTCCACGACTTCCATGCCGGAGGTCACCTTGCCGAAGACGCAGTAGCCGACTCCGTCCTGTGCGGCGTCCTTGTCGAGGAAGCGGTTCGTCGTGACGTTGATGAAGAACTGCGAGGTCGCGCTGTTCGGGTCGTTCGTGCGGGCCATGGCGACCGTGCCGATCGTGTTCTTGAGGCCGTTCGCGGCCTCGTTCTTGATCGGGGCGCGCGTCGCCTTCTGCTTGCCGTCGGGGGTGAAGCCGCCGCCCTGGACCATGAACGTCGAGATCACGCGGTGAAAGGTCGTGCCGTCGTAGAACTTGTCGTTCACGTACTGAAGAAAGTTCTTGACGGATTCCGGTGCCTTGTCGGGATAGAGCTCGATCGTGACGCTCCCGAGGGAGGTCTTCATGACGACGGTCGGGTTCTTCACGGGGGTCTCTCCCTTCAGGATGGTGGTCGCGAGGAGCGCGGCGGCGAACGCGAGGACAAAGGGTTTTCTCATGCGGGAAAAGGTATCACGCCTGCGGGAGCCTCCGCGCGGCGTGGAAAGGAAACCCGCCGTGACCCCCTGAACCGCCGGTCAATACGAGAACCCGGCGGCCGTGCGCACGGTGCCGCGCGCGGCCCGGATCTCGACCGGATGGAAGGACCCGGTCCGTTTCGCGTTGCTCACGAACGAGACGAGGTAACGGGTTCTGAGTTCGCGTTCGAGCTTCGCGAAGAGGGCGGGAAGGTCCGCGGCGCTCTCCACGACGTAGGTGTGGCCGCCGGTCGCGTCCGTGAAGCTCTGGAGGAAGGCCCGGTTCGGAGGCCGCTGCGCCCGCGTCACGCGGATGTGCACGACGTCGTTCCCGTTCTCGTCCTTCCTGCGCACCGGCACATGGGTCTCCTCGGTCCAGGGCAGTCCGAGCGCGAAAACCGGGACTCCGGCCTGGCGAGCGAAGGCGAGGGCCTCCTTCTCCGGAACGTCGTCGTCGTAGACGTTTCCGTCCGTCACGAGCAGCAGCGCCCGCGCGCCTTCCCCGCCCTGAAGCTGGTACAGCGCGTCGACGATGGCCGCATGGAGGACCGTTCCGGGAACCGTGTCCTCTTCGAGGGAGAGGACGCTCTCCTCGAGGTCCTTCCGCGAGGTCGTCCAGTCGAGGACGTGTCCGACCGTGACGCCGAACCGCTGCAGGAACGCGGTGTCGCGCGGTTTGAGCATCTCGATGAACCTGTGGGCGACGATGTTGCGGAGCTCCTGGGTGTACAGGAGGCTCTGGGATGTGTCGATCGCCACGCCGATCGCCAGGCTCACGTCGCGGACGAGCAGGACCTCGCGGATCTCGCAGGCCCCCCGGTCGTCGCGCACGGTGAAGTCGGCGGCCCGGAGGCCTTCCACGGGCTCGCCGTTCCTCACGACCGCCACCATTTGCTCGACGACGTGAGCGTCGAGCGAGGCCTGGAGCCCGCGCCCGTTCAGGAGGATCGAGCGCTCGGCGGCGCGGCCGAGGGCGGTGGCCACCCGGGCGGTGACGACCGCGGGCGGACCCGCGAGATCCACCCGTGCGCTCCACACGTCCCCCGCCCTGTTCAGCGGGGCGACGCGCCCGTCCACGTCGAGCACGACGGACGTGAGCGCGTCTCCGGGCGGCGCGACCGCGTGCACGAGCACGGACGTCATGCCGAGGACGTGCTGCCCGTCGAGCGGAGCCAGAAACTGCAGGGCGAGCCGCCGGCCTCCGGGGTTGAGGAGGGTCTCGGTGCGGTAGAGCGGGCGGCGGTCGTGATCCAGCGCGACGGCGACGACGGTCTTCTCCCGCGGCAGGGGGCCCACGTCGAGAAGGAGCTGGAACGGACGACCGGTGGTCCGCGACCAGTCCTCGGACTGCCACTTCACGAACGCGACCTCGGCGTCGCGGGTCACCGCCTCGAGGCGCACGCGGCCCGTGACCATTCCCTCCGGCGCGCGCACCTCGAAAAGCGCCGTGTCGGGCGCGGCACGGCCCGCGAGACCCGCGAGCAAGCCGAGGGCAAGGGCGGCCGGGGCCCGACCGGGCCGCCCGGCGGCTGCATGCCTAGTCCGTGCCGGCAGGTCCCACCATTTTCGAGGGGTCGATCCACGCGTCGAACTCCTCGGACGTGAGAAAGCCGAGTTTCAGGGCGGACTCCTTCAACGTGAGGCCTTCCTTGTGGGCCTTTTTCGCGATGGCGGCGGCCTTGTCGTACCCGATGTGCGGGTTGAGGGCCGTGACGAGCATGAGCGACTTCTTCATGAGCTCGTCGATGCGCGCGCGATCGGCCTCGAGCCCCTCGGCGCAGTGCAGGCGGAAGCTGCGGGACGCGTCGGCGAGGAGGCGCGTCGACTCCAGCACGTTGTGGATCATGACAGGCTTGAAGACGTGCAGCTCGAAGTTGCCCTGGCTGGCGGCGAACGCGACGGCCGCGTCGTTTCCGTAAACCTGCGCGACGACCATCGTCATCGCCTCGGACTGTGTCGGGTTCACCTTGCCCGGCATGATCGAGCTGCCCGGCTCGTTCTCGGGGATGCGGAGCTCGCCGAGGCCGCAGCGCGGGCCGGACGCGAGCCAGCGCACGTCGTTCGCGATCTTCATCAGCGAGCCGGCGAGCGTGCGGAGCGCGCCGGACGCGAAGGCCAGCGCGTCGTGCGCCGCGAGCGCCTCGAACTTGTTCGGCGCCGAAACGAACGGGTGTCCCGTCATCTCGGCGACGCGCCTGGCGACGCGGACGGCGTATTCGGGATGCGTGTTGAGCCCGGTGCCCACCGCCGTGCCGCCGATCGCGAGCTCGTAGAGGTGGGGGAGCGCCTGTCTCACGTGCTCCATTCCGTGGTCGAGCTGGGACACCCAGCCGGAGACTTCCTGGCCGAGCGTGAGCGGCACGGCGTCCTGCAGATGCGTGCGGCCGATCTTGACGATGTCCTTGAACGCCTTCGCCTTTCCGTCGAGCACGTCGCGCAGCTTCTGCACCTCGGGGAGCAGGCGCTCCTCGATCTCGCAGACGGCCGCGATGTGCATCGCGGTCGGAAACGTGTCGTTCGAGGACTGCGACTTGTTCACGTCATCGTTCGGGTGGACGGGCTTCTTCGAGCCCATCATGCCGCCCGCCATCTCGATCGCGCGGTTGCTGATGACCTCGTTCACGTTCATGTTCGTCTGCGTGCCGCTCCCGGTCTGGAAGACGACGAGAGGAAAGTGCGCATCGAGCCTGCCGTCGGTGACTTCCTGAGCGGCCGCCGCGATGAGCTTCGCGCGATCCTCCGGCAGGAGCCCGAGCTCGCGGTTCACCTCGGCGGCGGCCCTCTTCAGGATGCCGAAGGCCCTGATCATCGGACGCGTGAAGCGGATCTCGCCGATCTCGAAGTTCTGGAGCGAGCGCTGCGTCTGCGCGCCCCAGTAGCGGTCGGTCGCGACCGCGACCTCTCCCATCGTGTCTTTCTCGATGCGTGTCGACATCGCGTTCCCCTCATGTCCCCCCTGAAGTGATGGGGGGCAACGATCTTAGCCGCGCTTGCCCGATCCGTCGCCCCGCGGCTCGGACAGGGGCGTTAGACTTCCGCCCCATGAAAGCGATCCGCGTTTCTGCTCCCGGCGGCCCGGAGGCGATGCGCCTCGAGGAGATCGCCGACCCGTCTCCGAAAGCCGGCGAGGTGCTCGTCCGCGTCGAGGCGATCGGTCTCAACTTCATCGACGTCTATTTCCGCCTCGGCCTCTACAAGCCCGCGGGATATCCGTTCACGCCCGGCGGCGAGATCGCGGGCGCCGTGGAAACCGTCGGGCCCGGCGTCACCGGGGTGAAGCCGGGCGACCGCGTGGCGACGGTGAACGCGCAGGGCGCCTACGCGGAAAAAGCTCTCGTTCCGGCGAGCCGGCTTGTCCCGATTCCGGACGGCGTCTCCGCGCGGCAGGCCGCCGCCGCGATGCTCCAAGGCATGACGGCGCATTACCTCGCGACGTCCACGCGGCCGCTCTCTCCCGGCGACACGTGCCTCGTGCACGCGGCCGCTGGCGGCGTCGGGCTGCTGCTGTGCCGCATCGCGAAAAGGCGCGGCGCGCGGGTGATCGGGACGGTCTCGACCGAGAAGAAGGCGGCGCTCGCACGGGAGGCCGGGGCGGACGAGGTGATCCTCTACACGGTGAGCGATTTCGTCGCGGAGACGAAGCGTCTCACCGGCGGCAGGGGCGTCGAGGCCGTCTACGACTCAGTGGGGAAGACGACGTTCCAGAAGGGGCTCGACGTCCTCGCATTGCGCGGCACGATGGTGCTCTTCGGGCAGTCGAGCGGCCCGGCCGAGCCGATCGACCCCCAGATCCTGAACCAGAAGGGCTCGGTCTTTCTCACGCGCCCTTCGCTCTTTCATTACGTCGCGTTGCGCGAAGAGCTCCTCGCCCGCGCGGGCGATGTCCTCGCGTGGGTGAAGGACGGCTCGCTGCCGCTTCACATCGACCGCACGTTCCCGCTCGCCGAGGCCGCCGCGGCGCACCGCGCGCTCGAGGCGCGCGAGACGTCGGGCAAGGTGCTGATCCTGCCGACGTGATCAGACCGCGTCGCGGTGCGTCCCTGTCACTGGAAGCCGCGGACCGCGTGCGGGCGATACGGCGCCTCGAGCGCGCGGAGCTCGTCGTCCGTGAGCGTCACGTCGAGCGCGGAGAGCGCCGTTTCCAGATGCGCGAGCTTCGTCGCCCCGATGATCGGCGCCGTCACGGCCGGGCGTGAAAGGAGCCAGGCGAGCGCGACGGCCGCGGGCGGCAGGCCCCGCGCGGCGGCGACGTTTTTCACGGCTCCGATGACGTCCTCGTCGGACGCGTGGTCATACAGCTTCCGCGTGTAGTCGTCGGAGGAGGCTCGAGGCGTCTCGCCGATGTCGGCCGCGTTTTTCCGCGTGCCCGCGAGAAGGCCGCGCGCGAGAGGCGACCACGGAATGACCGCGATTCCTTCCTCCGCGCACAGGGGAAGCATCTCGCGCTCTTCCTCGCGGTAGAGGAGGTTGTAGTGGTTCTGCATCGAGGCGAAGCGGGCGAACCCCTTCGCGTCCGAGAGCGCGAGCGACCCCGCGAAGCGGTAGGCCGGGCCCGAGCTGGCGCCGATGAAGCGCACCTTGCCCTGCCTCACGAGGAGATCGAGGGCCGAGAGCGTTTCGTGAAGGGGCACCGCGCGGTCGAAACGGTGGATCTGGTAAAGGTCGATCGTCTCGACACCGAGGCGCTTGAGGCTCGCTTCGCAGCCCTGGACGACGTGCTTTCTCGAGAGGCCTCCCATGTTCGGGCCGCCTGCCATCGGGAAGTTCACCTTCGTCGCGAGGACGATCTCCTCCATCCGGGAGAACTCGCGCAGGGCGCGTCCCGTGACCTCCTCGCTGACCCCGAGCGAATACATGTCCGCGGTATCGAAGAAATTGATGCCGGCTTCGAGCGCGCGCCGGAAGAACGGCTGCGCCGCCTTCTCGTCGAGCACCCACGGCCGCCAGGAAGGCGTCCCATAGCTCATGCACCCGAGGCACAGCCGCGAGACCGTGACTCCCGTGCGGCCGAGTGTCGTGTACTTCATCCCAAGAGCGTAGCAGCGATAGGATCTGTTCCTCAAAGCCGAAACCGGATTTCGTCAGGAGGTTCCCATGTCGAACGTCCCCCCTCAGGGCCCCGGCGCCGTACCGCCCCCACCGCCGCCCCCGCCGCCCCAGCCCCCATACGTGCCGCCGCTCCCCTCAGCGGGCGGCCTGCCGTGGGAGGCGCAGGCAATCGGGCCGGAATCCTTGTTCGAGACCGCGAAGCTCTTCATCACGGCGCCCGCTCAGGCCTGGCGCCTCACGCGGGAGACCGGCGATTACATGCGCCCGCTCCTCTTCGGCGTCATCTTGGGATGGGTCGGTCTCGTCTTCCGCGCGGTCTGGGGGACGTTCTTCGGCGCCGGCCTCATGAGGATGCTCCCGGCGCAGTACGCGGGGTTCACGCGATTCGGCGGAGGGTCGCTCGTCGGCCAGGTCATCCTCGGTCCTCTACTCGTCGCCTGCGGCCTCTTCATCGGCGCGGCGATCCTCCACGTCTCGTTCATGATCGTCGGCGCGCTCTCGTCGTCGAAATCACAATTCGAGGGTACGTTTCGTCTCGTGTGCTACGCGAGCGTCGCGAACGTCGCGAACGTCGTCCCGCTGCTCGGAGGCCTCGTGGCCGGCGTGTGGACGGCGTACCTCGTCGTCGTCGGCGCCCAGCAGCTCCACAAGGCGACTCAAGGCAAGGCGCTCACGGGCGTGCTCCTGCCCGTGATTCTCTGCTGCGTGTGCGCGATCCTCGCCATAGCCATCGGAGGCGCCGCGTTCTTCTCGGCCTTCAACCGCTAGGCGTGTCGCCCGGACGGCAGCTCGGGTTTCTGTGGGGCGGCGCGGCGCTCGTGTGCGCCGCCGCCGCTCCCCTCGCGCCCGCGCTGGCGGAAGGAATGCCGCCGTGTCTCTTCCGGGCCCTCGTCGGGATTCCGTGTCTCACGTGTGGCGGCACGCGGGCTCTCCTCGCCCTCGCGCGCTTCGATGCCGGCGCCGCTTTCGGGTGGAACCCTCTCGCCGCGGCCGCGGGAATTCTCTTCATTTCGGGCGGCGCCATCGCGCTCGGGGCGGCTCTGGCAGGACGGGAAGTGCGTACGCCGCGCCCGACTCCGGTGCTGCGCGCGGGAATCGTCCTGGCGGCCGTCGCGAACTGGGCCTTCCTCGTCGCGGCGGGCCGCTAGCCGGAGGGAACGGCCGGCCTCGGAGACGGTGACGCGCCGCGAGGCGGCCCCGCGAGCGAGCGGCCGAGCGCGCTTTGCCACGCGGGCAGCTCGATGCCGAGGTTCGCGAGCTTCTCGTTCGAAAGCGCGGCGAATTTCGGCCGGAACACCTTGCTCGCGAGGCCGTCGGCCGTGACCGGGACGACTGTGGAGCGGCTCCCGGTCTGGCGGGCCAGCTCCAGGGCCAGCTCGTGCCACGTCGTGAAGCCTGCGTTCACGCAGTGGTAGACGCCCGAGGCCCCTTTCCCTTCGAGGAGACGCCGGGTCGCCGCCGCGACGTCGTCCACGAAAGCAGGAGAGACCGTGCGGTCGTAGAACGCGCGGACCGTGCGGCCGGCGCGGATGTCCGCGCACATCCCGTCGATCGTGCTCCTGCCGTCCGGAGTCCCGAAGAGGCTCGCGACGCGCAGGACGAAATGACGCGGCGCCCCTCCCGCGTACCACTCGCCGAGGAGCTTCGTCGCGCCATACACGCTGCCCGGGTTGGGCCTATCGGTCTCGTGGTAGGGCGACCGTGTCGTGCCGTCGAACACGAAATCGGACGAGAAGTGGACGAACGTCGCGTTCGCACCGCGGCAGGCCTCAGCGAGAGTGCGGACGGCGAAGGCGTTCACGGCGAGCGCGGCCTGCGGATCCTCCTCGGACGCTTCGACCCCGAAGGCCGAGGCATTCACGACCGCCTGCGGCCGGAGCTTTCCGATGCGCTCGAGCACCTGTTCGCGTCGGGTCAGGTCCAGAGCGGCCCGCGTCACGGCCACCAGCTCGTGCCCTCCGCGGCGCAGCTCGGTCAGGAGTACCTGCCCGAGCTGACCTCCGGCGCCGGTGACGAGGATGCGAAGGGGCACGCCCGAGCGTGACATGAGCCGCGGCGGCGGGCAAGGGCCGTATGCTCGCGGCATGAATCCCGACGTGGCAGCCGCCGTCGAGCGCCTCCGGGGGGAAGGCGTCCTGACGGACTCGAAGTCGAGCTATTTCGGGCGCGTCGCGCGGCGGGAGCTCGTCTCGGTGCGACCCGAGATCCGCGCCGCGCTCTACATGGGCGTCCTCCTCCTGACCTCGGGGATCGGCCTCTTCCTGAAGGAAAACCACGAACGGATCGGTCCGGCGGTGATCGGCTTCGCGACCGGCCTCGCCGCAGCGGCGTGTCTCGTGTGGGCCTGGCGGCGTTCCGCGCCCTTCGCGTGGGGGGAGGCGGCTTCGTCTCATGCCGCGTTCGATTACGTCCTTCTCCTCGGCGCCCTTCTCGTCGCGACGGACCTCGCGTATCTCGAGGCGCAGCTCAAACTGCTCGGAGGGAACTGGCCCTGGCATTTTCTCGTCGTCGCGGTGTTCTACCTGCTCCTCGCGTACCGCTTCGATTCGAAGATGCTGCTCTCCCTCGCGCTCGCGGCTTTCGCCGCGTGGCGGGGGATCGCCGTGAGGCTCGCGGGGACCTCGCTCGGCGCGGGCGACCCGGCGCGCCTTCGCCTCGAGGCGCTCGCGTGCGGAGCTCTGTTCGTCGCCCTCGGCGTCGCAGCGGCTCGCCGCCGAAGGAAGGCGCACTTCGAAGACGTATACGTGAACGCGGGCCTTCTGCTCGTCTTCGGCGGTTTCCTCTCGGGCGTGTTCGGCGACGGAGAAGACCGCTGGGGCGCCTGGCTCCTCGCGCTTCTCCTCGTTGCCGCCGTTGTCGCGGCCGCCTCCTTCCGCGCGAAGCGCACGCTGCCGTTCGCGCTGACGGTCGTGGCGGCTTGGCTGGGCGTTCAGAGGCTGGTCTTCGAAGAAGCCGGAGCGGCGCACGGAGGAGCCCTGCTGCTTTCCGCCATGACGGCCGGAGCCGCGCTGATCCTCATCGTCTCCTCGCGCCGGAAGATGGGAATTCAATGAAAGGGGAATGGACCGCCGCCGAGCGCGTCGAGGAGGTTCGGGCCGCGGCGGAAGGCTGGAAGAGCGCCGGCGCCATCGACTCGGGTACCCTCGAAGAAATCTCCAGGCGGTACCCGGAGCCGCGCGTTCTGCCGTCGTCGCTCTGGAGGGTGCTCGTGTTCGTCTTCGTCTCCCTGGCGCTCCTGCTGCTCCTGGGAGCGTTCGCCCTCGGAGCTCGCCTGGGTACGGGAGCCCTCACGGTGCTTTTCTTCGTTTTCGGGGCGGCGTCCCTCATCGCGACGGAAGCGCAGGAGAACGCGCCGCGCCTCGCGCTTCGCGGCGGCGCCGGCGCGACGTCGCTCTGGGGAATCGTCTTCTTCCTCGCCGGCGTCTTCCTATTCCTCGAAGAGACGCTGAAGGTGCGGGAGAGAAGCGGTCTGACGCTGCTCCTCCTCGCCGCCTTCGCCTCGTGGGCGCTCGCCGCGTGGCGCTGGGGCAGCCCTGTGTACGCCGTCCTTGCCGCGATCTCGTTCTTCCTCCTGCTGGCGCGCTCGCCCTCGGGCCGCCTGCTCTGGATCGCCTGCGGCGGGGCGATGACGTTCGCCTTCGCGCGCGTCCTCGACCGTCCGTCATGGGCGCCGTCGCACCGCGTCTGCGCCGCCGCCCCCGTCGTTGTCGGGCTCCTGGGCGCCTACGCGGCGGTGAACCTCTACGCGCTCGACCATCGGCTCGTCGAGAGCCTCCGGGGCGCCGGCCTCGACTTCACCGGGCCGCGTTCTCAGGAGCGGATCTGGGCGATCGTCGGAACGGCCGTCGTTCCCGTCGCCGTGCTCTTTTGGGGAGTTCGCTCCCGCCGGACGTTCGTGCTCGACATCGGAATCGTCGTGACCGCGCTCTCGTTGATCACGCTCCGGCACTACGTTCACGTCGCGGCGACGTGGCTCGTCCTGTCGCTCGCGGGGACCGCCCTCGTCCTCCTCGCGCTCGCGCTGAACCGCTGGCTCTCGAAGGGCCCGGAGAAGGAGCGACACGGCTTCACGGCCGAACCGCTCTTCGCGGACAAGGAGAGGGTTCACGCGCTCGAGCTCGTGCCGGTCGTGGCCGCGCATGCGCCCGGGCCGCGGCCGCCGGTCGAGCCGGGCTTCCAGGGTGGCGGAGGAAGCTTCGGGGGCGGCGGCGCGGGCGGGTCCTTCTAGGACGCGGCGACGACGAAACCTGCGCTACTCTCCTCCGTCCTGGAGGACGAATGAAACGCACGTCTCTCCTCCTCACCGCCGTCATGACGATGCCCACGCTTTCCGCCGCCGCCGACCAGACGACTCCCGCCGCGGTTCCGCCCGTGGCCAGGCAGGTCGAGAAAGTCGTCACGCTGCACGGCGACGCGCGCTCCGATCCTTACTCCTGGCTGCGCGACAAGCCGAACCCCGAGGTGGCCGCGTACCTCGAGGCGGAGAACGCCTACACGGCCGCCGCGATGAAGGCCACCGAGCCGTTCCAGGACGCCCTGTATTCCGAGATGCTCGCTCACGTCAAGGAGACCGATCTCTCCGTCCCGTACCGGGAAGGCGACTGGCTGTACTACTTCCGCACCGAGAAGGGGAAGCAGTACCGCATCTACTGCCGGAAAAAGTTCCCCGACGGGCCGGAACAGGTCACTCTCGATCTGAACGAGCTCGCGACGGGCCAGAAGTTCATGGCGCTCGGGACCTATGCCGTGAGCGACGACGGAAACCTGCTCGCCTACTCGACCGACAACACGGGCTTCCGCCAGTACACGCTCTTCGTCAAGGACCTGCGCGCGAACGCCCTCGGGCCCGAGCGCATCGAGAAGACGACGCGCGCCGTCTGGGCCGCGGACAACATGACGCTTTTCTACGCGGTCGAGGATGCCGCCAAGCGCCCGTATCGCGTCTACCGCCACCGCCTTCTCGAACCGCAGGGTTCCGACGTCCTCGTGTACGAGGAGAAGGACGAACGGTTCAACACGGGGCTGGGCCGGACGCGGAGCCGGGCGTGGCTCGTTCTCTCCGCGGAGAGCCACACGACGTCCGAGCTCCGCGTGCTGAAGGCCGACGCCCCCGCGGGCACGTGGACGCTCGTCGCCCCGCGCGAGCAGGAGCACGAATACGACGTGGATCACCGCGGCGACCTCTTCTACATCCGGACGAACTCGGGCGGCCGTAACTTCCGCCTCGTCACGGCGCCCGTCGCCGCCCCCGGGCGCGCGAACTGGAAGGAGATCGTTCCGCACCGGGCCGACGTGATGCTCGAGGACATCGATCTCTTCGCGAACCACATCGTCCTGCACGAGCGCGCGAACGGGTTGCCGCGTTTCAGCGTCACGAACCTCACGACGAACGTCTCCCACACGGTCGCCTTCCCCGAACCGGTCTACTCCGCGTTTTCGGAGACGAACCGCGTCTTTTCCACGAACGTCTTCCGTTACAGCTATCAGTCGTTCGTCACACCGAATTCGGTGTTCGACTACGACATGGACTTGAAGACCTCGAAGCTCCTCAAGGAGCAGGAGGTTCCCGGCTACGACCGCGCGCTCTACCGGTCCGAACGGCTGTGGGCGGCCGCCTCGGACGGCGCGAAGATCCCGATCTCGATCGTGTGGCGGGCGAAGGCGGCCGACGGAACGACGCGGACGCTCGAGAACGGGCCGTTCCCGACCTGGCTGAACGGCTACGGCTCTTACGGCATCCCGATTCCGGTCACGTTTTCCTCGAACCGTCTCCCGCTTCTCGACCGCGGGGTCGTCATCGCCATCGCCCACATCCGCGGCGGCGGCGAGATGGGAAAGAAGTGGCACGACGACGGGAGGATGCTCAAGAAGAAGAACTCGTTCACGGACTTCATCGCGGCCGCGGAGTTCCTGGTCGCCCGGAAGGTCACGGCGAAGGACCGCCTCGTCATCGAGGGCGGAAGCGCGGGCGGCCTTCTCATGGGCGCCGTCACGAACATGAGGCCCGACCTCTTCCACGCCGTCGTCGCGAAGGTCCCGTTCGTGGACGTCCTCAATACGATGAGCGATCCGACGCTGCCGCTCACTGTGGGCGAGTACGAGGAGTGGGGGAACCCCGCGAAGAAGGCGGAGTACGAGTACATCCGGACGTACAGCCCGTACGAGAACCTCAGGAAGGGCGCTTATCCTGCCATGCTCGTCATGACGTCGTTCAACGACAGCCAGGTCTTCTATCACGAGCCCGCGAAGTACGTGGCGCGCCTGAGGACCCTGAAAACCGACGCGAGCCCGCTCCTCCTCAAGACGAACATGGCGGCGGGACACGGCGGCGCTTCCGGCCGGTACGACTATCTGCACGAGATCGCCTTCGAGTGGGCGTTCGTCCTCGCGCAGCTCGGAATCGCGAAGTAGGAGGCCTCGCACGGAGGAAGAGCCGCCTCGAGGAACGGGTCGCCGGGCGGCATTCCGGAGCGCCGCGTCGATGGCGGCGATCGTCGTCGTTTTCGTCCTGATCCGCCTTCCGCTCCTGACGAACGAGGCCGCCGTTCGAGGCTGGGATGGCGACGGCGCGATCTTCGGCCTGATGGCCAAGAAGATCCACGACGGAAGAGGCTTCGACGTGTTTTTCTGGGGCCAGAATTACATGGGCCCCCTGACGCCCGCCCTTGCGGCGGCCATTCGCAAGACGATGCTGGACCCGGCCGGCATCGGAGAGGAAGGTGGACCGATCTCGCTGCGCCTCGCCAGCATGAGCGAGATCGCCTTCGGGATCTGCTTCTTTTTCCTGGGGCTCGTGCGGCTCTTCGGGCGGCCGATCGCCGCCGCCGCCGGGCTCTGGATGGCCATCGGCCCTCCTTTTTTCATCCGTCTCTCGGCGGGTGTCCGATTGGGACCCGAAATGTCCTTTGCGCTGGGATCGGTACTTTTTTTCCTCGCGGCCGGCGTCTTGACCCGACCGCACCCCGTTCTGGATCGGCCTTCAGGACATTTCGTCCTCGGGCTCATCGCGGGTTTCGGCTGGTGGATGAACCAGACAATCGTCTTCGTCCTCCTGCCTGTCGCGGCGCTCGTCCTCCTCCGCTCCGCTCCGTTTCGCGGGGTTCTTCGTGTCAGATTCAACCGTGAGGGTGGCTCCTCCGGCTGGGCGCGCTTCATGACGCCTTTGCTCTGCGGCTTGGCCCTTGGCTACTCGCCGGTCTGGGTGGGCCGTCTGCTGGGTTGGTACGAGCCGGCGGCCGGCCCGGTCCCGCCGCCGTGGCGGCCGGCCGGCCTTCTGACGCGTCTTTTCCGGTTCGTCGGAACGGAATTCTGGCGGCTCGTCGGACTCGACGGCCTGGCGCCGCCCGCGCTCCTCGCCGTGGCGGGGTTGAGCCTCATGGCGCTCCTCCTCCTGGTGCAAGGGCGGCGCTTTACGCGCGCGCTCCAAACGGATCCGCCGAGCTTCGACGCGCTCGACCTCGTGGGCGCCATCACCGGATTGGGAGCCGCGATCTTCATCTACGGAGACGTCGACGCTTCGCAGATTCGCTACCTGACGCCCATCCTCCCCGCGGCGCTCGCTCTCATTCTGGTTCCGTTCCCCGAAGCGGCGCGTCTCCTCCGCCGAAGAATGCCGTCCGCTCTCGTCGCGCTCGTCCTCGGAGGACTCGCCCTAACGGTCACCGTCTTCCTGTCGCGGCAGGCGAGGGGTGTCGTCGAGGGCATCCTGCTCGAGCCCGATCCGCGCGCGCCGCTCAAGACGATCACCGAGGAGGGCTATACCGTCTGTCACGCGGGATACGACATGGCGTACACGCTCCAGTTCCTGAGCGACGAGCGGGTCCGATTCATTCCCTATCACAGCCCTGACCGGAACCGGACGATGTCCGCGTCTCTCCGCTCGATGCCCGGGCCGCAGTGTCTCGTCACGGGCGACGGAGTGGTCCGGAGATGGCTGCCTTCCGACGCCGCGCAGGAGGGAGGCCCGGCGCGCCGCCGAGCGGAGGGGCATTGACCCGCCGACGACTTCCGCCTGTTACTCCAGCTCCTTCGGCGCGGACGCGGTGAGGACGCGAGCTCCGGATTCCGTCACGAGGACGTCGTCCTCGATGCGGATGCCGAGGCCGCGGTACTCCTTCGGGACGCCCTTCTCGTCGGCGCGCACGTAGAGGCCCGGCTCGACCGTGAGCACCATGCCCGGCTCCAGTTTTCTCGGGGCGCCCGCCTCGTCAGGGTAGCGGCCGCGGTCGTGGACCTCGAGGCCGAGCCAGTGCGACGTGTGATGCAGGGCGAAGCGCTGGGCGGCATTCTTCTTCTTCAACGCCTCGCGCCTGCCGCGCAGAATCCCGTACTCGAGAAGCGCGTCGAGAAGCACCTCCCGAGCAGCCTCGTGGGGCGCGTCCCAGCGCGCGCCCGGCCTCACGGCGGCGATCGCCGCCCGTTGCGCGGCGAGGACCGCTCCGTACAGGCGCTTTTGCGGGCGCGTGAAGCGGCCCGTGGCCGGAAACGTGCGCGTCACGTCGGAGGCGTATCCCTCCACGTCACAGCCCGCGTCGACGAGGACGAGGTCGCCCGCGCCGATCCGCCTCCGGCCCTCCGCGTAATGAAGGATCGTGGCGTTCTCGCCGGAAGCGACGATCGTGGTGTACGCGGGCCCATTCGCTCCCATCATGCGAAAGCGGCGGTCGATCGCGGCCTCGAGCTCGTATTCGAAGAGTCCGGGCCTCACGAGGCGGCGGGCATCGCGGTGCGCGGCTGCCGCAATGGCCGCGGCCCGCTCCATCAGCGCGATCTCCTCCGGCGCCTTCACGAGGCGCATCGCGTGGAGAAGATCCGTCGGGTCCTTCACGGTCACGGGCCCGCGTTTCGGGTGCCGGGCCTCGCGCCGGAACCGCCCGAGAAGTCCCGCGACGACGCTGTCGCCTTCGGCGTGGCCGCCGAAGGCGTGGTGGAGAACGCGCGCCCGCCGCACGAGATCGGGCAGGCGCTTCGGCAGCTCGGCGACCGCGTACGCGTGGTCCGCGCCATAGTCGCGCACGGCGCCCTCGGGGCCGGACCTTCGGCCCTCCCACGTTTCCTTCATACGGTCTCTCGGCCGCACGAAGAGGGTGAAGGTCTCCCGGTCCGCGTCGAGGACGGCGACCGCCTCGGGCTCGGTGAAACCGGTCAGGTAGAAGAAGTCCGGATCGGGGCGGTACCGGGTGCGCACCTCGTAGCCGGCCGCGGCCTTTGGCGCCGTGAAGAGCAGGGCGACGCCTTCGCCCATCTCGTGGAAAAAGCGCGCCCGGCGCCGCGCGAAGACCGAGGAACGGCCCATGGCGAAGAGTCTACCCGCGGGGAGCTCCGCCCATGCGGCGCGCCGCTTTCCGTTCGTGCGACGATGGAGGAATGAAGCCCGGCCCGGGCGCGAGCGCCGGCCTACCCCTCCGCATCGTCCGCCGCCTCCAGACGATCTATCCCGAGGAGTCCGCGACGCGGCTGAAACGGGCCGTCCTCGAGGGGCAGGTGACGGTCGACGGAGCCGTGGTGAACGACCCGGGGGCGGTCGTCTCGCGCGACGTGGCGCTGCGCTGGGATCGGAATCTCCGGAGGGAAAGGCGCGTTCAGACGTCGCTCGCGGTCCTCTACGAGGACGAGGACGCGATCGCCGTCGTAAAGCCATCCGGCCTCCTCACGCATCCGACGGAGGCGAAGGAGCTCGACACGCTTCTCGGACGTGTGTCGGCCTACGTTCAGAGGCGCCACGGCGGAGGCGAGCGGACCTTCGTGTCCGTCGTGCACCGGCTCGACAAGGAGACGTCCGGCATCCTCGTCTTCGCGCGGAGCCGGCGCGGCCTCGTCGGGCTGCAGGCGCAGCTCCGCGCGCACACGATGGACCGGCGCTACCGCGCCGTCGTCGAGGGAGACCTGACGGGCGACGCGGGGACGTTCGACCGTGACCTCGTCGAGGACCGCGGAGACCGCCGGCGCGGCGTCGCGAAGCCGGGCGAAGCGGGCATCCGCGCGATCACGGCATGGACCGTCGTGGAACGCTTCGGTTTCGCCACGCTCGTCGAGGCGCGCCTCAAGACCGGCCGCACGCACCAGATCCGCGTCCATTTCGCGAGCGCGGGCCATCCACTCGTGGGCGACCCCGTCTACCGCGATCCGAGGAAGCCGCCGTTTCCAGTGCCTTTCCCGCGGCAGGCGCTCCACGCGGGACACCTCGGGTGGAAAACGGGGGAGGGGAAAGCCATCTCGCTCGACGCGGACCCGCCGGCCGACTTTCTGAAGCTGCTGGATGAATTAAGAAAAAGAAGGAAGAGGAAGATTTCCGCCCGCGCACCCTTCTAAGAAATCAGCGGGCCCGTGAGGGCCCGCTGCAAGGGTCTATTCCAGCACCACGATGACGACGCGGCGGTTCTGGGCGCGGCCCTTCGCCGTCTTGTTGGTCTCCACGGGCTGTGTGTCGCCGTAGGAGATCGTGGAGATGCGGCCGAGCGGGAGCTTGTGCTCGCGCGCGAGGTACCGGCGCACGGCCTCGGAGCGCTGCTGGCCGAGCTGGTCGTTGTAGTCCGCGCCGCCCGTGTCGTCCGTGTGTCCCTGGATCTCGAGGTAGACGCCCTTGTCGAGCCCCTTGATCTTGGCGGCGAACTCGTCGAGCGCCGCCTTCGCGTCCTTCGTCACCTCGAACGAGTTGACCTTGAAGCGCACCCGGTCCTCCGAGAAGGACTGCTGGAAGAGGATCTTG
>JBGPDK010000042.1:0-21164 GCA_041482235.1 Thermoanaerobaculia bacterium | reverse complement strand
GTGCCGCTGCCGACGAAGTGGTGGATCGACATCGGCCGCCCCATCGCCTTCGACCACGGGCCCGAGATCGCGAACCGCCCCATGATCGTGAACGAGCTCGCCGATCAGGTGCGCACGACTCTTCAGACGATGATCGACTCGCGCCTCGCACGCCGCGGGAACGTGTTCACGGGAGACTGAGCGGACGTTTCTCGCCTACCTCAAGATCTCCCGCGCGTTCCAGTGCCGAGAGACCAGCGCTCGAGGTCGGCCTCCAGGGCCGCGAGGGAGGCCGAGAGGCGCGTCGTGATCCGTTCGCTCGAGCGGTCCACGCGGAGCTTCACGCGCGAGAGATCCCGCGCGCACGCGGGTCGGAGCGTGAGGCCGTGCTTTGCGAAGACGCGCTGGAAGAACCTGAAGTCGGAGTCGAGGAGCGCCATCGTCGAGCGGTAGGCGTACTCGGCGATGCGGACGCGCCCCGAGGTGCGCATGATGTTGTGCATGAAGCGCGGCAGGTCCTCGGGCCTCGGCTCGAAGACGACGATGTCGGCGTCGGGATCCTCTTTCCGGTAGCGCTTGAGGCCGTACCTGAGGCGCGAATGGAGCGTCACGCGGAAGACCTGGTCGAGGATCGTGGGGAGGCCGCGGCTGCGCAGCGGGCCCGCCTCGTCGTCGCCCAGCCACTTCACGGCGCCCCCGGGATGCGGGATGCGAACGGGGACGAGCGGGTTCACGCAGATCGTGAGGCCGCAGCGCTGACGGAGCGCGAGCGAGATATGCGCCGTCTTGCTGACGCCGCCGTCGATGTAGTCGACGCCGCCGATACGCACGGGTCGGTAGAGCCCCGGAATCGCGCAGGACGCCGCGACCGCTTTGGAGATCGGCACGGCGTCGAAGCCCGTGGAGCCGAACGCCGTGGTCTTGCCCGAGTCGAGGTCCACGGCGACGAGGCGGAGGGTCTTGCTCAGGAGGCGAAAGTCGTTCGTGCGCCCCGCCTGCGACAGCCAGTTTCGCATCCACTCCTCGAGCCCCCCGTTGTGGAAAATCCCCGACGGCAGGAGCTGCCCGAGCGACTGCACGAGGTCCGTGAGCGTCGTCTCCTTCCGGTTCTTGTAGAAGTCCCAGGTGGCGTCGAGCACCGTGAAGGGGGCGGTGACGAGGCGGGTCGCGATCTCGCCGACGTTCAGGCGGAAAAGCGAGAGGTCGTCGAGGGGGGTGCGCGTACCGGCAGAGCGCGTCACGTTGCGGAAGAGCACGCCCGGCGTCACGCCGTTCGCGAGCAGGGCGGAGATGTAGGCGCCCGCCGAGACGCCGACGAAGACGTCGAAATCGGTGATCGAGACGTTCTCGAGCCGGTCCTCCAGGGCCGCGAGCGCGCCGATCTCGTAGAACGCGCCGGTCACACCCCCGCCCGCGCACACGACCGCGAGACGCTTGGGGTTGGGCGAGGGGAACGGCAGGAACGCGGCCTCGGAGGAAGCTCCCTCAGGTCTTTCGGGCCCGGGTTGTCGACGCTGGCCGGCCATTTTGTTCTTGAAACGAAGAGGCGCCGCGTTTCGGGCGGCGCCTCGCATTCTAGCCGATTTCGATCCGGCTCAGCGGGCGCGCCGCGCCGGCCTGCGGGTCTTGAGCGCGTCGATCTTCTTGCCGAGGCCGTCGACCTTGGCCGAGAGCGAGCGGAGCTCCTTGCGCGTGGGGACGTTCAGGCTGTGAAGGCCCTTCTCGACGGCCGTTCCGACGGTCTCGGTCACGTTCTTCGCGACGCCCTCGGCACGGCGCGCCGCCTCGGCGCCCGCCTTCTGGACGCGCACCTGGACGTCGTCCCCGACCTTTTCGGCGTTCGTGCGGAGCATGTGGCCGAGATCCCGGCCGGACTCCATGACCTCCATGGCGAAGGCGCGCGGGTCCTTCGCGAGCGACTGGCCGGTCTTCTTGAGGTCGCGCGCTGCGACCTTGACCTTCTTTTCGGTCTGGGCCGCGACGCTCTTCGCCTTGAGGCTGAGGGCGTCGAAACGATGACCCGCCGTCTTCAGGACTTTCTCGACGGGCGCGGGGACGTGGAAGGGGCGCTTCGGAGTGGTCTTGCGTGCGGTGGTTTTCATGCGGTTCTCCTTTTCTTGTTCGGGGTCTTTTTCGTGGGATGGGTGCCGGTTTGTACCGCGCCGCGGCGCGGGGGAGCCCCCTTCGGAAGCTCCGCGGGAAAAGCGTTCTTTGCGAGCGACTCGAGCTGGGCGAGGCGCGTCTTGAGGTCGCCGATCTCCTTGGAGAGCTCGGGCTGCGTGCTCGGGGACAGCCGTCCCGCGATCTCGCGGACGCTGCTGACGATGTCGGAGAGGCTCTCCCCGAAGACGAGGCCGACGTCCTCGCGCAGGCGCGCTCCCTCTTCCCATGTGATCCGGCCCTTCTCGACGAGCCCGCCGACGATCTTTTCGACGTCCTGGCGGGCGTCTTCGAGCCGGCGCGTGAGAGGGGCCAGCGTCCGGCCGAGGCTCTCGGGGCGAGAGGCTCGGCGGAGCGTCTCCGCCACGCGGGTGCCTCCGACACGCTCGACGGCGCCCGCGACGGTTTCGGCCGCCTCGCTGCCCGCGCGGAGCAGGCGGGTCAGCGTGTCGGTCGAGGCCGCGACGGGCGCCCGACCGGACGCGAACGCCCGGGAGAGGATCTGGGCCGTGATGTCCTGGCCGGTGTCCGCGGCGACGACTTCCACACGGTCGCCCTCGGCGACGGCCTTCGCGAGGTCGCCCAGCGTCACGAAACGGCGTTCCTTCGCCTCGTAGAGCTTGCGGTTGCGATAGCGGACGATTCGACGTGGATCGCTCATGGGAGCAAGATAACGCGTCGCGTAATACCTGTCAAGGAGAATGTGACGCATCGCGTCAGATGTCTGCCCGGCTAACATGGGGGCCATGCCCGGCCCCCCGGCCCCTGCTGTCTTCTCGCCGCCGGCGGTCCCGAGGGGGACGGCCCTCGCGTGCCGTTCCTGGCTCACGGAGGCTCCCTACCGGATGCTCCTGAACAACCTCGACCCCGAGGTGGCCGAGCGCCGGGAGGATCTCGTCGTCTACGGAGGATCGGGCAAGGCTGCCCGGAATCCCGCCTGTCTCGCGGCGATCCTCGACGAGCTGCGCCGACTCGGCGGCGACGAGACCCTCCTCGTCCAGTCGGGGAAGCCGGTGGGGGTCTTTCGCACGCATGAGGATGCCCCGCGCGTCCTTCTCGCGAACTCCAACCTCGTGCCGCACTGGGCCACTTGGGACGAATTCCGGCGGCTCGAGGCCCTCGGCCTCACCATGTACGGTCAGATGACGGCGGGCTCGTGGATCTACATCGGCACGCAGGGCATCCTGCAGGGTACCTACGAGACTTTCGCCGAGGCCGCGCGCCGCGACCTCTCTTCGCCGGAGGGCTCGCTCGCCGGACGCCTCGTCGTGACGGCTGGCCTCGGCGGCATGGGCGGCGCGCAGCCCCTCGCCGCGACGATGTGTGGCGGGACGGCGCTGATCGCGGAGGTGGACGGGGCGCGCATCGACAAGCGCCTCGCCACACGCTACGTCGACGAGCGCGTCGACGACCTCGATGCCGGAATCGACCGGGCGCTGGCGGCGCGGGACCGCGGCGAAGCCCGTTCGTTCGGCGTCCGCGCGAATGCGGTGGACCTTCTCGAGCGGCTCCTCGCGCGCGGCCTCGTCCCCGACGTCCTCACGGACCAGACGTCCGCGCACGACGAGCTGAACGGATACGTTCCGCATGGGCTCCCGTACGCCGAGGCGCTGCGTTTGCGCGCGGCCGACCCCGAGGCGTACCGCCGCCGCGCGATCGCCTCGATGGGCGCACATGTCCGGGCGATGCTCGCCCTCAAGGCACGGGGCGCCGTCACATTCGACTACGGCAACAACCTGCGCGCTGGGGCGGTCAAGGCCGGCGTCGCGGACGCCTTCGACATCATCGGATTCGTCCCGCTCTACATCCGCCCTCTCTTCTGCGAGGGCAAGGGGCCGTTCCGCTGGGTCGCGCTCTCGGGAGACCCCGCCGACATCGCGGAGACGGACCGGGAGATCCTCCGGCTGTTCCCCGAGAATGTCGCGCTGAGGCGCTGGATCACGCTCGCGGGCGAGCGCGTCGCGTTTCAGGGCCTGCCGGCGCGGATCTGCTGGCTCGGCTACGGGGAGCGCGCGCGGGCGGGCCTCGCGTTCAACGAGCTCGTGCGGCAAGGCCGCGTGAAGGCTCCGATCGTCATCGGGCGCGACCATCTCGACTGCGGCTCCGTCGCCTCGCCGAACCGCGAGACCGAAGCGATGAAGGACGGCAGCGACGCGATCGCCGACTGGCCGCTCCTGAACGCGCTCCTCAACACGGCCGCCGGTGCGACGTGGGTGTCACTCCACCATGGCGGCGGCGTGGGGATCGGCTATTCCCTTCACGCCGGGATGGTCGTGGTCGCGGACGGGACCGAGAAGGCCGCGGTGCGTCTCGCGCGCGTCCTCACGACGGACCCGGGGACGGGGATCGTCCGCCACGCGGACGCCGGCTACGGGGAGGCGCTCGCCTGCGCCGCTCGCCACGGGGTGCGGATCCCGATGGCGCGCTGACACCGTTGACGCCGTACGTGCGCCGGTTCGCCGTTTTCGGCCTCTTCGCCGCGGCGCTTGCCGCGCTCGCCCTGGCGCTCGCCGCGCGCCTCGCGCCGGCGGGCGCCGCCGCGCGTGACGCGCGCGCCCGGCTCTTCCTCGGCGCGGCGGAAGAGGCTCTCGAACGCGACGGCGAGACGCTTCGCCGGACCGCAGAGAGGATTCATGCGGGGCGGGAATTCGCGGCGATCGCGGACGGGGGCGGCGCCGAGGTGCGGCCCGCGCGGCTCTTCTCGATCCTGAGCGCTTCGCTTCCAAAGGGAGCGGGTTGGGGCGCCGTCTTCTTCGACCGTATGGGTCGTCCTGTCGCATGGGCGGGCGAGGCGGCGGGGCTCGAGGCCGAGCGGGGCACGGCGGCGTCGGGTTTCATCACGTCGTTTCACGTCACGCGCGTGTTCCTCGGCTGGACGGCTCCCCGCGGCGAACGGGGAGCGCGCGGCACGCTCGTGGTCACGCGCCGCTATCCGACCGGAATCCTGAGGCCGGACCTCATCGAGTTCCTCGGACTGGGGGACGGCCCCACGCGTCTCAGGCTGCGCCTTTCGGCCGCCGAAAGGCGCGACCGGCTGCTCGCGCTCTCCCTGGAGGCGTCCGAGCCCGAGGACGCGGAGGAGGACGCTTCGCGTGCGCGAGCCCACGGTCCGGCGCTGTTCCTCGCCGTTCTCGCCGCCGCCCTGGGATTCGCGGCCGGCAGCGGGGCGACCGGCCTTGTCGCCGCCCGGTTTGCTCTCCTCCTCGGAACGCCGCTGGGCGCCTCCGGCGTATTCGCCGCCTTCTGGGACCCTGCGCCGCTGCTCGGTCTCCTCGCGACGCCGGCGGACGCGTTTTTCACGGGCCTCGCGGCGCTGATCTTCGCGCGGGCTCTCGGGCGCCGCGCACGCAGCCGCGGCGTCCGGCCGCGCGCCGCCTGGGTCTTCGTCGCCCTGCCCCTGGCGATGGCGCCGGGTCTCCTCGGGCGCACGGCCGCTCTCGTCGCGCCGGGACTCTTCGACACCCTGAGCCTCCTGCCTTCGGGGCTGCCGGATTTCCTCGCGCAGACGGGTCTTCTCGCGGTCGCGGCCGCCGCGCTCGCCACCGCATCTCTTCTCCTCAAGGCCGGCGAGGCGAGGAGGGGCGCGCGCGTCGCGGCCGCGCTGGGACTGGGCGCTTTCGCGGCTGCGTTCGCATCGGCTGGTTCGCCGCTTCACACGCCGTGTCTCGCGGCCGCGTCCGTCGTGCTGGCGTTCGCCCTCGCGGGGCGCGCCCGGCCTTTCTCGGGGACCGATCTCCTGTCTCGCGCCACGACCGCCGTCTTCGTGGTCGCGGCGGCGACGCTTCTCTTCGCGACGGGGCTCGCGGACGGCCGTCTCAGGTACGCGGACGCGGCGATCACGCGGGCGGAGGCGCTGGCCCGGGGAGACACCGCCGGCGTTCGGGCCGCGGCTCTCAAGCGCTGGGAGCGCCGCGTCGCCTCGGCGTCACTGGAACCCTGGCTCCCCGCGGGGGAGCGCACGCATCGCGACGATCTCGCCCGCGCACTTTGGGCGCGGGGCGCGGACGCGAGCTTTCCCGAGCTCGGTGACACGCTCACGATCCGGAGCCCGCTGGACGCGACGGTGTCGTCCTTCGGCGTGATCCGCCCGGGGCGCCGGGCGCCGGATCTCGTATCGCCGACCGCCATTCCAGCGGGCTATCCCGCGGAGTTCCAGCACGTCCCGTGGCCGGGTGAATCCGACCGGGATCCGCTGCTCTCGGCCGTCGCCTCGCGCGACGTGCCGGACCGCGTCGCCGTCGAGCGCGTGGAGTGGGATGCCGCAGGACGAACGACAGGGTCGCACGGCGAGGGTGTCGAAATGCCGGCCGGGGTCCTCGAGCGCGCCCGCCGGACCCGGGAGGCCGTCGACACCGTCCCGACACCGAACGGACTGCGCCGCGTGCACGTCTGGGCCGCGTCCTCGGGCTTCGCGGGGTTCGCGGCGCCGGCTGATTCACTCCTCGCGGTGACCGGGGCGGCGGTGGCAGCAGGCGAAGCCGCGCTCGTCGTTCTCGTTCCGCTGCTCTTCGCCGGCTTTCCCGGCCGGCGCGTCTCGCTCCGCTTTCCGAGGCACTTCTTCGCGACGTTCCGGGCCCGGCTCGTCGCGCTCGTCCTTGTCTTCGGCGCGCTTCCGCTCTCTCTGAGCGTCGTATTCGTGAGGATCGCGCTCGAAGGCCACGCCGCGCGCGAGACCGCGCGGCGCTCGCGCGACGTGGTCGCAGAGGGAAGGCGGCTTCTCGAAGGCGACGAGGGGGGCGGCGCCACGCCGGAAGGGGCGCTGAACCGAGCCGCCGCGGTCATCGGCTGGGACCTCCTCCGCTATCGCGACGGGACTCTCGTGGCCGCATCGCGGGCGCTGCCCGTCGCGGCGGAGGTGGCGCGCGAAAGGCTCTCCTCCCCGATCGCGCAGGAGCTCGCCGAGGGCAGGCCGTCTGCCTTCTCGTCGCGCGGCGCGCTGGCGTCGGCGGCGCCGCGCGTCGTCGAGGCCGCGGAGGCCGTATCGCGGGACGGACGCGAGGCGCTCGCCGTCGTCCTGGCCGAGGACGAAGCCGTTCGGTCGGCCGCCGACGCGCTGCTCCTGCTCTCCGTCGCGGTCGCGCTCGCGGCCGTCGGCCTCGGCGGCCGGGCGGCGCTCACGCTGGGAGGGCCGCTCGAGGAGCTCATCGCCGCCACGGCGAACGTCGGCGAGGGGCGGCCGCTGCCGCCGCTCGTCCGGCCGGCGAACGTGGACCTCGCACGCCTCGTCGACGCGTTCACCGAGATGTCGGCTCGCGTCGAGGAGCGCACGGAGTCGCTCGCGAGAGAGCGAGCCTCCGCCGTGGGCCTCCTCGGAAACCTCACGGCGGCCGTCCTGCTCTTCCGCCGGGGCGACGGAACCGTTCTCCTCTCGAATCCCGCGGCGGACCGTCTCCTCCCGGGAGGGCGGCTTTCCGAGCGGCTCGCCGGCCCCGGCTGGGCCCCCCTGCGCGCGGCGCTCGAGGAGGCGGCCTCTCTCCCGTCGCCGTACGAGACGCGCGTGACGCTGCCGGGGCCGAACGGTGCGCGTTCTTTCCGTCTCGCGATCGTGACGATCCCGAGAGAGGAGCCCGCTCCGCGCGTGATCCTCCTTCTCGAGGACCTCACGGACTTCCTTCGGGCGGATCGGCTCGCGGCGTGGGTCGAGGCCGCCCGCTCGATCGCGCACGACATCAAGAACCCGCTCACGCCGATCAAGCTCGCGGCCGAGCGCCTCCGCCGATTCGAGGCGAAGCACGAGGCGCCGCCTCCGGGCGCGTTCGGCGAGGTCGCGGCGGGAATCCTCCGACAGGTCGGAATCCTGACGGACCGCATCGGGCGACTCGGGCGGTTCGGCGATCCGGCGGCGGTGGAGCGCCGCGTCCTCGACCGCGCTGCGGTGGCCGCCCTCCTGGAGGACGTCGCCGCCGACTTCCGCACACATGCGACGCTTGCGATCGACGTCGAAACCGCCCCGGACCTCCACTCGTTCGCCGCGGACCCCTTCCTCGTGCGCGACGCCCTGACGAACTTCGTCGTGAACGCGGTCGAGGCGATCGGCGCCGCGCCGGGCCATGTCCGGCTTTCCGCCGCGAATGCCACGCTTTCCACCGGCGCCCCCGCCGTGCGCTTCGCGTGCGCCGACGACGGGCCGGGGGTGCCGGAAGAGGTCGCGGGGCGCCTGTTCGAGCCCACGTTCTCGACGAAATCCCGCGGCTCGGGGATGGGCCTCGCGGCCGTGCGGCGGGCGGCCGAGCGTCACGCGGGAAGCGTCTTCGCGCATCCGCGCGCGGGAGGTGGGCTCGTCGTGGGCTTCACGGTGCCCGCGCTATCATCGGACGCGTGATTCTCCCGGCTCCCTGCCGGCGCGGCGCTCTCGCCCGGGCCCGAACGGCCGGCCGGTCCATCGCCGGGTTCTTCCTCGTCTCGCTCGCACTGGGGGCGGTTTCGTGCCGGAAGACGGAGCGGCCTGGTGCGCCAGGCTCGCAGCCGGCTGCTCAGCGCGGTGACGCTCTCTTTCTCGCGGAAGCGCCGGCGTTCGTGCCCGACGATGTCGACGCCGAGCTCGAGTCGATGCGGGTCGTGCGCCTTTACGTGCCCGCCGCGACTCTGACCCGCAGCGGCGCGGTCACGCCGCTGCCTCCTCCTCCCGCGCCGCTCAAGCGGCCGCTCGTGCTCATCGTGCTCGGGGAGGAGGGCGCGGCGGCGAGCGTCGCCGGCCGCGGGGCCGCGGCGGGCGCGGACTGGGCCCGCGCCCTGGCGGGGGTTCTCGCGGACGCGAAGACCTGGGGCCGGGTGGAAGGCGTCCACTTCCACCTCTGGCCTTCACCGGAGCAGGCGAAGGATCTCGGCGCGGCGCTCGCCGTGGTCCGCGAGGCGCTCGGCATCCCGATCTCCGTGACGCTTCCCCCGTCGGCGGGTCCCGAGAAGAAGTGGAAGCCGCTCGCCGGAGCGGCCAGCGAGGCCCTGGTGCTGGCGTTCGGGCGGCGGCAGGAGCTCGGCGGCCAGATCGTGAGCGACTGGCCCGAAGAAGCCGCGCGCGAATTTCCGCTTCCGTTCCGGCTGCTCGTGGTTTTCGGCGGATTCGGCCGCACGGGCGACGGCACGGCCTTCGCCGGACGCGTCTTGCCGGACGGAAAGATCGACGAGCTCTCCGAAGACCGCGCCCTCGACTTCGACTTCGGGCAGGTGTTCTCCTCCGAGCCCGGAACCGTCTGCACCTTCAAGCCTCGCGCGGGGACGATGGGCTCGTCCCTCGCCCCGGACGGCGGCTACGCGCGCTTCCAGTATCCGACGATGGCCGAAGGGCTGCGCTTTCTGGCGAGCGCCGGGCGATGGACCACCCCGAACCTGCGCGGTCGGGTCTTTCTCCTGGGCGGCGTGCCGAGGGACGGTTACCTCGTCGGCTATGCGGCGGTGCGGGCGCTCCTCACCGGCAAGCCGGTCGATCCGCGGCTCGCCGTCGAGGCGATTCCGGGCAAACCGGGGCCGGGCCACACCGAGTTCGCCATCCGCGCGACGAATGCGGGCCCGACGCCGACCGACCTCTCGCATTACAACAGCTGGGTTCAGATCCGCGTCGAGGGCGGTACCGTGGCCACGGTGAAGCCCGGAGACTTCGACCGCTACGAGCAGCTCACGTCCGCCTCCGAAGGGTACAAACCCACGACCTCGAGTCGGGCGGTCGTGTGCCGACTTTTCGAGAACATCTTCGCGCCCGGCGAAACGAACCAGTCGGGAGCGATTCGCGTGGACGGGGCGCAACCGCGCGTCTTCCTGAGCTGGCACCTCACCCTGCCGGACGGTAAGGTGACGAGCGGGCCCGAAATCGAAGCGGCTCTGGCGGCGCCCACTGCGGCCCCGACGCGCGCGGTGAAGCCGAGGCTTCGCGGGCGCCGGCGCTGAAGGGCCAAGCGCTCCTGGGGGAGCCCGTCGTCACGCCGCCGTCTCCTTCGGGCGGCGACGAAAGAGGCCGACGAGCCTGAGGACGGGCGCGGAGGCCGCGTACGTCACGAGCAGGCCCGCGAGCGCGTACTGGCGGAGCCAGAAGATCAACCCGAGGATGGCGGCGAAGAGCAGGAAATAGAGTCGGCCACGCCGCGATTTCGCGTCGGCGTCCTTGAAGGACCGGTATCGGAACGTCGAGACCATGAGGAACGCGAGCACCGCCGTGACGCCGAGGAAAACGGCGCGGAGCGGGTCCGTGAGGGCGGAGGCGGGCACGGCCCAAACCAGCCCGCAGAGCGCGCCCGCGGCCGACGGGATCGGGAGGCCGACGAACCAGCGCTTGTCGACGACGTGGATCTGGACGTTGAAGCGCGCAAGACGCGAGGCCCCGCAGACGACGAACAGGAACGAGACGACGAGTCCCGCGCGGCCGAAGTCCGTGAGCCCCCAGCGGTAGGCGAGGAAAGCAGGGGCGACGCCGAAGCTCACGATGTCCGCGAGGGAGTCGAGCTGTTCGCCGAACGCCGACGTGGTGTTCGTCCAGCGGGCGATGCGCCCGTCCAAACCATCCAGGATGGCCGCGAGGAAGATGAGCTTCGCGGCGTATTCGAAGGCGCCCTGCGTGGAGGCATCGAGCGAGAGATACCCGCAGAGGATGTTTCCCGCCGTGAAGAGGGCGGGCAGCACGTAGACCCCCCGGCGCACGCCGCGCCGCGGCGAAGGAGGGGCTTCGCCCAAGAGCAGTCGCCTAGTGGGCCGAGACGCGCGCGCGGTGCTCGCGCACGATCTCTTCCATCCGGTCCTTCAGGTGAAGTTTGTGTTTCTTCAGGCGCTTCTCCTCGATCTCCTCGTCCGTGGAAAGAAAGGTCTTGGACGCGAGCTCGGCGAGCCGCTTCTCGTGGTCGTGATGATCACGCAGAAGAGAACGAAATTCCTCGTTCTGGCTCTCGAGCTCGTGCTTGAACTCCTCCGTCAAGGCCTGCATCGCCACCTCCTCTGGTGAAATTGGTCAGCGACCGGAGTCTCCCTTCATCACCGGGGGGCCGTCAAGACGCCGTGGCCCCGCCAGCTTCCGGACCATCACGAGCGCATCCTCGCCGTCCAGGTAGTAGCGCGCCCTGCGTCCGGCTTCGACGAACCCGAGTCCCGCGTAAAAAACCCGCGCCGTCCGGTTCGAGACCCGCACCTCGAGGTACATCTCCTCGGCGTTCACGCGCGAGGCGAAGGCGAAAACCTCGTTCATGAGCGCCGAAGCGACGCCCTGCCGGCGGAAAGACGGTGCGGCGGCGATCTTGTTCACGTGGACCTCGCCCCCCGCGAACGCGCAGAAGACGTACCCGACGAGAACGCCGCCGGAGAGAGCCACGCGGTTGAAGCGCCAGGGAGCCCCGATCTCCACCTCGAAATAGTCCCGCTTCCAGGGCACCGGAAAGGAGAGGCGCTCGAGGCTGGCGACCTCGTCGAGGTCGGTAAAACGCGCGTCTCGCACCGCGAACGGCTCGGGAAGTGCGCTCACGTTGTTTCCAGCGCCTCCAGGCGAGCCCACTTTTCCTCGGCGGCGCTGGGCCTTCCGTAGATGACCGTTCGCGAGGCGGTCCCGGGCCGCGCCGCGATCCGCACGGCGGCGGCGGCGAGCGGCAGGCTCTCCCGACCGAGGTCCACGAAGGAATGACCGTGAACGGCGGCGCCGGCTTCGACCTCGGACCTCGGACGCGGAGGGTCCGCATCCGCGACGGTGCCGCCCGTGCGCAGGGCCGCATGCACGTCGCCGCGGCCGGCGTCGAGGACGAAGAGCGCGTTCGCGGGCTCCGGAACGGCCTCGTGCGCGGCCGCGAACGTCGGGACCAGGACGAGCGGGATGCCGCGCCCACGCGCGAGGCCCCGCGCGAACGCCAGACCTGCACGAAGCCCCGTGAAGGAGCCGGGGCCCGACAGCACCGCGACGCGGCCGAGCTCGAGGATCGTCACGCGCGCATCCTCGAGGAGAGCCCCGAGGGCGAGCGGGAGGCTTTCGGCGGCGTTCGGTGGTAGAGGACGTGCCATTTCCGGACCCTTGCCGTCTCCGATTGCGAGAGACGGGAAAGGCGAGACCGTGTCGAGCGAAAGGATGTGCATCCGCCGCCTCTCCCGATGCTAGCATCCCGGCCTCCACATGCGCGCCACGCCCATGCTCGAGCAGTACTGGGCTCTCAAGCGGGAGGCGGGGGATGCCCTCCTCCTCTACCGTCTCGGTGACTTCTACGAGATGTTTTTCGAGGACGCCACGTACGCGGCGCCTCTCCTCGGTCTCGTGCTGACCGCCCGACACAAGGACAGCGACGTCGAGGCCCCGATGTGTGGCATCCCGCAGCACGCCCTCGAGCCGTACCTTGCGCGGCTCGTCGCGGCGGGGAAGAAGGTAGCGATCAGCGAGCAGATGGACGCCCCCGTCAGCGGCCGCGCCCTCGTCGAGCGGAAGATCATCCGGATCGTCACGCCCGGGACGATCGTGGATCCGGAGCGCCTGGACGCCCGCCGGCCCAACGAGATGGCCGCCGTGACCTGGAACGGCGACGGCGCGGCCGTGTCCACGCTGGATCTCTCCACGGGCGACTTCGCGGTCGTGAAGCTGCCGGAGCGGGCGGCCCTCGCGGAGTGGCTGCTGCGCCGCACGCCTCGGGAGCTCGTCGTCTTCCCGTCCGACCGGTCCCAAGCCGAGATTCTCGTGGCTTCGCTCGCATCGTCGGGTGCCGAGGCGCCCGCACTTTCGCCCCTGCGGGACGAGTCGCCGCGCGGGGCCGGCGCCGTGGACCTCCTGAAGCGGCACTTCCGCACCGCGACGCTCGAGCCGTTCGGCCTGGCGGGCGCGGGGGCGGCCGCCGACGCGGCGGCGGCGCTCCTGTCCTACGCGCGCGCCACGCAGCGCGCCGACTGTGATCATGTTCGCTCGCTGCGTTCCGAGGCGCCCGACGACGGGCTAGTCGTCGACGCGGTGACCGCCGGGCACCTCGAGCTGTTCCGCTCGGCGCGCGAGGGCGGCCCGAAGGGGACTCTCTTCTCGCTCCTCGACCGCACGGGCACCTCATTCGGCGCGCGGACGCTTCGCCGGCTCATCGAGAGGCCGCTCGGCAGGAGGGCCCCGATCGAGGCGCGACTCGATGCCGTCGAGGAGCTGCAGGAAGACGCGGCCCGCCTGGAGAGCCTCGCGTCCGCCTTCCGCGAGATCCCCGATCTGCCGCGCCTTCTCGCTCGCCTCGCGGTCGGCGCGGGGTCGCCGCGGGACGTCGCCGCCCTCGGCGACGGGCTCGTGCGCGCCGGCCGCCTCGCCGCCGGACTCGCCCCGGCGCGCGCGGCTCTTCTCGCGCCGGGTGGCGAAGCTTCGGCCGAAGGCGTGCCGTTCGCTCTGGGCGAGTCGATCGCCTCGCGCGTCGTGCCCGCACCGCCGCTCCACGCGCGAGAGGGCGGAATCTTCCGCGACGGCGTGGACGCCGCGCTGGACGAGGTGCGCACTTTGCGCCGGGAGTCCGCGTCGATCCTCGCGCGCGTGGAGGCCGGCGAGCGGGCGGCGCGCGGCATCGCGACGCTCCGCGTCAAGTTCAACCAGGTCGTCGGCCACGTCTTCGAGGTGCCTGCCTCCGCGCGGGCGCGCATTCCCGAAAACGCGCTCAAGCGGCAGACGCTCGCGAACGTGGAACGCTACGCGACGCCCGAGCTCGTCGAGGTGGACGAGAAGCTCCGGTCTGCCGACGCGCGCCTCGCCGCCCGCGAGCAGGAGCTGTTCCTCGCGCTCGTGTCCGAGGTGGTGGCGGAGTCGCCGCGCATCCTCGCGGCGTGCGCCCGCCTGGGCCTCCTCGACACTCTCGTCTCTTTCGCGCGGTCGGCGCGCGCCGGGGGCTGGATGCGGCCGCGCATCGTGGACGAACCCGTCCTTCTCGTCGAAAGCGGCCGCCATCCCGTGGTCGAGGCCCTGCGACCGCGCGAAGCCTTCGTGCCGAACGACGCGGCGCTCGGAGGGGACGGCGAGCATCTCGTGGTCCTGACGGGCCCGAACATGGGCGGCAAGTCGACGTACCTGAGGCAGAACGCGCTCGTCGTCCTCCTCGCGCACGCGGGTTCCTTCGTGCCCGCGGCGTCGGCCACGATCGGCCTCACGGACCGCATCTTCACGCGTGTCGGCGCGTCGGACTCGCTCGTCAAGGGCGAGTCGACGTTTCTCGTGGAGATGGCCGAGACGGCGCACATCCTGAGACACGCCACGGCGCACAGCCTCGTCATCCTCGACGAGATCGGGCGCGGCACGTCCACGTTCGACGGGCTCTCGCTCGCGTGGGCCATCGCCGAGCATCTCCACGACACGGGCGTCCGGCGCGTCCTCTTCGCGACGCACTACCACGAGCTGACGGAGATGGCGCTCGTGAAACCGGACGTGAAGAACCGCACGATGACCGCGAAGGAGTGGAACGGCGAGGTCGTCTTCCTGCGCAAGGTGGCGGACGGGACGGCCGACCGCTCGTACGGCGTACAGGTCGCGCGCCTCGCGGGCATTCCGGAAACCGTGCTGGCGCGGGCACGCGAGATTCTCGGCAACCTCGAACGCCAGCAGATGGACGTCGGCGGGCGGCCCCGGCTCGCCGAGCACGCGGGCGAACCGCCTCCAAAGGACGCGCAATTGGACCTTTTCCGCGGCCAGGGCGAGCTCGTCCTCGACGCCCTGGGACGCGTCGACATCGACCAGCTCACCCCGCTCGCCGCGCTCCAGCTCCTCGCGTCTCTGCAGCATCGGCTGCGGGGGGAAGAATGACGACGAAATATTTTGTTTCGGAAAAAGATGAAGAGAAGAAAAGAAAGAAAGATTTGCTTAGAAGGTGAATAGGTCTTCGGATTCGCCGTCGCGATTCGTATTCGGTCTCAGCGGCCCCGGACTCTCGGATTCAGAGCGTGGCCTGCTCGTCGCTCTGCGCCCTCTCGGAATCCTCCTTTCGAAGCAAAATCTTCTATCGGCCCCGCAGGCTGCTTCGCTGCTGGAGGCACTGAGAGGGCTGTATGCGCCCGCGCCTCTCCTGTTCATCTCCCAGGAAGGCGGGAGCGAGGATCCCCTCGGGCCGCTTCTCGGGACGCCGTTCGCCTCGGCCGCCGCGTGCGCAGCGGCCGGCACGGACCGGGTACACGAGAATGCGTACCTCATGGGGCGCGCGGGACGGATCCTCGGCTTCGATGCGGATCTCGCGCCCGTCCTCGACCTCGCGCAGCCGGGCGCTGGAGCCGTCGTCCTCGAAGGGCGTTGCTTCGGCTTTCACGCCGAGGACGTCGTTCTGTCGGGTTTGATCTTCCAGCACGGCCTCGCCCGCGCGGGCCTCGCGACCGCGGTAAAGCACTTCCCGGGCCTCGGGCGCGCGGGCGCGGACACGCGCCTCGCGCGACCGGTCGTGGATGCGCACGACGTGGACCTCATGGTCACCGACGTCGCGCCCTTCACGAAGCTCGCACGGGGCACGGATGGCGTCGTCGTGGGGCACGGGGCCTACCCGGGATTCACGGGCGACGACACGCCGGCGTCCTGCTCGCCGAAGCTTCTCGGCGTGCTGCGCGGTCCGGTGCGTTTCGAGGGCGTCGCGCTCGCCGACGACCTCGTGAAGGCCGCCCTCGAGGGGCCGCTGCCCGCGCGCGCGGAGAGCGCCGCCCGCGCGGGCTGCGACGCGCTCATCGTTTCGGGACGGAGCGAGGCCTGGGAGGAGTGCGCCTCGCGGGTCGCGGCGCTCGGCGCCGACGCGAGGCGCGACGCCCGCTTCGCGGCGCTTCGCCAAAGGGTCGCGGACGCGCCGCGTCCGCGGTTCGACGAGGCGGCGTGGAAAAAGCTGGCGGAAGAAGCTGCCGCGTTTGCCGAGCTGATGGCGAAACCGAGGGAGAAGAGAAAAGGGGGGGATTTCGGATTCGGATTTTCCTAGCGCGGGGCGGGGCTCGGCACCCTTCTAAGAAATCTTCTCTTCTCTTTCTAGAGTCTTCTAGAACGGGACGTCGTCGTCCGCGTCGCCGCCCGTCGGACCCGCATCCGGCCCGGCCGCGCCCGATGTCCCCGGCGCGCCCGCGCCGTCGGGGCGCCCGCCGAGCATCCTCATGTCCCGCGCCTTGATCTCGGTGGCGTAGCGCTTCTGGCCGGACTCCTTGTCGTCCCACGTCCGCGTCTGGAGCGCACCCTCGATGTAGACGAGGCGCCCTTTCGACAGGTACCGCTCGCAAATGCTCGCGAGCTTGTCGAACGCGATGACCGTGTGCCACTCGGTCTTCTCTTGCTTCTGGCCGCTGGCACGGTCGTTCCACGTTTCCGTTGTGGCGATGCGCAGGCGCGCGATGGGCACGCCGCCCGTCGTGGCGCGCATCTCCGGGTCGGCCCCGAGGTGCCCGATGAGGATCACCTTGTTCACGGATCCAGCCATGTCCGTCCTCCGATCGCTCCGGATCCTACAATCGGTCCGGTTTGAGCGACACGCGGAAACTGGTCCGGTCCACCTGGGGCATCACCGCGTGGACGGCGATCTCCCGGTTGGCCGGAGTCCTGCGCGACGCGACGATCGCCCGGTTTCTCGGGGCTTCGGCCCTGTCGGACGCCTTCTACACGGCCTTGCGCCTCCCGAACACGTTCCGGGCGATCGTGGGGGAGGGCGGGCTGCCGGGCGCGTTCGTCCCGATGGCCAAGAAGGTCGGGCGCGAGCGCCCGGGCGAGGAGGGCGTGTACGCGGGCCGCGTCCTCGTCCTGCTTCTCTTCGTCCTCGTGGGGCTCGTGGCGCTCGGAATCCTGCTCGCGGACCCGATCGTCTCGCTGTTCGCGAACGGCTTCAAGACGACGCCCGGAAAGTTCGAGCTGACGGTCCGGCTGACGCGCTGGATGTTCCCGTACATCCTGCTCGTCTCCGTGGCCGCCCTGCTCGAGGCCTTCCTGAACTCGAAGGGCTTCTTCCAACTCTCGGCGGCGACGCCCATCGCCTGGAACCTCGCCATCGTCGCGGCCGCCTGGGCCCTTGCGCCCGCGGGCGTGTCTCCAGTCGCGGCGCTCACGGTGGGGGTCCTCGTGGGCGGCTTCCTGCAGGTCGCCCTGCAGGGGCCGGCGGTGCGGCGGCTCGGCCTGCGCTTCTCGGGGTCGCCGTTCCGCGATGCCGAGGTGAAGCGGACGGCCCTTCAGATTGCCCCGCGCCTTTACGGCTACGGCGTCGGCCAGCTCTCGTTTCTCGTGTCGACGCGCACGCTGGCGGCGCTCGGCGACGCGTTCGTGACGTACAACTTCTGCGCGTGGCGCGTCACGGACTTCGTCCTCGGTGGGTTCGTGGTCTCGATCACGCGGGCGATCCTGCCGTCCCTGTCGGATCAGGCGCTCGAGGAGGACCGTTCGGCCTACAAGGCGACCGTCGCGTTCGCGCTGCGGCTCATCGGGTTCGTCACGATCCCGTCGATGGTGGGCCTCATGCTCCTCGCGGCGCCGATCGTGGACGTCGTGTTTCGCCGCGGACGCTTCGGGACGGCCGCCGTGGAGAAGACGGCGCTCGCGGTCGGGTTCTTCGGGCTCGGGCTCTTCGCGGCTGCGGGCGTGAAGATTCTCACGCAGGCGTTCTACGCGCTCCACGACACGCGGACGCCCGTCCTCGTCGGCACGTTCGATCTCGCCGTATTCTGGATCCTCTGCGTCGCCCTGGCGGGACCCATGCAGCACGCGGGCGTCGCGCTCGCGACGGCGGCCGGCTTCTGGATCAACTTTCTCGCGCTCCTCGTCCTGCTCAGGAAGCGGCTCGGCAGGATCGGGGGCCGCGCGATTCTCGTGTCCCTTCTCCGGCTCGTTCTCGCGAGCCTCGCGATGGGGGCCGTCGTTTGGGTGGCCTCGGCGAGGCTCGTGCCCTACCGGATGATCTGGACGCTGCCCCTCCGGATTGGCTGGGTCGGAGCCACGGCGGCGCTGGGCGCGACCTCCTTTCTCGCCTTCGCGATGCTCCTCCGCGCGCCGGAAGTCGATGAGGTGTTCGGCGCCCTTCGGCGGAAGAAGGCCGCTCTTTGAGGAGCGCCACGGCACCTCGCGTCTAGAGAATCTCGATCGGGACCGGGGCGAAACAAATGACGAAGATCAGGAGCACGCCCGCCGCGACGAGCTTGCGGCGGTCGTCGAGCGGTTCGTCCTCGTTCAGGACCCTTGGGTGCTGAATCCCGACCAACAGAGTGATCGCGATCCAGACATACCACCCGGCCCAGAACACGCCCATGAACGCGAGAACGATAAGGATGGGAATCGCAATCGAGCGCTGCCGGCGCCCGAAGACCGCGTAGAGCGCGTGCCCGCCGTCGAGCTGGCTGAGAGGAAGCAGGTTCAGCGCAGTCACGAAGAGACCGAACCACGCGGCCATGAACATCGGATGCTCGATGGTGTCGATGCTCGTGAACGTGTGGCCGAGAAAGATCTTCTGAAAGAGCGTTACTAGGAGCGGATAACGAAAAATTATCGTCTCTTGGGAAAGGACCAGATCAAGGTTCGGCCGGCAATGGGCGACACCCCAGGCAAGAAACGGCAACGAGACGACGAAGCCTGCGATTGGGCCCGCGACCCCGACGTCGAAGAGCTGGCTCTTCGTTCGGAACGGTTCGCGGATGCGGATAAACGCGCCCATGGTCCCCGGGAAATTGATCCAAGGGGGGACGAGGAACGGGATGAAGTACGGTGGTGAAGCGTCGATGCCGTAGTGGCGCGCCGTGAGGTAATGCCCCATCTCATGCGCGACGAGGATGCAGAGGATGGGGAGCGAAAAGTCGAGGCCGCCCCTGAGAAGCGCCAGCCTCTCGTCCCAGACGTCCGACATTCTAAGAATCTCCGGCCGAAAGCCGACGGTGAGGTAGGCGCCCGCATAGAGGGTGGTCAGAAATGTCAGGAAGAGCAGCAGCCCGTGAAGCCACCACCGTTCCTTCCGCCGTGGCGTGGCGGCCGCCGCGAGCACCCCCTCTTCGCTCATGCAAGCAGAGTCAGGAGGGCGTGTCGGGGAGAGGGGGGCCGGGCGCCGCGGCCTTCGCGGCCGGCGCGTCGGGCGGACCGGTCATGTCGCGCAGGTCCTTGCCGGGCTTGAAGCGGATCGTGAAGCCGGGGGGAATCTGCACTTCCTCGGTGGGGCGTTTCGGGTTGCGACCGATGCCGCGCTTGCGAGGTTTGACGAGAAACACCCCGAAGCCGCGCAGCTCGATGCGCTCGCCGCGAGTGAGCGCCTGGCGCAGCACGTCGATGATCGTCTCGACTGCCTGCGTCGCTTTCTGGCGCGGCACGCTGGCCGCCAGCGCGACGGCGTTGATGAGGTCGTTCTTGATCACTAGGGCGCGAGTTTACCTGTCCTCGGGCATCTCGTTCAAATCGAGTCGCTTGAGGCGCTCAGAGGCGGGCAAGACGTCCCTTGAGGAGGACGATCTCGAGGGCCGTAGCGGCCATCGCCGCAAGACGCTTCAGGGCCGGCACGGACGGGGGACGCTCCTCGGATTCGCCCTCGCCATAGAGGAAGAGGACAGTCTTGCCTTTCAGATTCACGGGCACGACGGCCATGGGCCCGACGCCGTCCGACCCGAGCGCCTCGAGCGTCGAGGCCGTCCCGGGCAGGTCCGGCTGCGGGCCCACGTAGAACCCCTCCGTGTTGCGCAGCGTCGCGAAGACGGAAGGCTCCGTGTCGGGAAGACGAAGCGACGGGAACGCGGGCGAAGGGGGGCGCGCCGCCCAGCCGCGCACGTGGTCGGGGTGCGCGACGAAGAGAGCTGCCCGGCGGACGTGACGCATCGACTCGTCCAGCACGGCGTAGGCGATGTCGTCGCGGCTCCGCGCCGCGCCGAGCCGTGCGACGAGCCGGTCTCCGCCCACGAGCTCCGCGGCCTCCTCGACGGCGGGTTCCTGCAGCCGGCGCGGGAACTCCATCGAGTCGGGCGCGGGGTCGAGCGACTCGAGCGGATCCTCGTAGATCTCCGTCTCCATGCTCCGCGCGGCGAGCGCGAGCGACGCCGCGGGAGCGGGATCCGTCGCGGACTGCCACGGGTCCCCCTGATCGAAGCGCCGTGCACGGGGCGGATAGAAAGCGGTGAGGTCGGGCGGCGGCGGAACGGCGCGCAGTTCCGGCTGGCTCTTCGGGCGCGGCAGCCGAACGGGCTGCGTGGGCTCGTCCGCGCCCGCGTCGGGCGGAGGCAGCGTCTCGCGCAGGAACGCAGCCGCCGAGAGGTAGCGCGGGTCCACGTCGGCCGCGTAGTAGCGGTAGAGAAGGGCGTAGATGCGCACCTCGAGGGCCGCGTGGGGAATGATGCGGAAACCCGTGAGCGACCTGAGCTCGTCGAGCCCCGGGAGGTCGCCGGGATCGCGCATCGCGACCGCGAGGCTGCCTCCGTCCTTGCGGAAGGGCACGGCATGCAGGCGCTGGGCAACGCGGCCGGGCACGAGGCGAAGGACGTCCGCGGGGACGTGCTCGAGAGCCTCCGGCGAGGCGGGAGGCACCCGGTGCTGGACGGAGAGGCCATGGAGAATGACCTCTTCGGAAGCGCCTTCCTCGAGCAGCGCCGTTCCGAACCGCCCGCGCTGGTGGATCTGCCTCAGAATGGCGCGGTTCCGCAGCTCGTCGGTGATGAGCGTCTTTTCGATCAGGAGATCGCCCAGCTGCGGCATGACTTTTCGAAACTCAAGTCTACACTGCGCCTCCCTGTAGAATCGCGCGCATGAGCGAGCGACCCATCCGCGTTCTCGTCGCCAAGCCCGGCCTCGACGGGCACGACCGCGGTGCCAAGGTCATCGCGCGCGCGTTGCGCGACGCCGGCATGGAGGTCATCTACTCCGGCCTCCGGCAAACTCCCCGGCAGATCGCCGCGGCGGCCGTCCAGGAGGATGTCGACGTCGTGGGCCTCTCGATCCTGTCCGGCGCGCACAACGTTCTCGTGCCCGAGGTGATCGACGCCCTGAAGGAAAGCGGCGGCGAAAGCATCGCCGTCGTCGTGGGCGGCATCATTCCCGAGAAGGACATCGCTCCGCTCAAGGCCCGGGGCGTGCGCGACATCTTCCTTCCGGGAACGACCACCGGCGCCACCGTCGACGCCATCCGCCGCCTCGCGAGCGGGCGGGCGTGAGCGAAGTCCTC
>JBGPDK010000041.1:0-21664 GCA_041482235.1 Thermoanaerobaculia bacterium | reverse complement strand
CCGAAACGGTCCGCCGCCCTCGCCCTCTTTCTCCTCCTCGCCGTCTCCGCCCGCGCAGACGACACGAAACGCGCTTTCACGCTCGACGACCTGTACCGTGTCAAGGCCGTCGGCGAGCCCGCGATCTCGCCCGACGGGACGACGCTCGCGTTCGTGTCGACGCGCGCGGGCGATCCGCAGGTCTTCTTCCTGCCGCTCGGCGGCGGCGAACCCGAGCAGAAGACGTTCTTCCCCGGCGGCGTCGATAGCCCCGCGCTCTCGAAAGACGGCCGGCTTCTCGTCTTCGCCGCTGACGTCTTCCCCGATTGCGGTGCGGACACCGCGTGCAACCGGAAGGGGACCGAGGCGCGCGAGAAGAACCAGATCAAGGCGCATCTCGCCGACGCCCTTCTCTACCGTCACTGGACGGAATGGAAGGAGGGCAAACGGTCGCACGTCCTCGTCCTCGACCTTCAGGAGACCGATTCGAAAAAGGTCCTTCGCGACCTCACGCCCGGCGACTTCGACTCGCCCGTCTTCGCGGTCGGCGGGGGGCACGGCTTCGACCTTTCTCCCGACGGAACCGAGCTCGCCTTCTCCTCGAACCGCGACACGGACGCCGCCCTCTCGACGAACGCCGACGTCTTCACTGTCCCGGTGAATGGGGACGCCGCCGCGCTCGCGTCTCCGAAGAACCTCACCGCGTCGAACGCAGGCTTCGACGGTTCGCCGCGCTACTCGCCCGACGGACGTTATCTCGCGTTCCTGAGACAGGTCACGCCGCGATACGAGTCCGACCGCCAGAGGCTCATGCTCCTCGACCGCAAGTCCGGCGCCGTGCGCGACCTGACGGCGTCCTTCGACGACACCCTGCGCGACTTCTCGTTTTCGAAAGACGGGGCACGGCTTTGCTTCACGGCCGACGTGAAAGGGAGAACGCCGCTCTACGAAGTGGACGTCGCGACCGGAACTATCCGAGCGGTCTCGTCGGTCGGCCACCTCGACGCGGCGGCGATCGCCCCGGACGGTCCGTGGGCCGCCGTGGCCCGCCGCCGCATCGGGAGCCCGCACGAGCTGTATCGCCTCTCTCTGGCGAAAGGAGCGGACGAAACGGGCCAGCGCCTCACCGTGCACAACGCCGACCTCGAGAGGGAAGTCGACATCCGGCCCGGCGAGGAGATGAGCGTGCCCGGCGCCGACGGCAAGCCCGTGCAGGTGTGGATCGTCAAACCGCACGGCTTCGATCCGGCGAAGAAGTATCCGCTCATCCTGAACATCCATGGCGGACCGCAGCAGCAATGGGCGGACGCGTATCGCGGTGACTGGCAGGTCTATCCGGGCGCCGGCTACGTCGTCGCGTTCCCGAACCCGCACGGCTCGACGGGTCTCGGCCAGGCTTACACCGCGGCCATCTCGGGCGACTGGAACGGCAAGGTGATGACCGACATCGAAAAGGTCGCCGACGCGCTCGAAAAACTGCCGTACGTCGACAAGGGCCGCATCGGCGCGATGGGCTGGTCGTGGGGCGGCTACGCCATGATGTGGCTCGAGGGCCATACGACGCGTTTCAAGGCGCTCGCCGCGATGATGGGCGTCTACGATCTGCGCGCGATGTATTCCTCCACCGAAGAGCTCTGGTTCCCGGCCTGGGACCTGAAGGGCGCTCCGTGGGAAAACCGGGAGCTCTACGCGAAGCAATCGCCGTCGGAGCACGTCGCGGGATTCCGGACGCCCTGTCTCGTGATCACGGGTGAGAGGGACTTCCGTGTCCCGTATACGCAGTCCCTCGAGTTCTTCACGGACCTGAAGGCCCGCGGCGTTCCCGCTCGTCTCATCGTCTTCGAGAAGGCCGGCCACTGGCCGAGCGCGTTCGAGATGGGCCTCTACTACGCGGCGCATCTCGACTGGTTCCACCGCTTCCTCGGCGGCGAGGCGTCGCCCTGGAAGCCGGAAGACCTCGTGTCCGGGCGCTGAAGAGGCGCCCCGGCCGTGTTTTCCAGCCGGACGCCCGCACCACGCGACGTGAACTCCCTGACTCGGGCGCTCGCGGCGCGCACGCGCCCGTTCCTCGATCTCACGGTGACGAATCCGACCTCCGTTTCGCTGCGCTCGGGCGGCGCCGACCTCCTCGACGGCCTCGCGTCCGCAGGGGACGCGGGCGTCCTCGCGGCCCTTGCCGACCCCACGGGCCTCGTCTACGCGCCCGATCCGAAGGGGCTCCATTCGGCACGCACGGCCGTGAGCAACTACTACACGGCGCAGCACGGCGTCCTCGCGCCCCCCGGCCGGATCGTGCTTTCGGCCTCCTCCAGCGAGGCCTACGGATGGCTTTTCAAGCTCCTGGGAGATCCGGGCGACGTCGTCCTCGTGCCGGCCCCGTCCTATCCGCTCCTCGACGCCCTCGCGGAGCTGGAATGCCTCACGCTGCGCCGCTACGCGCTCGCGAGCGAAGACGGCTTCGCGTTTCACGCGGCGGCCGCCCAGGCCGAGGTGCAGCGCGTCGAGGCGGCCGGCCGCCGGGTCGCCGCCGTCGTCCTCGTGAATCCGAACAACCCCACCGGCACGTCGCTCGCGAACGCGGAGCTTTCGGCGCTCCTCGCGCTCGCAAGGGAGCATGACTTTTCCGTCATCTCCGACGAGGTGTTCATGGATTTCCGCTACTCGGACCGGCCCGGCGACGTGCGCATTGCCGCGGCGGCCCGGGACGCGGCGGGCGCCCTCGTCTTCTCGCTCGGCGGGCTCTCCAAGTCGGCGGCCCTCCCGCAGCTCAAGCTCGGCTGGATTTTCGCGAACGGCCCCGCCGGCCTCCTCGACGACGCGCTCTCACGCCTCGAGTGGGTCGCCGACTCCTATCTGTCCGTCTCGACGCCGGTGCAGCTCGCCCTTCCGAGGCTTCTCGAGCACGGGCGTGGCGCCGTGGACGCGATCCGGGCGCGTGTGCTCCACAACGAGCGCGCGCTTCGCGCGGCGTTTCCGCCGGGCAGCGCCGTCACCATCCTCCCCGTCCCCGCGGGTTGGTCCGCGTGCGTGCGCGTGCCCGCCGTCCGGCCCGAGGAGGACCTCGTCCTCGACCTCCTCGCGTCGCACGACGTCCTCGTTTCGCCCGGCTACTTCTTCGATTTCCCCTTCGAGGCTTTCCTCGTGCTCAGTCTCCTGCCGCCGCCGGATGTTTTCCACGAAGGGACCGCGCGTCTCGCGGAAGCGCTTGCGATTCGCGCCTGAGCTTCTGGCCCGTCCCTTGCGTAGACCTCGTCATGAGAAACACCAAGGTTTTCCTTCTTTCAACAGCCATCGCCGTACTCGCGGCGGGAGTTCCCCTTGCGGGCCCCGCTACCGCGCAGCCCATGCCTCCGCCTCCCCCGGGGATGCCGGCACCTTTCATGCCGGGCGACTTGCACGTCCGCATCGTGGACAATGCGCCGCCGGCGCGCCGGCACGAGGTCCGCTCCGAGCGGCCGAGCCCCAATCACGTATGGTTGGGCGGGTTCTGGCATCACACGGGTACGGACTGGAACTGGAGTGACGGCCGCTGGGCCGAGCGTCCGCAGCGCCACGCAAGGTGGATTGCGCCCCGCTACCAGAGGGTGCATGGCCGCACGCGCTACATTCCCGGGCACTGGTCCCACGAACGCGTGATCTACAACTGATCCGCGCTTCCTGACCGGTCGGGTGGCCTGCCTCTCCGAGTAAACGAGAAACTCGGAGAGGTAAGCTTTTCCGACCGCGGTCAGTCGCCGCCCGGAAAGTGAAGGCGCCGCACCAGCTCGTCGAATCGAGGGTCGCCCCGCAGCGAGTCGAGCGCGGGATCCACGCGCAGGAACGTCAGGCCGTGGGATCGCTCCTCGAACGCCTTCTCGAGCCAGTGGAACGCGGTGTCGCGGTCGCCGAGCGCCGCGTGAACCGTCGCGACCCAGAAAGAGGGAACGTAACGGCCGTCGGGATTGGAGTCGAGGGCGGCGAGGCTCCGCTCCGCCTCGCCACGCCGCCCGGCCGCCGCCTCGACGCGCGCAAGCGCCGCCACGTACAGCAGCCCGCCGCCCGAGTAGCGCACGGCGTCGCCGAGTTCCCGCGCCGCGTCGTCGAGACGCCCCATCTGCTCGTACGTGGAGCCCAGGTAGAAGTGGGCAGGCACGAAGCTCCCGTCCATCTCGAGCGTTCTCAGGAAGTGAGGAAGCGCTTCGTCGTAGCGCCGGGCGAAGAGCCGGATGAACCCCGCCGAGCTGCTCAGGATGAGCGACAGGGGGTCGATCTCCAGACCGGCGCGCACCTCGGCCAGCGCCTCGTCGAAGCGGCCGAGCGTGGTCAGCAGATTCAGGTAAAAAAGGTGCGCCGTGGAGTAGCCGGCGTTCACGGCGAGAGCCCGCCGGTACTCGTCCTCGGCGCCCTTCCAGTCCCAGTCGAAGTAGTGCCTGGCGTACGCGAGCGAGGTGTGCGCTTCGGCAAGCGTCGGATCGAGCTCGAGCGCCCGCGTCGCCGCGGCCTTTGCTTTCGGAAAGCCGTCGCGCGGGGCGACGGCCGCGTAGAAGGCGAGGACGCCGTGGCAGTCGGCCAGCCCCACGTACGCGAGGGCGTACTCGGGGTCCGTCTCGATCGCGTGCTGAAAAAACTCGATCCCGCGGCGTAACCCGTCCGCCGTGCGCTTGTTCCAGTAGAAGCGGCCCTTCAGATACAGCCGGTAGGCTTCGGCGCTCTCGGTCGCGCGCCGGGCCAGCCGCTTCTCGTCCTCTCCGGAGATCTTGAGGCGCAGGTTCTCGGAGATTTGTCGCGCCATCTCCTCCTCGACCGCAAAAATATCCGAGAGATCGCGGCTGTACTGCTCGCCCCAGAGCTGCGACCCGTCGGAGACGTCCACCAGTTCGGCCCGGAGGACGAGGCGGTCGCCCCGGTGGAGAAGCCGGCCGCTCACGACGGCCTGCACCTTCAGCTCGCGCCCGACCGCCAGCGGATCAAGGTCTTTTCCCTTGTATCGGAAGACCGTCGACCGGGCCATGACGCGCAGGCCGGGCAGGCGCGAGAGGCTGCTGATGACCGACTCGGTGATGCCGTCGCTCAGGTACTCGGTCTCCGGATCCCCGCCGGCGTTCACGAGAGGGAGCACCGCGAGCGAAGCGATCGGCCTCCGGTGCGCAGACAGGGAAATCTTCAATCCGGACGCGGCGGAGAGCACGGCCCGAAGTTCGAACGCCAGATCCCGCGCCGACGCGTAGCGGTCGGTCGGCCCTTTTTGCAGGCAGCGCGCAAGGACGCGCGACAGCTCCCACGGCATGGTCACACCGGCTTGCAGCAGATCGGGCGGCTCGTCTCTCAGGATCGCCACCAGCGTCTCGGCCGTCGTTGCGCCGCCGAACGGGCGCCGTCCGGAAAGCATCTCGTGCAGGACGCAGCCGAGCGAGAAGATGTCGCTCGGGGCGTCCGCCGCTTCGCCACGCACCTGCTCGGGCGACATGTAACCGGCCGTGCCCAGAACGACTCCCGGTTCGGTCGCCCCGGCCGCCGTCGGCGCGGAAGTGACATCTTCCTTCGGCAGAGGGCTCTTGCGCCGGGCGAGGCCGAAGTCGAGGATCTTGACCCGGCCATCGGAGGTCGAAAAGACGTTCTCGGGCTTCAGGTCGCGGTGGATGATGCCGCGCCCGTGCGCCGCCGCGAGACCGTCGGCGACGGCAATCGCGACTTCGACCGCCTTGATCCACGGCAGCGGCCCCGGCGCGAGGCGGACCCGCAGCGTCTCCCCCTCGAGTAGCTCCGTGACCGCGTACGAGACTTCTCCGTCGCGGCCGACGTCGTGGATCGTCAGGATATTGGGATGCGAGAGCGCCGCGACCGCCCGCGTCTCCGTCTCGAATCGGCGCAGGAGGTCCGCGTCGCGGGTGAGGTGATCGGCCAGGACCTTGACGGCCACTTCGCGCCCGAGGCGCGGGTCGCTCGCCCGGTAGACCTCCCCCATACCGCCCGCGCCGAGAGGCGAGACGATCTCGTACGGGCCGAGCCGGGTGCCGGGCGAAAGGGCCATCTCGTGCCGAGGTCATTATCCGACGGGGCTGCCATCTCCTTCTGTATCATTCCGTTCCAGACACCTTGGAAGAAAAAATCACGCGTCGTCCAATCCGGCTCGCCGGTCGAGCGCTCATCGCCGTTGCTCTCCTCGCGCTCACGAGGGCCGGCACGGGCACGCCGGCGCCCGCGTCTTCCGCGCCTCTCACGGTCGCCTCGAATCTGATGGTCGAGCAGGAAGTCACGGTGACGACCCGGGTCAGCGGTGTCATCGACTCGATCCAGGCCGAGCGGGGCGCCGTCGTCAGAAAGGGGCAGCCGCTGGCCACGTTGGACCAGCGCGAGTTCCGTCTCGATCTGAAGGCCGCGGAGGAGACGCTTTCGGTGAGCCAGGCGGACCTGAAGCGGTACGAGGAGCTGCGCCGCCTGAACCTGACGAGCGAGGCCGAGTTCGAGCAGAGAAGATCGCGTCACGAGCTGGCCCTCGTGGAGCTGGAGAGGGCGAAGCTCGTGATCGACCGGTCGGTGGTGCGGGCTCCCTTCGACGGCGTGGTGGCGGACCGCTACGCGCGCGTGGGCGAGAAGTTCACGCTCGAGGAAAGCAAGCCGCTCTTCAAGGTGATGGCGCTCGAGCCGCTTCTGGCGCGCGCCTATCTGCCGGCCTCGGGCCTTCAGGCGGTGAAGGCCGGCGACGAGGTGACCGTGGAGGCACCGGATTTCCCGGACGCGCGTTCGAGCGGACGCGTCTCGTTCATCAGCCCCGTCATCGACCCGGGCAGCGGCACGGTACAGGTGATCGTGCGGGTGAAGCGCGACCCGAAGAAAGTGCTGCGGCCGGGGATGGCGGTCCGGCTCACGTTCCGCGCGCCGTCGCGGTCCTGAGGCCATGGCGACACGCACGTCCGCCCCGCGTCGCCGCATCCGCGCCACGAGAGACTCGGTCCTCATCCACGACATCCGGAACGTCGAGCTCCGTCTCAGCCTTCTCCTCTCGAACATGGAGGAGCACTACGACGATCCGGACTTCAAGCGCAGCGCGGCGGACCTCCTGCAATCGACCGTCCAGAAGCTCGACGGAATCGCGAGGAGCTGGTCTTCTCGCGGCGATTCGGTCCTCATCAAGGTGACTCTCGAGCTGAACGACCTGGTGCAGGAGGTCCTGCGCACGTGTCGGCCCCGCGGACGGGTGTCCGCGCCGCGGGTGAGCGCGAGCTTCGCCGAGGTCCCCCGAGTCTGGGGGGACCCCTACTACCTGCGGGACGCGATTCAGAGCGTTGTTCAGAACGCCCAGGAAGCCGCAGCGAGCTCCGTTTCGGTGCGGACGGTCCTGGAAAAGCGCGGCGCGCGGAACTTCGCCGTGGTTGAAATCGAGGACGACGGACCCGGCATACCCACCGAGTTCGTGCGCCAGCGATTGTTCCGGCCGTTCCAGACGATGAAGCCCGGAGGTGTCGGTCTGGGCCTCTACACGGCGCGCCGCATCCTGCGCCATCACCGGGGCGACGTCGAGCTGAAGAGCCTGGACGGGCACGGAACCGTCGTTCGTCTCCTCCTGCCGCTCCCGACCCCGCGAGGCCGGCGCGCGTAGCGATGGACACGGGGCAGCGGCCGATCGAGGGACGACTCGTCGTCGTGGAAGACGATCCGCTCCTGCTCGACCAGCTCGTGTGGGCGCTGAAGGGAAGATTCGAGGTCCACGCCGGACGGAACGCCACCGAGGGGCTGAAGCTGGCCGAGCTGGAGCCCGACGTCTACCTCCTCGACCTTCGGCTCCCGCCGTCGGGCGAAGCAGAGGAAGGGCTCGAGTTGCTGCAGGCCATCCGAGTGCGCCAGCCGAACGCCACGGTCGTAGTCATGACGGCGGAAGCGGAGCGCCGCTGGGCGCTCAAAGCTGTCGAGCTGGGTGCCTTCGACTTTTTCCGCAAGCCCTTCGAGAAGTCGGAGCTGCTCCTCGTCCTCTTACGAGCTCTGGAGCGGCACCGCATCCTGGCCGAGAACCGCGCGCTGAAGGAGGAAGTCTTCAAGCGCGGATCGTACGGCGGGCTGGTGGGCGAGAGCCCCGGCATGCGCGGGCTTTTCGCCGCAATCGAGAAGGTGGCTCCCACCGACGCGACCATCCTCGTGACCGGCGAAAGCGGCACGGGGAAGGAGCTCGTAGCGGAAGCGATCCACCGGGGGAGCGCCCGGAAGGCGGGGCCGTTCGTGGCTGTGAACAGCTCCGCGCTCACGGAAACGCTGGCCGAGTCGGAGCTCTTCGGCCACGAGCGCGGCGCGTTCACCGGGGCGGTGGCCTCGCGGGCCGGACGTTTCGAGCTCGCGCACGGCGGGACCCTCTTCCTGGACGAAGTGGCCACGCTGTCCCTCGCCGTCCAGGCCAAGCTGCTGCGCGTCCTCGAGCGGCACGACTTCGAGCGGGTCGGCGGGACGAAGACGATCCACGTCGACATCCGGCTCGTCGCCGCCACGAATGAAGACCTGGAGCGACGCGTGGCGGCGGGAACTTTCCGCAACGACCTCTTCTATCGCCTGAACACCGTCATCCTCAGGATTCCGCCGCTGAGGGAGCGGCGCGAAGACATCCCCCTGCTCGTGGATTTCTTCGCTGCGCGGGCCGCCGAGCGCCACGGCGGCCGCCCGAAGACGTTTTCCCCAGCAGCCTTCGAAGCGCTCGGAAGGCACCACTTCCGCGGAAACGTGCGCGAGCTGGAACATCTCGTCGAGATGCTGACGCTCATGGTGGACGGCGACACGATCGGCCCGGAGCATCTGCCGGGGATGTTGGGCCGGACCGGCGGGTCCCGCGACTCGGCGCAGCCGGCCCCGGCCGTCGCCGCCGATTTCTCCCTTGCCGAGTCGGTCGCAAGGTTCGAGCGGGAACTCGTGAGCCAGGCCATTACCCGTGCAGGAGGCGTGAAGGCGCGTGCCGCCGAAGCGCTCGGCCTCGACGCGAACCAGATGAAGTACCTCTGCCGGAAGTACCGCCTCTGAACGGCCCGATGAATCAGTCAACCGAGGTTGAAACAGTCATCGAGCCGGTGTGACGGCGACCCGGCGGTTTCGACGTTCTCTCAACCACTTGCGGGACTTTGGTGGCCGGACCGGGCTGGCCCCCTCCTTGCAAATGAGATCGCGACCCAAAGCCGGGAAAAAGACGAAAGAGAAAACGAAAGAGGAGGCAGGCCATGGCAAACGAGGTACGGATCAAGCTGACCGACGAACAGAAGGCGAAGATCAGAGAGACGACCGGTCAGGAAGTTGGCGAAATTCGCGTCAGCAATCTCGGCAACAACCCGGCCGTCACGCCGACCACGTCGGCCAAGGTCGCCACGGCGCGCTACGCCGCGGCCAAGGCAGCGGCTCCGCGTTACGCTGCGGCGAAGGCGGCGGCCCCGCGTTACGCCACGGCGAAGGCGGCAGCCCCGCGTTACGCCGCAGCCAAGGCGGCAGCCCCCCGCCTCGCCGCGGCGAAGGCGGCGGCCCCGCGTTACGCTGCGGCCAAGGCGGCAGCCCCCCGCCTCGCCGCGGCCAAGGCGGCGGCTCCGCGCAACATGTCGGCCCGGGCGTCCAAAGACATCGACGGCTGAAGGCAGGCAGTTCCGCGGAACTCCGAGCGCCCCGGTTCGCCGGGGCGCTCGCGTTTGCGGTCACCAGGCGATCGCGCGGAACCAACGGGAGAGGATCCGGAAGCCCTCTCCGAGAGGCGAGGTCCGGGGCCCCCTGATCTTCGCCAGCCCCTCGAGCCCCGGCTTCAGGCTGCCGTCGGGATTCTCGAAGCGCGCCACCGCCACGATGCGGCCCGGCGTTTCGGACGGGCGGAGGGCCGGAGGCGTGTCGGACGGAGCCGGCTGAGACGCGGGAGCGATCGAGACGATCGTGCCGCGGAGGATCCGGAACGGGCGCCCGCGGAGCTGCACCGAAACCGGCGCCCCAACCGCGAGGTCGGTCAGAAGGCGCTCCGAAACCGGGAACGCCGCCGTCATCTGCCGCGTGTCGCCGACGGTTCCGAGAACAGCTCCCGCCGTGACCCACCTGCTGACGAGATCCTCGGCGCGTGCCGTCAGGAGGCGCCCGTCAATCGGGCTGGGCACAACGAGCCGAGCGGTGCGCGCAGCGTCGAGGGCAAGGCCGGCCGCAGCCGCCCCCTCCTTCCGCTCGGCCCGATAGACCTCCCCGGCGTCTCCGGACCGGAAGCTCCTTCCCGTCGCGTCGGCGGCCCCTGTGCGGCGGGCCGAGAGAGACGCGAAATCGGCCGCGACGCCGGGGCTCTCGATCCTGAAGAGCGGCTGGCCCGCCCGGAGGATGTCCCCTTCGCGCGCGAGGACCTCCCGCACGACTCCGTCCTCCGGAGCCTCGACCTTCACCGACGCGGCGGGTTCGAGGACGGCGTCCATCCGGATCGACTTTCGACCCCAGGGAACGCCGAGGAGGAGGACGAGGCCGGCGGTGGCGGCGAGGAAGGGGAGGCGGGCTCGCGGCGACATGACGAGCTCCTTCTTGTCGAGGTAGAAGAGGCGGGAGATCCGGACGACGAGGCGGACCCTCTTCCGGAAGAAGAAGTAGAGCGTGACGAGGAGCAGGACGACGGCCAGCTCCGGGACGACCCTCGAGTAGAAGTTGTCGAGAAGCTTCGCGATGAAGACCATGATGAAACCGATGTAAGCGAGGGCGAGCGGCCCGTAGATCAGGAAGATCCGCTTCTTCCGGCGGGACACGACCGGCACCTCGACGTTCAGGCGGAGGACCTGGCGCTGGAAGAGGGCACCCAGCCAGTGGAACGTCTCCTCGCGGAGCTCGGGGATCTCGAGGAGGCTGCAGAGAGCGTAGTACCCGTCGATCTTGACGAGCGGGTTGATGTTGAAGAAGACCGTCGAGACCCCCGTGAAGAGCATCGTCTTGTAGGCCAGATCGTGGAGGAGCGTGTCGGGGTAGCTCGCCACCCAGAGCGCCGTGGCGATCGTGCAGAGGATCGCCTCGATGTAGATCCCCGCCACCGTGACGGTCAGCTTCTGCCACTTGTTCGGGAAGAGGAGCGAGTCCGTCGTGTCGCAGTAGAAGGCCGGCGTGAAGTAGAGAAGGGCGATCCCCATGTCGTGGACCTCCCCTCCGTACATCTTCGTGGCATAGCCGTGACCGAACTCGTGAATGCAGCCGAGGCAGGTCAGGATGACCCAGAACTGGACGAAGTCCCAGAACGGCTTCTTGAGGAACGAGTAGAGCTCGATCGTCTGGGCCCAGATCGTGTCGAATCGCGTCGCGAAGACCGCGATCGTGAAGACGAACGTCAGGCAGGCAATTGCGACGGCCGGCGGCCGCCAGAGCCAGCGGACGTACGGAAGCGTCCGAGTGAGGATCCGGTCCGGGTCGAAAACCTTGAAGAGCATGAAGAGGACGTTGAAGCCCTCGGCCCTTTCCTCGGCGGCCCGCTGCCTCAGGTTCTTGAACTTGGACAGGAGCTGGAGGTTCTTCTCCGAGGCCGACTGCTCGAGGAAGTCGATCTTCCGGAGCATTTCTTCATAGTCGAGGACGAACGTCAGCCCGATCGCGGCACCCGGGATCCGGCGCACGTACTCCTCGACGATCTCCGTCCGGGTCCGCGACCCGTCGAAGAGCTCGATGAGGCCCCACTCGCCTTCGTCAAACGTGTAAAACTTGTTTGCTTCCGGTTGCTTGACGACCCAAGTCACCTCGCCGACCTGGACCTGGCGGCGAATGACGAGGTCCGCCCGAAGGGCGGGGCGGTCCTGCCGTGGGACGTGGCGGGCGGCGAGAGCCTCCGCGCCGCGCCCGGCGCGGGCGGCTGATACGTATCGGGAGGCCGGAGCCGGTGCGGCGGCGCTCACGGAAGCAATGGCCAGATCCGGGCCCACATCCAGCGCGCCGGCTTGCGGAGGAGGGCGCGGAGGAAGCGCTGGGGTCCGGTCGAGACCTTGGCTTTCCCGAGCATGCCGGGCCGGAGCAGCCCGTCCGCGTTCTCGACCCGCGCCTCGGCGATGACGAAGCGGTCCTCACCCTCCTCGCGAACCGAGGCGCCGAGGTGGACGACGGCCCCGGAAAACGTCCGGTACGGGTAGGAGTTCACCTTGACGTCGACCTTCTGGCCGGCGGCGAGGAGGGAGGCGTCGCGCTCGGGCACGGCCACCTCCACGAGGACGGCTGACGTCTCGGCGAGGACCGCGAACTCGGCGCCGGCCGTGAGCAGCTGGCCGACGCGCTCCTCGAGCCGGGGCGTCAGAACGACGCCCGCCTCTGGCGCGCGGAGCCGCGTTCGCTCGAGCTTCTCCTCCGCGAGAACCGCCCGCGCCCGCATCTCGTCGCGGCGGGCCGCCGCCTGGAAGAGGGCCGGGGCGTTGCCCTCGGCGCGGTGACGGGAGACCTCGGCTTCGGCGATCTGCTCGGCTGCGCGCGCTTCGGCGAGGGCGGCCCGGTACGCGTCGTCGCGGAGGGTGGCGACGACGGCACCGGCCGCGACCTTGTCGCCCTCGTGGTGGGCCACGCTCTCGACGACGCCCTCGACGGACGCGGTCACCGGGATCCTCCGGTTCGGCACGACCCGCGCCGGACCGGAGACCCGGACGTTCCACGGGAGCACGACGAGGAGGACGAGCGCGGCGGCGATCCCGGTCGCCCAGGCCCGCTGGCTTCGCCCGGGCCGCGCGGCGAGCTTCCGCGTCCTCTCCGCGAGGGGCCGGAGGAACCCGGGCAGGGGGACCTGCTGGTAGAGCTGGGCGTTGCGGACGGCGACGGTGGCCTGGTTGACGAGGATTCGCAGCAGGTCCCGGGTTTCCTGGTCGAACTCCAGCGGCTCCTGGCACTCGAAGCCGAGGACGCCGAGCTTCCCCTCGTCATCCTCGAGCAGGACGCCGTAGAAAGCGTTCCGGCCGCTCTCGCTGAAGAACGCGCGAAACTTCTCCTCGGTCTCCGGGCGCTCGGTGGCGATGGTGCCGTCCTCGTGGCGCGTGACGGCGACGTCGGAGCCGCCGAAGAAAACCCACTCCAGGAGCGCCTCGGTCCGCCGGACCGACGGCTCCTTCCGGTCCACCTCCGCCGAGCCGGAGACCGCCCCGATCCGCAGCTTCCCCCGCTGGAGGATCGCGATCGCACAGCGATCGTAGCGGATCAGTGCCGACGTTGCGTTGACGATCGTCCGCATCACCTTGTCGAGGTCGAGCGTCGAGGTGATCTCGTGGCTCACCGCGAGGAGGGCGTCCAGCTCGGCGACTTTCTTCTCGGCCTCGTACTGCCGCGCGTTGTGAAGCGCCCGGACCGCCTGTCGCACGATGTCGACGAGGAGCTCCTCGTCGGCCGCCGTGAAATCCGGATGCCGCCCGCGCTTGTTGACGACGACGATCGCGCCGAGAGGCGTTCCGTCCTCGACGAGGGGGACGGCGAGGACCGAGCGGACGGAGAAGCGGGAGTCCCCGCCGCCGAGCGGGTCGTCGGCGCCGAGGCCGTTCCGCCGGACGACCTCCCGGCCGGCGAGGACGTCGCCCACCATCGCACCGCCCACGCCGCCGTCCGGGACCTGTACTTCGTACGCCTCGTTGACGGCCGTGGCCGCGAGCGCCACCTCGCCGTTCGCTTCGTCGAGCATCCAGAGCGACGCGGCCTCGCCGCCAGCGAGCTCGGCCGACTTCCTCGCGATGAGCGTCGAGAGCTCTTCGAGGTCGATCGTCGAACCGAAGGTCTTCGTCACGTCGTAGAGGTTCGTGAGGCGCTCGATGGCCGCGAGAAGGCGAGCCGTCTTCTTCTCCGCTTCCCGCGCCCTCCCAACGGCCGCCGCCGCGTGCCGGAGAAAGGGCTCGAGACGCGCGAGGCGCCCCTTCGCGGGCGTCTCGTGGAAAACGAGGACGACGAGGCCCGCCGTCCCATTTTCGAGGGGGAGCGGCGCGAGGATCGCCCCCGCGATGCCTCCCGGTAGATCTCTCAGAAGCGGGTCGGCAAGGGAGGTGATCTCCTCCCTGCGGATCAGCCGCGCCCCGCGGTCGTGCAGGACATCCCGCGCGAGTCCCGTCTCGCGGGAGACGGTCCGGCGCAGGTTCTTCGCCGCCCCCTCGCCGAACGCTCCCGTGCAGACGAGAGTCGGCTGGACCGGATCGCCGGCGAAGACGAGAGAGGCGTCGGCCTCGGCCAGCTTCGCGGCCCAGCGAGCCGCCCAGGCCGACTTCTCGCCGAGGCTGTCGCAGCGCGCGAGCTCCGCCAGCATGGCAGCTTCGGCCTCGGCGGCCTCCCGCTTCCCAAACTCTTCGGCCATCGGTATCGTCCCGCGCGACTCGCAGCCCCGGCCCGATTCAGAAGCTGGAGACGGCCTGCTCCCGGTCGTCGAACGTCTCGAAGACCGAATCGAGCCTCGTGATCTCGAGGAGCTTCTTCAGGTGCGAACCGACTCCGAGGAGCTTCGCGCGGCCTCCCTCGTTCTGCGACGTCGTGAGCGCGCGCACGAGAGCGCCGAGACCGGACGAATCGACGATGCGCAGACCCGAGCAATCGATCAGAAGGTCGACCTTCCCCTCTTCGAGCAGGCCCATGACGGTCCTCTTGAACGCCGCCTCGGGCTCGCCGATCACGAGATCGCCCTTCACGGTCACGACCGTGACACGCCCATCGTGTGCCGTGCTCAGTTCCATCGCGCTCTTTGCACAAAGCTTCTCAGAAGAGGCCGGCGAAATCCAGCGAAACCATTCCCGGATGGACGGTTGTTCCTCATCACCTACGTTCTCGCCCGCCTCTCGGGGACGTGACTGGCGACGGAACGGCTCGTCCGGCGCTCACGCCGGAGATAGCGCCGCGGAATGGGCTCGAACACCTCGCCCTTCCTCACCATTTCGCGGACGAGCTCCTGGACGGTGTCCCGCTCCGCCCCGATCGCCTCGGCGATCATGCCGACGCTCCTGAGGAGGTCTCCTTCGACCTCCGTTTCGAGGTAAGTGATGATTTTCGTGTGGAGCTCAGTCACTTGCATCGAGGTCTCCTTCCTTCACTTCTTCGATCTGACGAGCAACTCGGTGAGGTAGGTTTTCCAGACGTCCGCCCACGTGTGCGTCTGGTGGCCGCGCGTCCTCTCCGAGAGCGGGAAAACGACGGCCTGGCCGTTCCTCACGCGGGCGACTCCTTTTTCGAGGAGGCCGAGCTCGGGAGGATTGATCGCGTCGTCCCCGAAGTTGAGCGCGAGCAGCGGAGCCTGGATCCTGTCGAGGCGCGGCCATGGGTCGTAGGAGCGCGAGGCGTTCAGGGCGAACAGCAGGTCGTTCGCGTCGGTACTGGCGAAGCGGTCTTTCATGTAGGTTTCGACGGCGGCATCGGCGGCCGCTGGGTCGGGCGCCTGCTGCATCCATTGGTGGGGGCTTCCCGAGATGACGAGCATGAGCGCGAGCGCCCCCTTGAGGCCGCGAGGCTGCGCCGCGTAGTCGCCGCCCTTCCAGTCGGGGTCGTCGCGGATGAGGTCCATCGCCATCTTCCGCCACATCCGGTTCCGGCCCGCGATCGCGACCGGCAGGCTCGCAAGGGGCATGAGGGCGTCCATGAAGTCGGGATGCGTCTCGCCCCACACCCAGGTGTGCATGCCGCCCATCGAGGTGCCGATCACGAGGCGCAGGTGGGTCACGCCGAGAGTCTCCGTGAGGAGCCGGTGCTGGGCCTCCACCATGTCGTCGTACGTGTAGCGCGGAAACTTCGCTTTCAGGCCGTCGCTCGGCTTCGACGAGGCGCCGTGTCCCACGCCGTCCGGGATCACGATGAATGTGCGCGAGGCGTCGAGCGGCTGGCCGGGCCCGAAGAGGACGCCGGCAAAGTTCGGCCCGAGGAACTGCGCGGACGAGCCCCCCGTTCCGTGGAGGACGAGAACGGCGTTCCTCGTGCGTCCTCTGCCGTCGTCGAGCTTCCGCCCGAGCGTGACGTAGTGCAGCTTCAGCTCCGGAAGGATCTCGCCGCTCGCGAACCGGAAGTCGCGGATGACGGCGTCGCCCGGCACCGCAGCGGGCGGGACGATCTGGGCTGGAGCGGAGACGGCCGCGGCCAGGGCGAGGCCGCAGGCGGTCACAAGAGTCTTCATGGGCCGATTAGACCGCGACTCGGGCCCTCTGACACAATTGCCGTGCCCCCCGAACCATGCACGAGACGGTCTCGCTCCCCGCCTGGGCGTTCGTCCTGCTCGCCTTCCTCGCGGGCTGGGCGGTCGTCGACCGGCTGCTCCGGCCGGCGATGCGCGCCGTGCTCCGCCGTCGCGCGAACCGCTTCATCGACGAGCTGAACACGCGCCTGCCGCTGCGACTCCCGTCCTTCAAGCTCACGAAGCGCGAGGTCCTCATCGATCAGCTCCGCTTCGACCCGAAGGTCCTCGAGGCCGCGGAAGCCTTCGCGAAGGAGACGGGCGCGCCGCGCGAGGACGTGCAGAATCGCGTCGCGCGTTACGCGGCCGAGATCGTCCCGGCGTTCAGCGCGTGGATCTACTTCCGCGCGGGCTACGCGGCAGCCCGCGCGCTCGCCCGCGCGCTCTACCGCGTACGCATCGGCTCGGCGGACGACGCGGGCCTCGCGGCGATCCCGGACGGCTCGAGTGTGGTCTTCGTGATGAACCACCGCAGCAACATGGACTACATCCTCCTGTCGTACCTCGCGGCCGAGCGTACGGCCCTGAGCTACGCGGTCGGAGAGTGGGCGCGCGTCTGGCCCATCCAGAGCCTCGTGCGCGCCACCGGCGCCTATTTCGTGCGCCGCGACGCGCACGACCCCCTCTACCGGCGCGTCCTCGAACGCTACGTCGGGATGGCGACCGCGCACGGCGTGCCACAGGCCGTGTATCCCGAAGGCGGGCTGACGCGGGACGGCGCGCTCCGGCCGCCGAAGCTCGGCCTCCTCGACTACATGCTCCGCGGTTTCGATCCGGGCGGGGCGCGCGACCTCGTCTTCGTGCCGGTGGGAGTGAATTACGACCGCGTTCTCGAGGACCGCACGCTCATCCTCGACCGCTCCCCCGCGCAGGGCCGCGCCACGTCGCGCGAGACGCTCTCGGGGACGCTGCGCTTCGTGAGGCAGAACCTGCGCCTCCTCCTCACGAACGACTGGCACCGGTTCGGCTACGCCTGCGTCAGCTTCGGGTCTCCGCTCTCGACGAAAGCCTGGCTGAAGTCGCGGTCCATCGACCTCGTGACCGCGTCCCGGGAAGACCGTTTCGCCGCCGTCGAGGCGCTCGCTCAGGAGCTGATGGCGAGGATCGGACGGATCGTTCCCGTGCTCCCCGTCTCCCTCGTCTCGCGAGTCTTCGCGGCGGCACCGGAACGGGCTCTCAGCGAGATCGAGCTCAAGGCCGAGGTCCTCGCCCACTGGCGGGCCCTCGAGGAGGCCGGCGCTCAGGTCTACGTGCCGCGCGGCGACCAGGACTACGCCGTCACCTTCGGGCTCCGGATGCTTCTTCAGAGGCATCTCGTGACCGTCGAGAACGGGCTCTTCCGGGCGGTTCCCGTCGAGCTGCCGCTGCTGCGCTACTACGCGAACGCCATCGCGCGGCCGGTTTCAGTCGCCCTTGCGCAGGGTCCGCCTCAGCGGACCATTCCGACGAGACCGGCGTCATAAAGGCGCCGGTCCATCGAGGTGAGCGCCCGCTCCTGGCCGCGGGTGAGGAGCGTCGTGAAGCGCCGCGTCGCAAGGTACGTGCTCACGTCCCAGAGACCCTCCTGGGCCGCCTCCCAGCCGCGCGCGTCGAATCGAGAAAGGTCGACGGGGCGCGAGAAGGACCTCAGGCTCTTCTCGCCCTCGAGGTTGTAATAGACGTCGAAGTAGCTCATGACGAGCTCACGAAGCGACCGGTAGACCGGCGAACGAAAGCGCAGCCCGGAGTAGTTCGATTTCGCGACGGCGCCCCAGCAGCCGGCGCCGGGGCGTTCGCGGAAGACGGCGAGGACGTGGTCGTCGTCGCGCACGGCCCTGAGCTGCACGACGAGAGGCGCGTGTCCCCGCCGCCGGAGCGCCGCCGCGGCGAAGAGCGCGCCTTCGAAGCAGTGCGCCTCACGTGACTCGAGGACTCGGCGCGGCGAGCGCGCCGTCTCGCCGCCCTTTTCCTTGTTGTAGAGGAGCTCGTCCAGAAAGCGCTGGATCGCGTCGGGGGAGCGCAACCCGCGCGGGAGGCGCAATCGCGTCGTGGTCGTTTTGTTCAAGCCGCGAGGATTCTAGAGGGAGAAGAGAAAGAGGAATGAGAAGAGGAAGAATTTCCTAGAATGAACACGTGGAGGGGCGACCGGCGATGTGCACGCCTTCGACTGGCACTTTTCAGCCCCTCTCGTTGAAAGGCGCCCCGGGGTTTGCGGCCGGGTTTACCCGAGGACCGCTGACGGCGCGTTCACTCGATCCCGATGCCGCTGACCGGACTCTCGCCGCCGACCTGGGCGCGCCGGACGCCGAAGTCGTAAGCCTGAACCAGGTGCACGGCGCCCGCGTCCTTACTTTCGAAGAACCGCCGCGCAAGCGGCGGAAATCCCTCCTCGGAGAGGGCGACGCCCTCGTCACCTGTCGCCAGAATGCTCTCCTCGTTGTCGTGTCCGCCGACTGCGTGCCGGTCGTTCTCGCCGACCCGATGACCGGCTGGATCGCCGCGGTTCACGCTGGCTGGCGGGGTACGGCGGCGCGCGTACTCGACGCCGCGCTCGACGCACTCGCCGCCCGCGGCGTGAGGCTCGGGAACTTGTTCGCCGCGTTCGGGCCGTCGATCTCGCGGGATCGCTACGAAGTGGGGCCCGAAGTCGTCACGGCGCTCCTCGACGCGTACGGCGCCGCGCCCGAGGGCGCGGTCGTTCCCGGCCGAGACGGCCGCGCCTTCGTCGACGTCGCGGCGTTCAACGGGGCCGCGCTCCGCGCGCGTGGTGTTTTCCCGGAGCGCGTCGCGGCAAGCGGGCTCTGCACCGCCGGCACTCCCGACCTCCCGTCCTGGCGACGCGACGGCCCGGGCGCAGGCAGAATCCTCACGGGGATCGTGCGCCGCTGAGCCCGAGGTCACGCCCGACGATCAGCGCGCCGGCCGCACCGGGCGCCGGGGCACTTCACGCCCCTTGAGCTGCCCGCAGGCCGCATCGACCTGCAGGCCCTTGGACCACCTGACGGTCACCGGCACGCCGCCGTCCGCCACCGCCTTCGCGAACGCGTTCACGGCGGCGTCGGAGGACCGCTTGAGGCCGGGCAGCCAATCCTTCGATTCGTTGAGCGGGATGAGATTGACCTTGGACGGCAGCGAACGCGCGAGCGCCGCGAGCTTCGCGGCATCCGCCAGCGTGTCGTTGACGCCCTCGATGAGGACGTACTCGAACGTGATCCTGCGGCCCCGCTCGAGCGGCCACCGCTTGAGCGCGGCGAAAAGGTCCGCGAGGGGATACGTCCGGTTGACCGGCATGAGCTTCGTCCGGGTCGCGTCGTCCGCCCCGGAGAGCGAAACGGCGAGGTTCGGGCGGCGCCGCCGGCCTGCGAGCGCCTCGATCCCGGGCACGACGCCCGCCGTCGAGACGGTCGTGCGCTTCGGCGAAACCTCCTCGTCGAGGAGGTCGAGAGCGCGCGCCACGTTCGCGACGTTCAGAAGCGGCTCTCCCATTCCCATGAAGACGACGTTCGCCTCGCGCGGGCCGAACCCCTTCGCGCGTGCGATCGCGAGGTATTGTCCGACGATCTCTCCGGCCGTGAGATTGCGTCCGGCGCCCATCCGGCCGGTCACGCAGAACACACAGTCGAGCGCGCAGCCCGCCTGAGAGGAAAGGCAGAGCGTGACGCGCGAGGCTCCCGGTGTCTCCGGATCGGTCCACGAGGGCGTCTTCTTCGACTCCACGATGTAGACGGCCTCGACGCGTGCGCCGTCCGAAAGCTCGAAGAGGAACTTCTCGGTGCCGTCCGGCGCGGGCGTCCGCGCGACGAGCCTCGGAAGGCCGATGACGAAGCCCTTCTCGAGCGCCTCGCGCATCGCTTTCGGCAGGTTCGTCATCTCCGCGAATTCCGCGGCGCGGCGCGCGTAAATCCACCGACAGATCTGCGCGGCGCGAAAGGGCTCCGGCGCCACGCCGCGAACCGCGCGCGCGACGTCGAGAGGCGGAAGGCCGAGGAGATCCTGCATCGGATCGAGGGATCTTCGATCCCGGCGAAGCGCTCTAGCTTCTCTTCGCGACCGTAGAGCGGAGCGTGACGGTCGCCGGGCGGCGGCGCGCGCGAATCGGCCGCGTGGGGTCGATCCCGACCGAACGCAGGAAGCTCAGGTCCTTGACGTTGATCTGGAAAACCGCCGTCTCGACGGTGCGTCCCTCGCCATCCTCGGCGCGCGCCGACTGCAACGCGCCCCGGCGAATGGACGGGAGGACGGCCGACGAGCGCCGCCCGCGTTTCTCGAGAGCGACCGTGGCGTCGAGGACGAGATACACGCCATAGCCTTCGGCCTTCACCTTCGCGAGGATCTCGTGCACCTTCTCCGACGACGACACCGCCTCGTTGAGCGCGGCGCCGAGCTCGCGAAGATACGCGCGGACTTTCTCGTCCAGAGCCATCCGAGCCGAAATCTAGGCCGCTGCTGGCGGAGAGTCAATCGTACAAAAGGGCTTTTCGGTCTCCCCCAACGAACCGCTTTTCTTCTGCGCGAACGAGGAGCAAAATCCGCCGCTCGCCGGCCGGGGGAATAAGGCGGGGTCGACGAGTCGTTCTCCTCTGACCGGAGGCGTCATGGCTTTCACGACGACCAAGCTCCAGATGCCCGCGCCCGGCGACGCTCTTCCGGGCCGGGCCGAGAAGATGCCCGTGCCCGCGGCGCATTTCGTCAACGGCCATCAGCTCGAGCCGCCCTTTCCCGGAGGGATGCAGCGCGCGCTCTTCGGGATGGGCTGCTTCTGGGGCGCCGAGAAGAAATTCTGGCAGACGCGCGGCGTGTTCTCGACCGCGGTCGGCTACACCGCCGGCTTCACGCCGAACCCGACGTATCGCGAGGTCTGCACGGGGCGCACGGGGCACAACGAGGTCGTCCTCGTCGTCTTCGATCCCGCGAAGGTCTCGTACGGCGAGCTCCTGAAGCTGTTTTGGGAGAACCACGATCCGACGCAGGGCATGCGGCAGGGGAATGACACGGGCACGCAGTACCGTTCCGGCATCTACACCTTCGACGACGCGCAAGGCACGGCGGCCGAGGCCTCGAAAAAGGCGTTCCAGAAGGAGCTCTCGGCGGCGAGGTACTCCGCGATCACGACCGAGATCCTGCCGGCACCGGAGTTTTATTACGCGGAGGACTACCACCAGCAGTACCTCGCGAAGAACCCGGAAGGCTACTGCGGCCTCGGGGGAACGGGCGTCTCGTGCCCCGTGGGCGTCGTGAAGAGCGCCTGAAGGGCGCTCAGCGCGCCTCGCCGGCCGCGATGACGTACTCGCCGAGCAGGCGGTCGGTCTGTTCGTGCATGCCCTTCGCGCTGTAGTTCGTGCTCGTGAGGACGGCGACGAGATCGAGGTCGGGAACGATCGCAACCTTGTTTCCGCCGTTCCCACCCATGAAGGCGACCGGGTGCTCCTTCCCTTTCGGGCCGAAGGACCTCAGCCAGAGGAGGTACCCGTACTCGGTCTTGTCGTCGATTCGCGCTTGCGGGCGCATCGATTCCTTCATCCAGGCTTCCGACACGACACGCGTGCCATTCCAGGAGCCTCCGTTCAAATAGAGCTGCGCGAGCTTCAGGAGATCGCGGCTCCGGATCCT
>JBGPDK010000040.1:0-22419 GCA_041482235.1 Thermoanaerobaculia bacterium | reverse complement strand
GCGAGCGACCAGGGCAGGTTGACGCCGCGGCCGAAGAGGGAGCGCACGAGGACGCAGGGGTCGCCGAGCTCATTCGGAAACGTCTCGAAAACGACGTGGCGGTCGGACGCGATGCCGGCCGAGTCGAAGGCCTCGCGGCGCACGGCCGCCACGAGCGCGGAAGCGGCGTTCGGGTCGCAGCCATAGCGCTCGAAGAGGAGACCGGGGAGCGCCGGGTCGTCGAGGCGCTCGGCCACGAAACGTTTGAGGCGGCCGACGCGCGCGGCGAGCTTCGCCGTGCGGCCGAGCCCTTCCCCCTTCCAGAAGGGCATGCGCGCGGGCCGGCCGGCCGCGTCCTCGACGACGACCCGGTCGTGCGAGATCTCGACGGCCCGCCACGCCCGCGAGCCGAGGAGGAAGACGTCGCCCGCGCGCGTCTCGTAGACGAACTCCTCGTCGAGATCGCCCACGACCGTGCGGCCGTCGCGAAGCACGGCGCGGAAGGTGCCCCGGTCGCCGATCGTTCCGCCGTCGAGCAGCGCCGCGAGGCGCGCCCCGGGCAGCGCGGCGACGCGGTCGGTCGCGCGGTCCCACACGAGCTTCGGGGCGAGCGCGGCGAAGCGCTCCTTCGGATACTTTCCCGAGAGCATCGCGAGCGTCTCGAAGAAGAGAGCGCGAGGCAGGGCGCGATAGGGCCGCGCGCGCCGGAACATCTCGAGGAGGGCACCGGCCGTCGTGCCGTCCTTTCCGCGGCCCACGGCCTCGGCCACGATCTGCTGCGCGAGGACATCGAGCGGGAACTCCGGCGGGCAGATCTCCTCGACGTCGCCCTCGCGCATGCCTTCCACCGTCGCGGCGCACTCGTAGAGGTCCTCGAGAAACAGAGGGACGAGGCGGCCGCGCGCCGTCTGGCCCACGAGGTGACCCGAGCGGCCGACGCGCTGCAGCGCGCGCGCGACGCCCTTCGGGCTGCCGATCTGGACGACCGAGTCGATCTCGCCCACGTCGAGGCCGAGCTCCAGGGATCCCGTCGCGACGAGGACGCGCAGGGAACCCGCCTTCAGGTCGCCCTCGATCTCCTCGCGCAGCGCGCGCGCGACGGAGCCGTGATGCGTCGGCACCTTGCGTAAGAGCTTCTCCTCGAGCTTCGCGGCCACGCGCTCGGCATGCCGCCGGTTGTTGCAGAAGACGAGCGTCGTGCGCCATTTCAGGACCTCGGCCGCGACGGCCTCGACCGCGGGCTCCCAGGCGGAGCCCTCGTCCGACGCGCCGAAGGTCTCCCTCGGACTCACGACAGCGAGGTCGAGGCTCTTCTTCGCGTCCACGACGAGCGGCTCGACACGGTGCGTCCCCCCGACGAAAGCGGCGACCTCGGCGGCCGGCTCGACCGTCGCCGAGAGCGCGACGCGCTGCGGGGCGCGCCCGCCGGCCTCCGTGACGAGCGCCTCGAGCCGCTCCAGGCTCAGCGCGAGGTGGGACCCGCGCTTCGTCCCGGCCACCGAGTGGATCTCGTCGAGGATCACGGTCGAGACGGTCGAGAGGAGCGCGCGCCCGGAGCCCGTCAGGAGGAGGTAGAGCGATTCGGGCGTCGTGATGAGGATGTCGGGGGGGCGGCGGAGCTGGTCGCGTCGCGCCGCGGCAGCCGTGTCGCCGGTGCGCACGGCCGCCGTGATCCGCGCGGCCGCGCGCTCGCCGGCCGGGAGGCCCGCGTTCTCGAGCGCGCGGCGGATCCCTTCCCGCGGCCCCTCGAGGTTGCGCGCGACGTCGTTGTCGAGCGCCTTGAGGGGAGAGACGTAGAGAACTGAAAGTGTTCGCTCCGCCCCGCCTTCGAGCTTGCGCTTCACGAGGCCGTCCAGCGCCACGAGGAAAGCCGCCAGGGTCTTGCCCGTCCCCGTGGGCGAGACGAGGAGGACGTTCCGGCCCGCCGCGATCGCCGGCCACGCGAGCCTCTGGGCGGCGGTCGGCCCTCCCGGAAAGCTCCCGCGGAACCAGTCGGCGACGCCGGAATGGAAAAGGCCCAGCGCGTCGGTCATGCCGTGCCCTCAGCGGGCCGGCGCCGAGGAGGGGACCGACGCGCGCGGGGCCGCGCAGCCGCGTGCCGCGAGAAACGTCGCCGCGAAGGCGAGGAGCACGAGGCTAGCGCCGAGGAGAAGCAGGAGCGGTCCCTTCCGCGGCGTCGACGTCGGCATCTCGCTCGTCACGGGCGCCGTCGAGAGGCGGCGGCGCCGAAGAGGCGCGGTGGAGGGGGCGACGGCGGCCGGCAGGGATGCGGGCGCGGCCGCGCGGGGAACTTCGCGCGTGACGGCGCCGCGGGTCGGCCTCGCCTGAAGCTCGCGCCGCGCGAGCACGAGGTCGAGAATCATCTGGCCGGCGCCTCCGTACCGCTCGGAGGGCTCCTTCCTGAGCGCCCGCGCGACGATCTGCTTCAGGCTCTCGGGCACGAGGTCGGGCTCCGGCCAGGGGTCGGCCTCTTTGGTCATCATCTTGGCCACCATCTGGGTCACGCTCGCGCCCGAGAACGGATGCGCGCCGGCCAGCATCTGGTAGAAGACGATGCCCATGGAAAAGAGGTCGGACCGCTCGTCGAGGGGGCTTCCGAGAGCCTGCTCGGGGGAGAGATAGTCGAGGGTCCCGACGATCATGCCCTCGCCAGTCTGGCGGTGCGAACGCGACGTGTCGCGCGCACCCTCGGCGAGGATCTTGCTGAGTCCGAAATCGAGCACCTTCACGCGGCCGTCCGGCGCGAGCATGAGGTTGGAGGGCGTGATGTCGCGGTGCAGGATCCGGCTCTGATGGGCGACCTTCAGGCCCTCGAGCGCCTGAATGGCGATGTCGAGACACTCCGGGATCGAGAGCCTCCGCTTGTCCATGATCTCGTCGAGGCCCTCGCCCTCCAGGTACTCGAGGACGAGATAGAGGGCGCCCGGCGGGAAACCCGCGTCGCGCGCGTCCGTCGTCGAGAGGTCGTGGATCGTGATGACGTTCGGATGGTTCAGCGCCGCGACGGCCCGCGCTTCGTTCATGAACCGCCCGCGCATCTTCGCGTCGCTCTGGAGCGCGGCGGGCAGGATCTTGATCGCGACCTGGCGGCCGAGCGCCGAATCCGACGCGAGATAGACCTCTCCCATGCCGCCCCGGCCGAGCAAGCGGAGGATCTCGTACCGGCCGATGCTCCTGGGAAGAAGTGGTTCCGCGGCCACCGAACGGCAAGTATAGGGATTCGGGCGCGCTGGATCAGGCCGGCGGGGCGTCGACTCGATCGAGCGTCAGCAGGATCGTCAGGACGTTCCCCCCATCCTTCGTCGTCGACGCGAGGCCCGAGCGCTCGAACACGCGCAGCATGCGCTCGTTGTTCTTCAGGACCTCGGCCTCGAAGACCGTGATTCCCCGCGCGCGAGCGAGCGTTGCGAGGCGCCGGAAAAGGGCGCTGCCGAGGCCCCGGCCCTGGAGGTCGTCGGCCACCGTGAACGCGACCTCCGCGTGGCCGGGGCGATCGGCCAGCCGTTCCCACCGCGCGACTCCCACGATGCCTCCCGCCATCTCCGCGACGACGGCGTACCGCCGGTCGTAATCCACGTGCGTGAGGTATTCGGCCTTCCCCCGGTCCTTGTCGGGCACTGCGAAGAAGCGGAAGTACAGGCTCTCGGGCGAGAGGCGGTCGTAGAGCGCGAGAAGGCCCGGCCCGTCGTCGGGCCGGATCGGGCGCAGGCGCATCGCCGTGCCGTCCCGGAGGACGAGATCCGACTCGTCCCCGGCGGGATAGGGGCCGCTCGCGCGATCCGCGCCTCCGGGATCTTCCCGTACCGTTCGAACCACACGGCCTCCAGCGGGCTGTTTTTCGACTCCGAAAGACGATACAACGCGCCCTCGTTCGAGGGACAGGACAGGAGGGTGCCCATGAAGCTGATCACGACGATCATCCGGCCCGAGAAGCTCGCGGACGTGAAGGCCGCCCTGTTTCGCGCGGGCGTGACCGGCATCTCGCTGTCGCGGGTGCAGGGGCACGGCGGCGAGCACGACACCGTCGAGCAGTATCGCGGCACGACACTCGTCTTCGAGTTCGTCGAAAAGGTGCGGATCGACATCGCCGTCTCCGAGCCTTTTGTCGAGCCCACGATCGAGGCGATCCTCGCGGGCGCGCGCACGGGCGAGGTCGGCGACGGCAAGATCTTCGTTCAGGCGCTCGAGCGCGTCGTGCGGATCCGGACGGGCGAGCGGGACGTCCTGGCGCTCACCCCGATCTCGGCCGACGAGGTTCAGGCACGCGCGCTCCGCGTCTCGAAGGAGGATCCGTCGTGAACGCCGCTCCTCCTCCCGCGATCAGCGCCGGCGACACCGCCTGGCTCCTCGTCTCGGCCGCGCTCGTCTTCCTCATGAACCCGGGGTTGGCGTTCTTCTACAGCGGCCTCGTGAGGCGGAAGAACGCGCTCAACACGCTCATGATGACGTACGTCGCGATGGGCACGGGCGCGCTCGTCTGGATGGCGGCCGGCTATTCCCTCGCGTTCGCGCCCGGGACGGCCTTTCTGGGCGGCCTGAAGTGGCTCGGCCTCTCGGGCGTGGGCGCCGCTCCGGAGCCCGCCTACGCCGCCACGGTCCCGCACCTCGCGTACTTCGTGTTCCAGGGCATGTTCGCCACGATCACGCCCGCGCTGATCTCGGGTGCGATCGTCGAGCGGATGAGCTTCCGCGCCTACGTCCTCTTCATCGGCCTCTGGAGCCTCGTCGTGTACGCGCCGGTCGCGCACTGGGTGTGGGGCACGGGGGGCTTCCTGCGCGGCTGGGGCGCGTTGGACTTCGCCGGGGGCACGGTCGTGCACGTGACGGCGGGGACCGCGGCTCTCGTCGCCGCGATGTTCCTCGGCCCGCGGCACGACAACAGACGCATCGCCCTGATCCCGCACAACGTGCCCTACGCCCTCCTCGGCTCGGGCCTGCTGTGGTTCGGGTGGTTCGGGTTCAACGCGGGCTCGGCGCTCGCGGCGAACGGGACCGCGTCGCTCGCGTTCGTGACGACGAACGCCGGCGCGGCCTCGGCTCTGCTCACCTGGATTCTCCTCGAGAATTCCGTCGGCGGCCACGCGACGGCGGTCGGCGCCGCGACGGGCGCGGTCGTCGGGCTCGTCGGCATCACGCCCGGAGCAGGCTTCGTGTCGCCGCTCGCTGCGGTCGCGATCGGGGCGTTGACGGCGCTCGCGAGCTACACGGCTCTGCGCCTCCGGGCTCGCACGTCGCTCGACGACACGCTCGACGTTTTCGCGTGCCACGGGATCGGCGGGATGACCGGCTCGATTCTGACCGGCGTCTTCGCGTCGAAAGCGGCGAATCCCGAAGGCGGCAATGGCCTCCTCGCGGGAGGCGCGGCGCAGCTCGGCATCCAGCTCGGTGCGGTCGCGGTCGTGTTCGCCTACACCGCCGCGGCCACGGCGGCCGTTCTCCTGCTCGTGAAGCTGGTCACGCCGCTCCGGGTCGGCCTGCACGCCGAGCTCGAGGGTCTCGACCGGCAGGTCCACGGCGAGGAGGCGTATCGGGGCGGAAGCGCGGCGGGCGGCCTCGGCGAGTCCGTCATCCTGCGCGTCCACGGAGGCTAGCCGGCGGGCTCCGCGCGTCCGGTCAGCACGGCGAGGCGCCGGATGCGCGCGGCGTGCTCGGGGCTCAGGGCGCCGGAGGAAATGCGCCAGCTCCAGTTCGTGGCCGACTGGCCCGGCGTGTTCATGCGCGTCTCGGGGCCGAGGCCGAGGAGATCCTGGAGGGGCGCGATGGCGCGGTCGGCCACGGACGTGAAGGCGGCCCTCACGAGGTCCCACGCCACGTCGTGCCCGTCGGAGCCGAGGTAGTCGGCGAGCCTTCCGCGCGAGTCCGAATCGAGCGACGTGAACCATCCGGTGGCCGTGTCGTTGTCGTGGGTTCCCGTGTACACGACGAGGTTCGGAATGTAGCGGTGAGGGAGGTGCTCGCTGTCCGTCTCGCCGAACCCGAACTGCAGCACTTTCATGCCGGGCAGCCCGAGCGTCGCGACGAGCCGTCGCACGTCGTCCGTCACGTGGCCGAGATCCTCCGCGACGATCGGCACGTCGCCGAGCGCATGGCGGATCGCGAGGAAGAGCATGAGCCCGGGCCCGTTCACCCAGCGTCCCTCTCGCGCCGTCTTCGAGCCCGCGGGCACTTCCCAGTACGCGGCGAAGCCGCGGAAGTGGTCCATGCGGACGAGGTCGGCGAGCCGCAGGTTCATGCGGACGCGCTCGATCCACCAGTCGTACCCCTCCCCGGCGAGGACGTCCCACCGGTACAGCGGATGGCCCCAGAGCTGGCCGTCCGCGCTGAAGTAATCGGGCGGCACGCCCGCGAGGGCGGTGGGACGGCCCGCCTCGTCGACGGCGAACAGGCGTCGGTGCGCCCACACGTCCGCGCTGTCGCTGGCGGCATAGATCGGCAGGTCGCCCATGATCGAGATCCCGCGCGCGTTCGCCGCCCGCTTGACGCGCTCCCATTGCCGGAAGAAGAGGAACTGGACGTACTCGTGGAACGCGATCTCCTCGGCGAGCTCCGCGCGAGCCGCCGCGAGCGCCTCCGGGTCGCGGGCGGCGAACCCCGGATCCCAGTCCATCCAGGCCCGGCCCGCGTGCCGTTCGCGCAGGGCGGCGAAGAGCGTGAAGTCCTGAAGCCAGGGCGCCTGAGGGGGCGACGACGCGAAGCGCGCCCGCTCCTCTGCGACGCGGCCGCCGAGCGTCCCGGCGTAATCGAAGGAGGCCCTGAGGATACGCGTTCGGAAGGAGACGACGGCGTCCCAGTCGACCTGCCCGTCCGGGAACTCCTCGGCGCCGTCGAGGGCGGAGGCGGGCAGGAGACCCTCCTCGACGAGCCACTCCGGCGAGACGAGCAGAGGATTCCCCGCGAAGGCCGAGAGCCCGTCGTAGGGCGAGCGGTGCGGCCCGGTCGGCCCGAGGGGAAGGACCTGCCAGATCCTCAGGCCGGCCCGGGCGGCCCAGTCGAGGAAGGCGTCCGCCGCCGGCCCGAGGTCGCCGATTCCGAACCGCGAGGGCAACGACGTCGGGTGCAGGAGCACACCGGCCTGACGCGTGAGAAGGATCATTCGTGGATGCTATCCCGGCGGCCTCACCGGCCCATGGCGGCCTCGTATCCGAGGATCCGCAGAGTCTTGTCGTAGATCGCCTCGACCTCCTCGCGCGTGTTCCCGATCGCCGTCATCCCGAGCTTGCCGAACTGCGAGAGCGCGCCGATGAGGTGAAACAGCACGCCGGACTCGGAGTTGTGGCTGTAGTGAAGGGAGTTGATCGTGACGATCTCGATGAGGTCCTCGGGCAGGAGCCCCCGAAGCGTCTCGGACTGAAGGTTGTCCGTCGCGCGATAGAACTTGGGCAAGCCCCGCGGCGAGTGGAAGAGCCCGGTCGAGGGATCGAGCTGTCCGCCCGTCAGGAACTGCAGCGCGAGGTAAGGATGCGTCGTGCCCCCCATGCGGAGGTTGATCTCGAGGGCCCACGCCTTCCAGGGAGCCGACGCGTCGTCCCGCATCACGAGAAAGTCGACGGCGAAGCGGCTCATGACGCCCTTCGAGGCGAGAACGGTGCCGATCCGCATGGCCGCCTCGTGGATGAGCAGCCGGTACTCTTCGTCGGCGGGAAAGAGGCAGCCGAGAAACACCTGGCCGCTCGGCCCGCCGAGGATCTGGTCATGCGTGGAGATTGGAATGACGCCGCCGAAAGGGTCGATCCGGAGCTGGACGCTCGGGGATTTTTTTTGCGGGGCCTCGAGGAACTCCTCGGCGATCCCGCCCATCCGGCAGAACTTCCCGTGGTAGTCGTCCCACGTCTCCCACGGCACGGAGAATTCCAGCTGCGGGAGCGTCGCGTGGACCGCTTCGGCGAGGTCGCGCCCCGTGCCTTCGTAATGAAAGACCGCGTTGCCCTCGCCGGAGAAGCTGTCGTTCAACTTCACGACGGCGCGCCTGAGGGCCGGCTTCCGGCGCTTCAGCTCCACGAGCGCGCTCTCGAGGTCGCGGTCGTCGCGCAGCTCCTCGAAGCCGTCGGGGAGGGCGATGGCGGCCTCGCGAAAGATCTTCCGGCTCCCGGACTTCGTCCCGTGCGCGTTGAGCGCGGGGTCGACGCCGTTGAGCGGAATCCCGAGAAGGACCGCGAGCTTGCGCTCGAGGGGCGTGGAGTTGAACACGGTGAGATACGCCCGCGAGCGGTCGGCGATGCCCTGGCGGATGCGTTCGATCAGCCGGGGGCGCTCGAGGATCTTCTCCGTGAGGGAGCGGGGCGAGGAGTCGTGCGCGCACAGCAGCGTCAGCCGGCTTCGCGCGTGGCTCGTGGGAATGCCGACGAGAAGCTGGAAGTAGTACTCGAGGACGAGGGGATGCACGGGCTGCGACGTCACGAAGACGACACGCGCCCGCGGGTTGCGCAGCCGGATCAGGAGAAACAGGAGCCTTTCCTCGTAGAAGCTCGCTCCCTCGAGCTTCTTCATCTCCGCCTGGTCGAGGGTGAGCGACGGGACGACGACCGAGGTGTGCGGCTGGTCGTCGCGCCCGGAGATTGCATCCCAGACCTCGGCCAGCCGCGGCTTCAGGGCTTCGAACTCGGCGAGTTCCCGCTCGAGGGAAAGAGAGGATGCGAAGGGCGGGCGCGGAATCACGTTGGACCCATTCTAAAGGCGGGTCGCCGGCGCCCCCGAATCGAGGCACGTTTCTTGAGTGCAGGGTGGCAGGGTTGATTGCAGAATGACTAGGCGAAGAGGTTTCACCCTCATCGAGCTTCTGATCGTCGTGGCGATCATCGGCATCATTGCCGCGATCGCCATCGTGAACATGGTCAACGCGATCCAGCGGGGGAAGCAGAAGCGCTCGATGGCTGACATCAAGACTCTCGCGACGGGTATCGAGGCCTACGCGACGGACCAGAACTTCTACCCCGCGGCCGCGGCCATCACGCTGCCTCCGGGCCTCGCGCTGCCGACCGGCACATTCGGGACAGCCGCCGCCCTGATCAGCCCGACCTACATGCGGGTGGTTCCCCTCGTGGACGGCTGGAACTCGTTTTTCCTGTACGGGACGAACCCGGAGCGGAGCGACTTCGCGCTGCGCTCGGCCGGCGCCGACGGGATCCCGGAGACGGATCCGCTCGGCGGCGGGACGACGAATTTCAACGCCGACATCATCCTCATCGACGGCACATTCGTGCAGTTTCCGGAAGGCGCCCAGAAGTGACGGGCGGGTGCCGGCCCGACAAACGGTGGCAAGGCGGCCTCTCCTCCTCCGACAAAAATTCGTCACGGCCCGGACGTTCCGGCTCGATTCGTGCCCGAACGAGCCCGATTAGGGCTCTCAGGGCGGGCGGCACGCGTCTTGAAGGAGGAGTGGCCATTAGGAGGTTCTCGTCATGAAGAAAAGGAACAACAAGGGCTTCACCCTCATCGAGCTTTTGATCGTCGTGGCGATCATCGGCATCATCGTCGCGATCGCCATTCCGAACCTGCTCAACGCCATCCAGCGCGCCAAGCAGAAGAGGACGATGGGCGACATGCGTTCGGCCGGCACGGGTGCCGAGGCGTACGCCGTCGACTTCAACCATTACCCGGCCGCCGCGGCCTACACCCTCCCGGTGGGTCTCACGCTCGGCGCCACGACCTTCGGAGCGCCCGGCGCGGGCTTCAACCAACAGGTCACGCCCACCTACATTCGCGTCCTGCCCCTGGCGGACGGCTGGCAGTCGTTCTTCACCTATTCGGTCGGCGCGACCTTCCAGGACTACGCCATCCAGTCCGCGGGCAAGGATGGATCGATGACGTTGCCGCCCCTCACCTTTGGCGAGACCACGGACTTCAACGACGACATCCTCTTCGTGGACGGCCAGTTCATCAATTACCCCGCGGGCGCACAGCGGTAATCGTCCTCCCCGCTGAGTCCCGATCCGAGAGCCCCCTCACGGGGGCTCTTTTCTCTTCCGGCCTAGAATCGCGGCGGTGCGAGGCCGCGGGACGACGGGACGGACGGCGCTCCTGGGGGGCGCCCTGGGGCTCGCGTTCGCGGCGTATCTGCTCGCGCCCTGCGCGCTTTCGGGCCTCGCGCCCGCGCCCGGAGACCTCGCCGATTTCTTCTGGCCGATGAAGGCCTACACGGCCGCGCGCTGGCCGTCGGGAGTGCCCCTCTGGAACCCGCTTTCGGGGTGCGGCGAACCGTGGCTCGCCCAGCTCCAGACAGGCGTCTTCTACCCCGGCGACCTGCCGTTCTTCCTGCCCGGGGCATACGGGCCTCTCCTCGGCATCGCCCTCCACCTCGCGATCGCGGCATCCGGGATGGCGGCCTGGCTGTCTCTCCTCGGCACGTCGCGCGCCGGCGCGCTTCTCGGCGCGTCCGTATTCGCGGGCGGAGGCGCATTCCTCTCCCTCGCGCTCGTGTACAACAACTTCGAAACGGGCGCTTTTCTCCCGTGGCTCTTCCTCGCGGCGCGGCATGCGGCGCGAGGCGGCTCGCCGGCGGGCCTCGCCACCGCCACCGCGCTGTCTTTTCTCGGCGGCGAGCCCGCCCTTGCGGTGGCGGGCGCGGCCGGCGCGGCTCTCCTCGCGCTCGCGACGCGGGGTGACGAGGCCGGCGGAGCGACTCCGTCCCGTTCGCCGCTCCTCAGGCTCGGGTCGGGGCTCCTCCTCGGCGCGGCTCTCGCGGCGGTCGCGGCGCTCCCGTTCTTCGAGTACGTGGCTTCCTCCGGCCGGCTCGAGGGCGTGACGAGAGCGGAGGCGCTCGCGAGGCCGGTCGGAACGTCGGACCTGCTCGACGTGGTTCTGCCCCCGCCCGACGAACTGACGCGCCGCCCGTCCGCGGGCCGGGGCGGATATCTCGCGACGCTGGCGCTCTCTCCGCTCGTCCTCGTGCTCGCCGCGGGAGCGGGCGCGGGCCTCGCGGCGAGGCCCCGCCTCCTCGTCGCGCTCGCGCTCCTCGCGCTCCTCGGCCTCCTCCTCGCGCTCGGAGCCAACGGCGGACTGCTTCCCTTCCTGTGGGACGCGGGCGTCGCGCGGGGGGTGCGATTCCCCGCGCGCTGGTGGATCTTCGTGCAGCTCGCCGTCGCGGGTCTCGCGGGCGCGGGCCTCGACGGCTGGCTCCACGGGCGGCTCTTCGGCTGGCCGAAGGGCCGTGTGCCCGAAGAGAGCGCGAGCGTTTCGCCGGCCGCGGGCGCACGCCTCGCGCCCGCCATCCTGTTCGGCGTCGGGGCCGTCGCGCTTCTCGGCGCGGGAGCGGCCTCCGGCCGGGTGACGGGCCTTCCCGCGTGGGCGGCTCTCGGGGCGGCCGGAGCCGGGGCGTCCCTCCTCGCGTCCGTGCGCTCGGCGGGGCGGCCCGGTCCGCGCCTCGCGGGCGCCGTTCTCGTGGCCCTCGTGGCGGTGCCTCTTCCTCTCGCTTCGGCGGGCGCCTTCGCACCGGCACCGCCCGGGCGCCCGCCCTCCGCCGTGGTGGCGCTCGCCCGCGCGCCGGGCCGGGTGTTTCCCGTGGTCTCGGACGGCGCGCTCCTCGCGGCGCTCGGGCGCGAAGCCGGTGGAGAGCGGAGCGGCTCGCCGGTCGCGCGGGTCAGCGCCGCTCTCGCGGGCTACTCGAACCTGCCCCTCGGCCTCTCCTCGGCGGCCTCGCCGTCGCCCATCGGAAACCCGCGGCGGACGCGCCTCCTCGGGGCAGCGCTCCTGGGAGGAAACGCGGAGACGGTCCTCTCTCTCGTCGACGTCCGGCACATCGTGTCTCCGTTTCCGACGACGATCCCCGGCGCCCGACTCGAGCGGAGCGAGGGGGGCGTCCTCGTCTACGCCCTTTCCCGGCCGGAGGGGCGCGTGTTTTTCGCGCGGTCGGCCCGGGAGTCGGACGACGAGGCGGCGTTCCGCGCGCTCGTCGCGCGGGACTTCGACCCGGAGTCGGTCGTCCTCCTCGCTCCGCCGGCCGGGCCCCTTCCGGAGCCGCGGGCGGGGAAGAGCTTTTCGGTGGCGCGCGTCGTCAAAGACGCGCCCGAAGCCCTGACCGTGGACGCCGAAAGCTCGGAGGCCGGCTACCTCGTGCTCACGCGGTCGTACGACCGCGGCTGGGAGGCGCGCCTGGACGGAGCCCGGGTCCCGCTCCGGCGCGCGGACCTCGCGCTCTCGGCGGTGCTCCTTCCGGCGGGCGCCCACCGCCTCGAGGTCGTCTACCGCCCGGCCTCGTTTCGCGCGGGCGCGGCGCTCTCGGTCGCGTCGCTCGTCGTGCTCGCGGGTCTCGTCCTCGCGGGGCAGAAGCCCTCATGAGCGCGGTCGACGGCGTGTTCCTGGGATTCTTCCTCGCGACGGGCGCCATCGTGGGCTCCTTCGCGAACGTGTGCATTCACCGCCTGCCCCGGGGGGCCTCGGTCGTGAAGCCGGGCTCGCACTGCCCCGCCTGCGGAGCGCCGGTGGCGTTCTACGACAACGTGCCGGTCGTGTCCTGGCTCCTCCTCCGCGGCCGTTGCCGAACGTGCCGCGCCCCGATCAGCGCCCGCTATCCGCTCGTCGAGATGCTCGTCGCGCTCCTCTTCCTCGCGGCGGGCTTTCTCTACGGTCCAACGCTCGTCGCGGCTTCTGCGGCCCTTCTCGCGGCGGCCTGCGTGATTCTCGCGGCCACGGATCTCGAGGCGCGCACGCTGCCCGATGAAGTGACGCTCGGGACCCTCGTCCTCGCCCTGTTCCTCGCGGCGCTCCGCGACCGCGCGGCCGCGGATTCGGGCCGCGCGTTCGCCGGGCCGTTCGTCGAGAGCCGTCTCCTCGAGGCGCTCGGCGGGGCGCTCCTCGGAGCGGTCTTTCTCGAAGGGGTGAGGCGCGCCTACGCGAGGTTGCGCGGCCAGGAGGGCATGGGCGGAGGCGATGTGAAGATGCTCGCGATGGCCGGCGCCTTCACCGGTCCCGCGGGAGTGTTCTTCACGCTGCTCTTCGCCTCCCTCGCCGGCACGGCCGTGGCGGGAGGCGCGGTGCTCGCCCGGACGCTTCGCTGGCGGATGGAGGCACGCCGCGCGCGCGTCTCGTCCTCCGCGGCGCTTGCGGTCGCCGCGCGCGCCGGCCTTCTCGTTCACGAGGACGGCCGCGTTCTGGCGGCTTCCGCCCGCTTCCGCGAAATACCGGGGGCCGCGGCCGACGGGACGCGCCTCACGGCGGACCCCCGCACGGCGGGCCGGCTGCTCGCCTTCGTCCGGCTGGCCCGGGCGCGAGCCCGGCGCGGCGCGCCTTCAGCCAGCTCTCGCCTCGCGCTCGACGACGGAGCCGATTTCTTCCGGGTCCTCGCCGCGCGCGCCGAGGCGACGCCTGCCGGGCTCCTCGTTCTCCTCGCGCGAGCCGACGTGCCGTTCGGCGTGTTTCTCGCGTGCGGCGCGCTCTCGGCCTTCGCCTTCGGGCGCTCGGCGTGGGAGGCCCTCGCCTCGGGCGTGCCCTGGGTGCCGAGGCTCCTGCCGTGACCGATCGCCCGTTCGAGCGCGAGGTGCGCAACGTGATCGTGGGCGGCCTCGCGACGATGCTCTTTCTCGCCGGGACGGCGGTCGTCGTCCTCCGGAACACGGCGGCATGGGGCGTGGGGGAGAGCCTGCGACGCCTGACGAGTGAGACGCGTGCCGTGGCGGACCGCCTCGGAAGGGCGCCCGATCCCGCCGCGGCGCTCGTGGCGGACGCGTCCGTGGCGCGCTTCCTGCGCGACGTGAACGCGCGGGGCGCCGCGCTCTACGACGCGCGGGGCCAGCGGGTCGCCGACGCGCCGTCCCTGCCGGACGCGGGGCTCGCGCCCGCGGCGCTGCCGGCCGGCGAGCTTTCCTTCGAAGAGCCGCTCGTCGCGGCGGGCGAGAGCGGGGCGCCGGCGATCACCGTCGCGCTGCCCGGCGGGACGCGGATGGTGCGGGTCGTCTGGGACGGCGCGTCGATCGTCGAGGCCCGCCGAAACGCCCGCATCCTCTCGATCGCGGTGCCCGCGGCCGCCGCGGTTCTCGTCCTTCTCGTCGTGCCCTTCCTGAGGCGCCTCCTCGAGCCGATCGACGCCCTCACGAAGACGGCGCGCGGCGCCGGCGACCTCGTGCCCGCGGCGAGGCCCTTCGGCGACGAAGCCGCGACGGCGGTCGCGACCTTCCAGCGCACGGTCGACGAGCTGAAGAAACGCACGGCCGAGCTGGAAGGGCTTCGCAGCTCCGAAAAGCGGCGCGCCGACGACCTCGCGGTGACGGCCGAGACGCTCGTGAGGTCGCATCCCGGCGGGCTCGTCGTCGTGGACGCGAAAGGCCGCCTCACGCAGGCGAACGTCCCCGCCCGCGAGTTTCTCGGTCTCGGCGCGGGGGATCCCGTGGCTTCCGCCGAGGCCGCGGTCGACGCGGTGCCCGCGCTCCGCGCGGCGGCGCAGGCGGCGCGCGCCGGCACGCCGACGCTCTCGAGGGAGCTCGTGCTCGGAGAGGGGGCGGCCGCGCGCCTTCTCGAGCTCACGGCCGTCCCGATTCTGGACGCGGGGAAGACGGTGCTGGGCGTCCTCCTTTTTCTCGAGGACCGCACGAACACGCGGCGCCTCGAGCGCGAGCTCTCGACCCGCCGCGAGCTCGCGGCGCTCGGCGAGCTGTCGGCGGGCATCGCGCACGAGTTCCGAAACGCGACGGGAACGATCCTGGGCTGGGCGCGTCTCGCCGCGAAGACGGAGGACCCGGTGGCGCGCGCCCGGCAGCTCGAGGCGATTCAGACCGAGGCCGAGCACGTGGCGCGGGTGACGGGCGACTTCCTGTTCTTCGCGCGTCCCGAGCGGTTCGAGGCCGGCCGGTGCGATCTCCGCGCGGTCGCGCTCGAGATCGTCGACGAGCAGCGCGTGCTGACGCCCGGGGTCCTCGTCGAGGCGGCGGGGACGTTCGCCCCCGCGCTCGCCGACGCGGCCCTGGTCAGGCGCGCGCTCGTGAACCTCGTGAAGAACGCCTGCGAAGCCGCGGCGGCGGGCGGCCGCGCGGGCCGCGTCGTGCTGCGCGGCGAGGGTGAGGTCGCCGGGTTCGCGCGGATCGCCGTCGAGGACGACGGTCCCGGAGTGCCCGACGAGGCGGCCCCGAAGCTTTTCGTCCCGTTCTTCTCGACGAAGGACACGGGGACGGGCCTCGGCCTCGCCCTCGTCGCCAAGATCGCCGTGCTCCACGGCGGCAGGGTTTCGGTCGGGCGTTCCCAGGCCCTTCTGGGCGCGCGGTTCGCGCTCGATTTCCCGGCCGCGCCGGCTCCACTCTGAGTTTCAGCCGCCGGGGCGCGAACTCTCAGGCCGGCGGGGCCGAGGCCTGGGCCGCGGCCTTCGCTGCCGCGGTCTTCCGCTTCTCGACGAGCCCCCGGAACTGGTCCTTGTCGAGCGCTTTTTCGAACGCTTCGTCCGCCTCCACGGTCGCCGCCACGACGAGGTCCGCGAGATAGTGGTCCATCGCGATCATCCCGGACGCGCGGCCGGTCTGGATGAGCGTCGAGATCATGGCCGTCTTTCCCTCGCGGATGTTGTTCGAGAGCGCGGAGGATCCGCGGAGCACTTCGAACGCCGCGACGCGGCCGCCGCCCTTCTTCTTCAGGAGCACCTGCGCGACGACGGCCTTCAGCACCTCCGCGAGCACGGTGCGCACCTGCTCCTGCTCCTCGGCGGAGAAACTGTCGATGAGGCGGTCCACCGCCTTCGCGGCGGAGTTCGTGTGCAGGGTGCCGAAGACGAGGAGCCCCGTCTCGGCCGCCCGGAGCGCCAGCGACATCGTCTCCAGGTCGCGGAGCTCGCCGACGAGGATGACGTCGGGATCCTCGCGCAGCGCGGCCTTGAGCGCGCCCGCGAACGTCGGCGTGTCGAACCCGAGCTCGCGGTGCGAGATGAGCGATTTGACGGGCAAGTGAATGAACTCGACCGGGTCCTCGATCGTGACGATGTGCGAGGCGCGCGTGCGGTTGATCCAGTCGAGGAGGGCCGCGAGCGTCGTGGACTTGCCGGAGCCCGTCGGACCCGTCAGGAGGACGAGGCCGCGCGAAACGCGCGCCACGTTCGCGACGACGGAAGGCAGCCCGAGCTCCTCGATCGACAGGACCCTCGGCGGGATCATGCGGAGCACGGCGCCCGACCCGTGCTCCTGGCGGAACAGATTCACCCGGAAGCGCGCGATCTTCCCCATGGCGTAAGCGAAGTCGGTATCGCCCGTGTCCTGCCATTCCTTGAGCGGCCGATTGGGAGCGATCGGGCGGACGAGGCTCTCGTAGTCCTCCTCCGTCAGGGTGCGCCACTTCAAACGGAGGAGATCCCCGTCCACGCGGATCATCGGCGGCGATCCCACGGCGAGGTGAAGGTCCGAGGCCTTCTTGTCCACGACGATCCGGAGGAGCGTGTCGATCCGGTTCGGGCCCCTTTCCGCCATCGAGAGCGGAAGCGTCGTGGTCATTCGAGGGCCTGCCTCTCGTCGGCGAGGAGCTTCTCGAAGGGCTCCTTCTTGAGCGCCTTTTCCATGGCCCTCTCGGGGTCGACCTTGTCCTCCTCGCAGAGCTTCAGGAGGGATTGGTCCATCGTGACCATGCCGGCGTTCTGGCCCGTCTGCAGCTGAGAGGGAAGCTGATGCGTCTTGCCCTCGCGAATGAGCGCCGTCACGGCGGCCGTCGACCTCAGGATCTCGAAAGCCGCCACGCGGCCCGCGAAGCCGCGCCGCGGCAGGAGGGCCTGCGAGACGACGGCCTTGAGCGAGTCCGAGAGCATGACGCGGATCTGTCCCTGCTGTCCGGGGGGAAAAGAGCTGACGATGCGGTCGATCGTCGCGGGCGCGCTCGTCGTGTGGAGCGTGCCGAGCACGAGGTGCCCCGTCTCCGAGGCCGTGATCGCGAGAGAGATCGTGTCGAGATCCCGCATTTCGCCCACGAGGATGACGTCCGGATCCTCGCGGAGCGCCGCCCTGAGCGCCCGCGCGAACGAGGCCGTGTGGTGGGGAACCTGCCGCTGGTTGACCAGGGACTCCTTGTTCGGGTGGACGAACTCGACCGGGTCCTCGACCGTGATGATGTGGCACCGGCGGGTCTCGTTGATGCGGTCGATGAGCGCGGCGAGCGTCGTGGACTTTCCGCAGCCCGAGGGCCCGGTCACGAGGACGAGGCCCTGCGTGAACTTGAGGACGTCGGACAGGGACGGCGGGAGCCCGATTTCCTCGATCGTCGGGATGGATTTCGGAATGACGCGGAAGCACGCGTCGAAGCCGCCGCGCTGGGAGAAGAAGTTCGCCCGGAAGCGCCCGAGCCCGGGCAGCTTCAGGCAGACGTCGATCTGGCGCTCGCGCTCGAGGCTCTTCCATTCCCCCTCGGCGAGCACCTCGCGGATGAGCTGGGTGGCGCGCGCGCGCGTCATGGGCGGCGCGTCCATGGGCGCGAGGACGCCTTGCACGCGCTGGTGGGGCACGAATCCCGTCGCGAGGTGGAGGTCCGAGGCCCCGCGCTTGACGGTGTCGGCGAGGAACTCGACGAGCCGCGCGCTCTGGTTTCCCGCCAGCGCGACGGTCTGGATCTCCGGCTCGATCTCGGGCAGCGCGTCGCGCGCCTCGTCGCCCGAGAGCTTTCCGACGTGAAGCCGGGCGCGCGTGCGGACCGACGCGTCCAGCTGCGCCATCTGGGCGACGCGCGAGCAGATCGCCGCGATCTGCGGGAGCACGCCGGCATCGGCGAGCGCGAGCCTCACCATCGCGTCGAGAAGCTCGATCTGCACGTCGGGGCGCGCGGCGGAGCCCTTGAACGCCTCGAGCAGGGGCGGCGCGGCGCGCCGGTCGCCGAGGTCCCCGACCGCCGACGCGGCGGGGAGGACGAGCTCGGGGTCCTTCAGCGCCGCGAGCAGGCGCATGAGGACCTCGTCGTTTCCCCTGCCATCGCGCCCGAGCGACTCGACGGCGCGCGTCCGCACCCAGAGATCGCGGTCGTCGACGAGCTTGATCCACACGGGAAGCGCCCGGGGGTCCGCGAGGGCGAGCGTCATCTCGGAGGCGGCCTTCGCGAATTCCGCGTCGGGGTCGCCCGTGAGGCCGAGAAGCGCGCCCACGAATCCCGGCAGGCCGTCCCGCGCCGTCTCGACCGCGCGATCCCGCACCCACACGAACGAGCCGCGAAAGTGCTCGAGGATCCGGCGCGCGAGGAGGTCCGGCGCGAACGGCATCAGGAGGTTCACCGCGCCCTGGCGCACGATCTCGTTTCCGTCGGCGAGGAGCGGCACGATCTCGGGTGTGTGGTCCTGACGGGCGGTCTGCAGCAGGCGCTTGATCGCCGCGAAGGACGCCTCGGCCACTCGCCCGCCTCCGGTGCGGGCCATCTGGAGGACGTCGGGGAAGTAGCTCTCGTTCGGGTTCTTCTCGAGGACGGCGAGGGCCGAGTAGCGGATCTCCTCGTTTTCGTCCTGCAGGAGCGGGACGGCGAGGCTCGCGGCCACGGCGGCGCTTCCCTCGAAGGTCATCTCGCCCACGGCCTTGAGCGCGCGGGCGCGCACGGCGGGATTCGACGCCGTGAGGACGCGGCGCGCGATGTCGAAGGCCGCCGCGGCCGGCAGCTCCTTCGCGAGATCGAGCGCCGAAAGGCGCGCCAGGTCGTCGCCGCTGGATGCGATCTCCTGGAGAAACGGCCCGAGCTGCGGCCCGGCGAGGTCCTTCAGGAAACGCATCACGGCGCGGCGCACGGCCTCCGAGCGCGTCTTGAGGAGCGGGACGAGCGCCTCGAGGCCCGCCCGGTCGTGACGCCGCTTGAGGATCGCGAGGCCCGCCGCCCGGATCTCCGGGGTCTGGTCGAGCGCGGTCCACGCGACCCACGCGGCGTCGGGCTTCGCGAGAGCCTGGAACTTCTCGAGGAGGTCCTTCTTCTGGCCCTCGCTCGTCCACTTGTGCTCGCGGAGCTGGACGATGAAGACGGGCTCCGAGCGCAGACCTCGCAGCTTCTCCAGGACCATCAGCGCGTCTCCATGCCCGTATCGTAGCCGAGCGAGCGCGGCGTGCCTCCGAAGGGGAATCGCGGGACAGCCGGGCGGGGGGTGTTACGAAATGTGTCGGCTCGAGGGACAGAGCCGGCGGGGCCAACCGGACGAGCCCGGGGGTAAAATGCCTGCCACGAGTCGTTTGGCCGTCAGGTTCTGGTCCCGGCACGAACCTCGCTTTGAAAGGGCGGATCTCATGATGATGAACCACTTGCCACAGCTCTCTCGCCCGCTCTTCCATGCGCCTCGGCCTCGCCGGCCGAGGGGGTTCAGCCTGGTGGAGCTGCTCGCGGTCGTCGCGATCCTCGGCATCATCGCCGTCGTCGGCGGAAGCGAGATTTCGAGGGCCTGGAGGCGCCAGAAGCTGCAGAGCGCCTCCACCGACATCAAGGTCCTCTTCCAGAGGGCGTTCCCCGAGATGCAACGCCGCGGCATGCCGGTGTTCGTGCAGGTAGGCCCTCTCGACACGACCACGGCCCCCCCCGCCAAGTACCTGCCCATCTACCTGATCGGCGACCAGTCGGGAGACGAAGTCCTGGACTGCTTCCAGAAGGTGCCGACGGTCGCGTGCCCCGATCTCCTCATCGACCAGTACAACCTCGTCGTCACCGGCTCGACCGGCACGTCGGGAGTCAGCGGCGTCGATCAGGAGTTCAGTCTGTCCGTCACGAACACGTCAGAGATCCAGTCGACGCTCTGGTCGGACAACTCCACGGCCTGGACGAACCTGCGCGTCATCATGTGCGACCTTCAGGGGCGCGCGATGGCGGTCGGCCCGAAACCCTCCGCCCCGAAAGCCGGCCAGCCCGCTTCGACCGGTCGACAGATCGCGGGGCCGGCCACGCTCGCTCTCACGCACGTGGACATCGTTCGAGGGTCTCTCCTGCCTCCGACGCAGTACGTGATCGGCATCAACCCGGTCTGGAGTGTCCGCGTCGTCAAGCAGATCAAGGATCCGACGAACACCTGGGTGACGCAAAATGGGTAGGCGCCTCGCGGCCAGCGAGCTTCGAAAGGTCGCGCGGGCCCGCCGGGGCAGCAGCTTCGTCGAGGTGCTCCTCGCCATGACCATCATGGCGCTCGTCCTCGTGGGCATCCTCCAGATGTTCTCGGTGTCGCTCGTCGTCAACAAGGGCTCGGCGGCCCGCACGCAGATGCTCTTCAAGTGCCAGCAGGTCGTCGAAAACCTCCGCTGGTACTACTACGTGACGCAGCACAGCCTGGCCGCGCCCGCCGGCACCGGAATTCCGGTTCTCGGCGCGACGAAGGTGGACCTTCCGTACGTAGCAGGCGACGCGGCGTGGGCCTTCTGGGGTCCGGACGGAGCGAACGTCATGGAAGAGGAAAACGGCCCGTACAAGGTCAGCTACACGATCGAGTCGGACGACGTCCAGAACACCTGGGTGATCACGGTCTCGGCTTTTCCGACGGACGTCGCCGGCACCGCCGGCGCCCGGCGCTACCTCGGAATCGGCACGACCGGAAGCAACGAGCGTGGCAAGAGAGTCGACTATGTGGCGCAGTTCGCGAAGTGACCGCGTGAAGCGGCGCCGCGGCCCGGCTTGCGAGGTCGCCCGTGGCCTGGGTCGTGGCTTCACTCTTCTCGAGGCGATGGTCTCGCTGCTGATCCTCGTCATCGTGCTCATCGTCGCGATGACGATGCTCTTCCAGATGCGCGCGTTCGCCGAGAGGCAGCAGTACTTCATGCTTCCCCGCCAGGCGGCGCGCCGCGCGACCGACTATCTCTCGTACTACTTCGCGGGCGCTTCCGACCTCAACTACTTCAGCGCCACCCTGAGCCCGAACGCCCTGATCATGTACTACAGCCTCGGCGGCAATCTCATACAGGCCTCGTACAACAACCTCACGGGGACCGAGACGGGAAACGCCTCCCGCGTGGTGGCGGCGAACCCCCCCGCCATCCCGGCGGCGATCACGTCGACGAATTTCGGGGACGTCGGAACGGACATCCTCACGATCGTGGCCCCGTTCAACCCGAGCCGGTATCAGGTCTTCGCGCCCTTTCCCGCGCTCGGCCTTGGCAAGGACCTTTTTCTCAACTTCCGCGTCGGCTGCGCCACGAGCGACGCGGACAACCAGGCGGCCTTCAAGGCGGCCACGGGCTTCGACGGCACGCAGAGCGCCCTCCTCATGCTCGTCGACAACAGCGGGAGCTGGGCCTATGTGCGCATTCCGAGCACGGGTTATCAGACGGACTCGCTCTGCTCCGACACCTCGACGTTCCAGAACATCCACGTCACGGTCGACACGGCGTCCCCCACTCTTCCCGCGCCCCCGAACGGAGGGGCGGGCCTCTCGGATCCGGTCTACCTCGTGGCGGGCCTTCAGATGATCTCGTTCCGCGTGCTGACGGACGCCGTCGACGGAGTCCCCAAGCTGCAGCAGAAGCTCGGCCTCTTCGATCCGGCCACCGACAACCCGGGCACGGATTTCACGAACGTGCTGGAGAACGTGGAGGATCTGCAGGTCGCCTACATGTACCCGAAAGGCGAGATCTCGAACACGAAGTCCAATACGCCCGCCGGGCCCAACGGCGTGCCGCCCCAGGCGGGACCCGGCGGAACCCCTTCGGAGTTCGACGTGTCGAATGCGATCGGCCTGCGGTTCTCCGTCACCGGGCGGTCGCCGCTCCTTCCGCTCGCGGCGCGCCAGATGACGAACGTCGACGTCAAGGGGCCTCTCGCAACCACCAAGAACCTGCATTTCCGGCCGGCGTCCGAGGATCACCTCCCGACGGATCCGCCGCAATACGACCAGTTCGACCACTATCGCGCGACCGCGACCCTCATGCTCCGCAACCGCACCCCGAGAGGATGAAGATGAAAGAACGTGGCAGCGCGCTCGTATCCGTGATCCTCGTCCTCCTCGTGCTGACGATCGTCGGGGTCGGGATCGCCTATTTCACGTCCATGGAGGATCGCCTGTCGGGCAACACGCGGATCTCGAAGGCGGGCTTTTACGCCGCGGACGCGGGCCTGAGGCGCGGCGAGGCGCTCCTGAACAGGGTCATCAATCTCGACTCGACGGCCTGCGGCGTCGTGACCCTGTCCAACCTCCTCGCGGCCCGCACGCCAACGCCGGTTCTCAAGGTTCCGGGCGGGGGTTTCGACGCCAGGCTGCTGGACCTCAGGACTCTGGCCGCTCCCGCGCTGGCGTGCCTCGGGGCGGATGCAACCCGCGCCTACAACGACGTCCTCATCGCGGCGCCGGCGGGGGTCTCCGTCGTGGATCGGGTCTCGTACTCGCTCTACCTTCGCAACAACGTCGATGACGCCTCGGGGTCCGAGGCGGCAGACGGTGGAGACAACATCATCAATCTCGTTTCCGTTGGAACGGTGCAGCTCGCGACGGGCGTCCTCGTGACGAAGATCGTCGAGGAGCAGCTCCTCCTGTCGTCCGGTGGAGGCGACAAGCCGGCGCAAAAAGGCCTGAACGAGGGCGGGACGAACACGATCAGCGGTGGGGGAGGGGCCAAG
>JBGPDK010000039.1:0-22889 GCA_041482235.1 Thermoanaerobaculia bacterium | reverse complement strand
TCGGCGATCGCGCGCGTGATGGCCTGGCGGATCCACCACGTGGCGTAGGTCGAGAACTTGTAGCCGCGGCGGTACTCGAACTTCTCGACGGCCTTCATCAGGCCGATGTTCCCTTCCTGGATGAGGTCGAGGAACTGGAGCCCGCGATTCGTGTACTTCTTCGCGATCGAGACGACGAGCCTCAGGTTCGCGACGATCAGCTCCTGCTTGGCCTGGTCGGCCTCGCCCTCCCCCTCGCGGATGAGCTTCATCGTCCGCTTGATCTCGTCATGGTCGATCCGGTACTTCTCCTCGAGCTCCTTGAGCATCTGCCGGTACTTGGAGACGCGGCGCTTGTAGAACTCGCGGCGGACCTCGTTCTTCTCCTTCTTGAGGTTCCCGAGGTCCTGCCGGATCGTGGCCTCGGGCATCGCGAACTGCCGGTCGAGGTCCTTCAGCATGTTCACCATGCGCAGGAGCGTCGCCGTCGTGAAGTCGATCGCGTGGATGAGACGCGCGATCTCCGAAACGCGCCGGTCGATCGCCGGGTCGACGACGGGAACGGGTTTCGTGGGCGGCACGGGCTTCCCCGCCGCCTTCGCCTTCGCGTGAACGAGCGCCTTGACCGTGAGCTTCTTCGGCTTCGGCGCGGGCCTCTTGCGGTCTGCCAGCCGGCGCAGCTCACCGTCGAGCTTCGCGATCTTCTCGAAGTGCTTCTGGATCGACCCGATCCGGTTCGCGGTGCGCGGATCGATCTCGTCGGCCTCCTCGAGCGCCGCGGCGGCGAACTCGAGGAACCCGCGCGCGACGTTCTTGTCTTTCTTGGCCTGCTCGACGATCCGCAGGATCTCGCCGAGGACGACCTTGTTCGTCGAGAGCGCCCGGTAGATCTTCGCTTCGCCGTTCTCGATGCGACGGGCGATCGACACCTCGCCCGCGCGGTCGAGCAGCTTCACCGTTCCCATCTCGCGCAGGTACATGCGCACCGGATCGTTCGTCTTCTCGACGGTCGTCGGGTCGGGCACGGTCGTCTCGGAGCCTGCGGCCGGCCCCGCCTTCTTCGTGGCCTTCTCGGGGACATCCACGACCTCGATGCCGAACTCGCCGAACCGGATGTAGATCTCGTCCAGCTCGTCCGGCGCGTTCGCGAGCTCCTCGGGCAGAGCCTGATAGATCTCGTCGTAGAGCAGGTACCCGCGCTCCTTGCCGAGGTTGATCAGCGCTCTGACTTCGGGGTGTTTTTCTTCTGCCGTCACCGACTTCTCGCTTCCATGCGCGCCCGGGAGGGCCCGGCGCGCTTCAAGTCTGCCTTGCGGTTTCCGCCTTGAGCTCCGCCTTCAGGCGCCGGATTTCCTCTACGAGAGCCTGCTTGCGGCGGTAAGCCGCGTCGCGTTCTTCGAGGTTTCCGGCCGCCGCGGCGTTCTGAATTTCCGGTTGGAGGCCTCTCGCAGTTTCCTCCAGAAGACGTATCTTCAACTGGAGCAATGGGATGTGAATTCGGCTGAGCCCTTCACCGCGCTCCGACCTCGAGTTGCCTTCATTCAACAGCAATTCTGCGGCGAGCAGACCAGCGTCTGCCCCAAGATGTGACGTAAACTGCGAAAAATCAAGGGCTCCCGGCTCCTCTCCAATTGCCTTCATAGCTATAAGTATCTCTTTTGCAGCAGGATACGAAAAAACTTCTACTGGAATCCTACCCGCTAGCACCGAGCTTCCAGGCCACTCGGATAGAAGTGCCGAGAGCACACGCGCCTCCTGATCCGGCAGCTCCAACGAAGACCGCGGCCCTGCGGCCCCCGGATCTGACTTAACCGGCGAAAGCCCGCTTTTCTTCCCCGATGGGGCGAGGACTGAAAGGGGAACGCCGGCGCCCCGCGCGAGGCCGGAGATGAGCTCGTGGCGGAGGACCGGGTCCGGGGCGGCGGCGAGGATGTCGACCGCCTCCCGCAGTTTCGCCGCGCGTTCCGTCGGGTCCTGGCCGGCGGCGTCCGGAATCCGATCGAGGAGCGCCTCGAGGAGCGCCGGCGACGCCGCGATCGCGGCGCGAAGCGCCTCCGGACCGTGCTCCCGAAAGTACGAGTCGGGGTCATGGCCGGCGGGCAGCGCGAGGTGCCTCACCTTCGCGCCTCGCGCGAGAAGCTGCGGAAACGCCTTGTAGGCCGCGGCGAGTCCGGCCGCGTCGCCGTCGTACGCGACGATCACCGTCGCGGCCTGCCGCGCGAGGAGATCCGCCTGCGCGGGCGTGAGCGCCGTGCCCATCGAGGCGACGGCGTTCGCGGCACCCGCGCGCTCGCACGCGATGCGGTCGAAGTAACCCTCGACGAGGAGGACCGAGTCTTCCCTGCGGATCGCCTCCTTCGCGCGGTCGAGGCCGTAGAGGAGCTTCCCTTTCGAGAAGCGCGCCGTCTCCGGCGAGTTGAGGTACTTGGGTTGATCGTCTCCGAAAGCACGCGCTCCGAAGCCCAGGATCTCGCCTCGCGCGTCGCGGATCTCGATCGTGAGTCGGTTGCGGAAGCGGTCGTACACGCGGCCCGTCTCGGGGTTTTTCTGGAGAAGCCCGGCATCCAGAAGCGTGTCTTCCTGGACACGTGCGGCCAGCGATGTCTTCAGGGCGTCCCAGGCGTCGAGAGCCGCGCCAAAGCCGTACCCGTGCGCCTCCTCGGGCGTGAGCCCGCGCTTCTCGAGGAGCGCACGGGCGGTCTCGTGCCGATCGAGGTTCGCGCGGAAGAACGCAGCCGCGAGAGCGAGCGCTTCGGCGGCGCGCGTCTCCTTCCCGCGGTCCACGCGCGTACCGCTCCGGCGCATCGGGAGGGTGATGCCGGCGAGCCGGGCGAGATACGCCACGGCCTCCGGAAACTCGAGGCGCTCGGTCTCGCGCACGAACGTGATCGCGTCGCCCTTCGCCCCGCAGCCGAAGCAGTAATAGAAGCCCTTGTCGGGATGCACGTGAAAGGAAGGGGTCTTCTCGCTGTGGAACGGGCACAGGCCTTTCCACGAGCGGCCCGACTTCTTGAGCGACGTCGTGGCGCCGACGAGTTGAACGAGGTCCGTCCCTGCGAGGACGTCGCGCTTGACGTCGTCGCTGATGTCGTAAACGGGCTCAGACATCCAGCCTCGCAATCGTCACGGCCTGACCTCCCTCCTCGGCGTCGCCCCAGCGATACGACGCGATGCCGGGGTGCGTCTTCAGGAACTCGCGCACCGCGGCGGCGAGGCGTCCCGTGCCGTGGCCGTGAACGAGCCGCAGCGCCGCCTGGCCGGAGAGAAGCGCATCGTTGATGGCCTTCTCCACGACGGGAAGGGCGTCGTCGACCCTCTGTCCCACAAGCACGACTTCGACCGTAAGGGCGACTCCGGAGGAAGACGGCGGGGGAGTCGCCCCACGGGTGGATGGCGCGACGGGGGCCTTGACCAGGAGGGCACGGCCTGCGGGGGCGGCGGGGGAGAGAGAAGCCAGGGCCACTCTCAGGCGCTTGCCTTTCACCTCGACCTCGGCCAGACCGCGGCCCGCATCGAGCGCGAGAAGGCGGCCGAACGCGCCGAGGCCCGCGATGCGCACCTCCATCCCCACGGCCACGGGTCCGGAGTGCGCGGTCCCCTCGTCCGCGCCGAAAAGCCCGAGCGCGGCCTCGCGCGCCGACTGCGTGACGGTCATGAGCGCGCTCCTCGAGATCGAGCGACCCGCCTTCAGGTCCTCGCGCATGCGCTCGAGCTCCTGCTTCGTCTTCTCCCGAAGCGTCATCAGCGCCCTGTCGATCTGCTCCTTCGCTTTCTCCTTCACGCGCGCCCGTTCGGCGGCGAGTTGGGCGCGCTCCCTTTCGAGGTCGCCGGAGAGGGCGCGCGCTTTCTCCGCCGCCGCCTTCGCCGCGTCCGCCTGCTCGCGGGCGCGACGCGTCTCGGTCTCGAGGCGCGCGAGCGCTGCGTCGGCCGCCTCCCATTTCGCGCCGAGACGTTTCTTCGCCGACGAGAGGACACGTTCAGGCAGGCCCGCCTTCTCCGCGACGGCCAGAGCGCGCGATCGCCCGCTCGCGCCGGCCCGCACGCGGAACGTGGGCCGGCCGGCCTTCTCGTCGAACTCCATGGCCGCCGAAAGGACCCCGGAGCGGTCCAGCGCCCACTCTTTCACGGCCGAGAGGTGCGTCGTGGCCACGGTGACCCAGCCGTGTTGGAGGGCGTCGTCCAGCACTGCGATCGCGAGCGCAGCGCCTTCGTCGGGATCGGTGCCGCTGCCGAGCTCGTCGAGGAGGACGAGGCTCCGCCGCGTCGCTTCGGCAAGGACGCGCGCCGTGCGCGTCATCACCGAAGCGAATGACGAGAGGTCGCCGAGGAGGTCCTGCGCGTCGCCCGCGACGACGAGCACCTGGTCGAACACGGGCAGCGTCGAGCCCGGAGCGGCCGGGATCGCGAAGCCCGACTGCGCGAGAAGCGCGAAGAGCCCCGCCGTCTTCATCGCGACGCTCTTGCCGCCCGCGTTCGGGCCCGACAGCAGAAGGAGGCGCGACCCCTCGGGCAGCTCGAGGTCCAGAGGCACGGCGTCGGCGTGGCGCTCCTCGAGCTCTCCGAAAACGTCCGCTCGGAGATCCGCGAGGCGCCGGTCGAGCAGGGGATGGCGCGCGGCGCGGAGGACCAGCCGGTCTCCGAAGTCGGGGAAGATGCCGGCGACGCACGACGAGAACTCCGCGCGGGCCTGGAACGCGTCGAGCTCGATGAGCACCTCGACCGCCACCGTGAGGTCGTCCTTCCGCGCCGAGAAGCGCGCCGTCAGGGCCACGAGGATCCGATGGACCTCCTCGCGCTCTTCTTCGATCGCTTCCGAGAGGGCATTGTTGTCCTCGACGACCGCGAGCGGCTCGACGAAAACGGTCTGGAGAGAGCCCGACCGCTCGTGCAGGAGGCCGCCCACCAGCTCGCGGCGGTCCGCACGCACGGGCAGACAGTAACGACCGCCCTTCTCCGTGATGTAGCCGCCCGTCAGCGCGTCCGGATGAGCCCGTGCGACTTCCTCGAGCTTCCGGACGACCTCCTTGCGCAGACGCTGGATCGACGAGCGGATCGCGTACAGCCGCGCCGACGCCGTGTCCTTGACGCGTCCGTCGGGCTCGAACGTGGGCTCGCGCTCACCGAGCAGGTCTTCGAAGGACGCAAGAGGAAAGAGGAGGTCCTTGAGGCGGGGGAGCTCGAGGTCCGGAACGGGCACGGCCGCTCGCGCGCCTTCCGCTCGCTCGACAAGAAGGAAAAGGTCGAGGAGCTCCTCGGGCTCGAGCGCACCGCCCCGCGGGCCGAGGCGCGAAACGAGGGGCGCGGCTTCGTCGAGCCCGCCGAGGGCCACCGGGGGAAGCAGCGCGCGGCGCGCCAGGAGCTCCCGCGTGACCCCGAGGCGGCGCACGACCTCGAACGCGTCCGGCGACGGAGTGGCGCCGTGGACCCGGTCCCGTCCCCGCTCCGTCGAACAAAAACGCCCGGCGAGCCGAAGCGCACCGGGCCAGTCGAGTTCGGAGTGACTCACGGAACGGGAATCTACATCCCCGTGCGTCGCTCCTCCGCGAGCTTGCGGAGCATTTTCTTGCGGGCGGCGATGGCCTTGCGCTTGCGCTTGGCCGAGGGCTTCTCGTAGTGCTGACGCTTTTTGAGCTCCGAGAGGATTCCGGATTTCTCGCACTTGCGCTTGAATCGGCGCAGGGCGTTCTCGAACGACTCGTCTTCCTTGACGTGGATCAGCGGCACTTCGAATCTCCCTCCTCTCCGGCCCCGAATGCCCGATCGACCTGCCGGTCAAGCGGGCGCGGGCGAACCCCATATGTTAAGGGTGGCAGCACCGCGCGTCAACGAGCCTCGTGGCGCCGTCCGAATATAATGCCGCCACACGACGCCGAAGCCTTGGCAGATGGCGCCGTCAGGAGACGTATGTCGGTCGACCCCGCCGCGACACGCCGCTTGATCGAATCGCTCTCCACGCATCTCGAGGACCACCTCGCGACGTGGAAGTCGTCGCTCGTGGATGCGCGAAGAGACATCGAGGCGCTCCTCGCCGCCGTCTCGGACAAGATCCCGGCGCACGCCAAGCCGCTGCTCCCCGAGGACTTCATGTCGCTGATTCTCGAGGACGTGATGCCGCCGCCGGCCCCGCCCGCAGCCGCCCCCGTGGCCCCGGGCGCGCCCCAGGCCGACTGGACCGTCGTGCGCGGTTCCCTCGCGGCGATCGAGTCCGCGCGCACGCAGGTCGACGTTCTCTCGCGCTTCTTGACGCGCGTGAACGCGCACGCCTCGCGTGTCGCGCTTCTCGTCCTGCGCAACGACCGGCTCACCGGGTGGAAGGCCGTCGGCTTCGACGCGTCCGGCGGGCGCGACGAGGCCGTGCGCACGCTCGACTTCGGCAGCGACGACGATCCCTTCGTCGCCGCCGTGCTCAAGTCCCAGCGCTCCATCCTCGCCGAGCCGCCCGACGAGACGGCGCCGCTCCGCCGGGCGCTTGCCGGCCTCGCGCCCGCGCGCACGCTCCTCGTTCCGATGGTGATCCGCGACCGCCTCGCGGGCGTGGTCTGCGCCGACGAGCTTCCGGGCGAGGAAGGCCGCCTGAACGAAGCCGCCGTCGAGGTCCTGACGTTCGTGACCGGGCTCGCCGTGGATCTCCTGGCCGCGCGCAAGAGCATTCCGTCTCCCTCCCTCACGCCCACGGGCGAAGCGATTGCGCGCTTCGAGCCGAAGCGCGTGCCGAGCCGCGCGGCAGCTCCCGACTTCGAGCTCGAGACCCCTTCCGCCCCTTCGCCCGCACGGCCCGAGCCGCTGCCAACTCCGTCGCCTGCGCCGCTGCACGCCCCGCCGCCGGTCCCGGCGCAGGCCACCCCGCCGGTCCCGCGCATACGGCCCACCGATGCCGGCGAGGCGCTGCGCGCGATCGAGGTGTCGGCGAAAACGGGGACCAAGCAGGGAGCCCGCTCCTTCGCGTCCGACCCCGGGCTCACGAGCGCGATTCCCACGCTGGGGGCGGCGCCCGCTCCCCCTGCACTTTCGTTCCCGTCTTTTCCGCCGGCGTCCCACGTCGCGCCCGCGCCGACACCCCCCCTCTCGGCCTCAGGTTCCGTCGCCTCCCCGCTCTCGGGCGCCTCGACGGGCGATTTCACCGGCGCATTCGAGGCTCTGCACGCGTCCGGGAGCCTCCCGTCCCCGCAGGCCGGGGGCGACGTGAGCGCGCAGAAGCCGGCGCGCGCCACCTCCGCCGTGACGCCCCCGCGCGACCTGGCGGGCTCAGCTCGGCCGATCTCGGGATTCGTGCCCCGCGGCCGGGATGCGGCCGCCGACAGCCCACAGCGCGCTCTCGACGACGCGCGCCGCCTCGCCCGCCTTCTCATCTCGGAGATCAAGCTCTACAACGAGAAGAAGGTCGCGGACGGCCGGGCTGCCGGCGATCTGTACGAGCGTCTCAAGGACGACATCGAGAGGAGTCGCCAGGTGTATGACGAGCGCACGCCCGCCGCCGTCCGCAAGGACACCGATTTCTTCCAAGACGAGATCGTGCGCATCCTCGCCGACGGGCGGACCGAGGCGCTCGGCTCGGTGAGTTGAGCAGCTGATTCTCAGGGTCCTTCTTGCGGCCGCGCTCGCCGCCGGGAGCGTCTCTCATACGGCTTCCCCGGAGGCTCCGGCGGGACTGAAGCCGGAGGCCGTGCGCGAGCGGCTGCGCGCCGCGTCGGTCGCCCTCTCGCGGGAGGACGGGTCCGCCGCGCCTCTCGTCCTCGGGCTCGACGCCTCGCCCCTGGGGCTCTCGGGTCTGCCGCCCTGGATCGTGCTCTCGGCCGGGATTCCCGGGAGGTCGACGCGGACACCCGACCTTCTCGCGTTCGCGGCGACCGAGCCGTTCATCCCCCTCTCAAGTGCGGCTCTCTACAGGGCGGCGCGTCTTGCGACCGGTCCTCGCGAGCGCGAGGCCGTGCGCTCCGCGCTCGCCGCGCATCCCGTGCCCGGGCGAAAGCAGCCGCGGGCTTTCATCGCTCACGCTCTCGCCGAAGCACGCGTCGCCCCCGAAGAGACCGGGCGAGCTCGTCTCGTGGCGCTGGCGGCCGTCCTGCCGGACGCGCCCGCACGCTGCGCCGACCTCTTCGACGACGGCGACCGCGACGCCTTCGACGCCGCCGTGCGCTCCGCGCCGGCCGGAGTGCGCCTGGCTCGGGCCCGCGCGCTCGTAGGCCGCGATCCCAAGGCGGCGTCCGCTCTCCTCCGCTCTCTGGATCGAGACTTGCCGGCCGCCTCGCGCGCCGCCGCCGCCGACGCGTGGCTTCTCGCGGGCAGCCCCCGCGACGCCAGGCGTCTCCTTGCGCTTCCGCTCGCAGCCCCACCGGACGAGGCCGAACGGCTTCACCTCTCCGCGCTCTCCTGGCTCATCGATATGCGCCTCGTGCTCACACCGGAACCGCGCAAGCGGAGTGCTCGCCGCGCGCCGGCCGTTCGGCCCGACCGGCCGGCGCGCCCTCCCGCCCAGCTCTCCGAGAAGGTGAAGGCCGCCGCCCTGGAACACCTCGCGGCCCTCGACGCGCTGCTCGGGCGGCCCTTGTCCGAGGAGGACCGGCGCCGGCTCCTCGAAGGCGGCATCCGTCTCGCCTGGAAGATCGCGCGCGCGGACGACGCCCGGCGCCTTCTCACGCCCCTTCTCAAGCTCGATCCCGCCACCGATGCCGGAGCGGCGGAATGGTTCGCCGAGGCCTGGGCGCGCTACTCGGGCGGTGATCTTGCCGGAGCCGCGCGCCTCCTCGACGAGCAGATCACGACCTACCGGGGCGCGTCCCTCCGCCGCCGGGCCACCTACTGGTCGGCGCGTGCCCACGAAAAGGCCGGCGACGCGGACACCGCGAAAGCGCTCTACGCGGCTCTCGTCCCGGGCATCGTTCCCGACCTGTATGCGCGATGGGCCGCCGCGGTGCTCGGCGTGACGCTGCCGTCCGCTCCGCCTGCCCTCGCGTCTCACGACCCTGACGCCCCCGACATGCCGGATCTGCCCTCGCGGGAGCTTCTCAGGTGCGGCTTCCCGGGGCTCGCCGAGGACGCCGCCGAGAGCGAGGGCTCGCTCGACCCGCTCTTCGCCGGCCGCGCGGCCTCGGCGAACGGCGATCACCGGCGCGCCGCGGCCATCCTGAAGAGGCGCTATCCGGAACTTGGCACTCCCGAGGAGGGCGCCGTTCCGCCGGAGGCGCGCACCGCGTTCTACCCGCTCGCGCAAGCGGACCGGATCGCCGAGGCCGCGCGCGCAGCGGGCGTGCCCGCCTCGCTCCTCTTCGGGCTCATCCGGCAGGAGAGCGTTTTCACCCAGGACGCGCAGTCGCGGTCGGGAGCCCTCGGCCTCATGCAGGTGATGCCCGCGACCGGCCGCCTTCTCTACCGAAAGGAGAACGGCAAGGGACGTCCCGACCTCAAGGACCCCGACGCGAACCTCCGCCTCGGTGCGCGCTACCTCAAGCAGCTCATCGACGCCTTCTCGGGCGACACCGCCGCGGCGCTCGCGGCGTACAACGCCGGTCCGGGGCGCGTGCGGACGTGGAAGAAGGCCTCGAATCTCGCTCCCGAGGACGAGTTCCTCGAATCGATCCCGTTCGGCGAGACGCGTTTCTACGTCAAACGCGTGCTCTTTTTCCAGAGCGTCTATTCCTCGCTCTACGGACTGCCGCTCAACGAGGCACCGCCCGTCGCCGCGCTTCCGGCGTCCGAGCCGAAACCCTAGGCCGCGCCGGGAGCCCTCCCGGGGGTCTTCGCCGCCGTCTTGCGGCAGGCCGAGCAAGTGCCGCTGATCTGATGGGAGTGGGACGTGGCGACGAAGTCGTACTCCTTGCAGACCGCTTCCTGGCGCTTCTCGATGGCCGCGTCGATGAACTCGATGACCTTCCCGCAGCTTCCGCACACGAGGTGATCGTGGTGCTCACCCTTGCGGAGCCGCTCGTAGCGGTACTTCTCCTCGTTCAGCCGCACGCGTCCGACGAGGCCGCACCCGTGCAGGAGCTCCAGCGTGCGGTAGATCGTCGCGCGGCTCACCTTCGTGCCGCGGTCGCGCATGCGGATGACGAGATCCTCCGCGTCGAAATGTCGGTGGGTCGAGAAGATCTCGTCGAAGAGGGCCGTCCTCTCGCGCGTGATCTTGAGACCCTTCTTCCGCAGGAAGTCGTCGAAGATTCGCCGTTCATCCGCGTATTGATTCACCCGCCAAAGATATCAGTCCTTCCGCCGTACGGGAATCCCCATCCGCGAAAGCGTTCCGAGATCGAGCGCCGGGGGATGCCTCGGGATCCGCCGGGCCGCGCCCCTCAGGAGCGCGAGGACGCCGGCCCTGTCGAGACCAGGCTCTTCCCCGATGAGCGCCATCGCCGCCCCGGCGACGAGGGCGGCCGCGAACGACGTGCCCCCTGCCTGCTCGCGGCGCCGGCCTTCAAGGGACGGCACGATGAGCGGCACGGCCGGGGCGAGCAGGTCGGGCTTGTAAACGCCCGAGACGAATCCGACCCGCGGCCCGCGGGCCGGGCGGTTTGCCTCGATATCCCAGCCGCCGACTCCGATGGCGTGGGGCGAGGAGGCCGGCGAGACGCACGCGTTCGCGGGATCCCAGCCCGCGGCCGCGACGACGATGACTCCGCGTTCGTCGAGGGCGCGCACGAGGGCAGGCACCTCGCTGCGGCGGCCCCGGGAATCGGGATCGTCCCCGAACGGGCAGAGGACGACGCGGATACCGTAGAAAGGTCCCCTCGCGAGGAGCCAGCGGAAGGCGCGCACGATCGCCGGGCGCGGAACGCGGACGCCGTGCCCGACCTTCACGAGGACGACGCGCGCGCGCGGAGCCGGGGAGACGAGGCCGCTCCCGGCGCCGTCCCCGGCCGCGAGCAGCATCGTGCGCGTCCCGTGCTCGGCGAACGACCTCGGGTCGCCGTATCGGAACGGCACGACGCGGCGGCCCGTCGCGTCGCGGCAGGCGATTACGCGGCGGGAGGGGAGATCGGGGTGCTTGACGAAGCCGACGTCAAGAACCGCGAGTGAAGGAGCAAGCAAGAGCCAAGAGTCTACAGATGCACGGGAACCGGGGTCTCATGCACCGAGGCGGGTCGCCTCGAGCCTATTCCGGATCGCGCCGGCTCTCCGGATCACTCCACCGGCGCGTAAGATCGGAAAACATGTCCTCGCGCATGCCCGAGCGCATCGACCACTACCGGATCGTGCGCCGGATCGCGCTCGGCGGCATGGCCGAGATCTTCGAGGCCGTGGACGAGAGGTCGGGCCGCACGCTGGCAATCAAGAAGATCCTGCCGCACATCGCGACGGACCCCGACTTCCTCGACCGCTTCTTCCACGAGATCCGGATCCAGATGTCCCTGAAGCACCCGAACATCGTCGAGCTCGTGGACTGCAGCCCCACGCCCGAGCTGGCCTACATCGTCATGGAGTACGTGGACGGGGGCGAGCTGCACGGACTCCGCCGGAAGTCCGGCCGCTTTCCGTGGGAGATCGCGCTCTTCGTCACCCAGGAAGCCCTCGCCGGGCTCTCGGCCGCTCACGCGAAGGGCGTCATTCACCGCGACATCAAGCCGCAGAACATCATGTGGACCCTCGAGGGGTGCGTGAAGATCGGCGACTTCGGCATCAGCCACGCCGCGCACCTCACGCGCCTTACCCAGACGGGCACCGTGGTGGGCACGCCCGCGCACATGTCGCCGGAGCAGGCGCGCGGCGAGGAGCTGGACGCCAGAACCGACCTCTTCTCGATGGGGACGGTTCTCTACGAGCTTCTCTGCGGCTACAACCCCTTCACGGCCGACTCCATCGCGGTCTCTCTGAGGCGCGTCGCGGAGGTCGAGCCCGACCTGCCCTCGCTTCTCGACCCGTCGATTCCCCCCTCCGTCGACACGTTTCTCCGGAAGCTGCACGCCAAGGACCGGGCCAGGCGCTTCGCGACGGCCGATGCCGCGTGCGACGCCGCGCATGCCCTCTGCGAGAAGGAGGGGGTCACGCGTCCCGGCGTCCTCTTTCGGGCGTTTCTCGAGAACCCCGCGGCTTTCGTTGCAGAGCGCAACCAGCGGCTTGCCCGGGAGTCGACCACCGCCGCGGAGCGCTTCCTCGCCGACGCGAACGCGCGCCCCGAGGAAGCGCTCTGGGCGGCGTACCGGACGGTCGCCTGCACGCCCGAAGACCCCGCCGCGCAGACGCTCCTGCGCACCGCCGCGATCCGCGCCGGGCAGCGCGAAAAGCCCCTCGACAACGCCCGTATCCGCGAGCTGGAGGAGGCGCTGAAGAAGGACCCCGACAACCTCGCCCTCCTTCTCCAGCTCGCGAAGCTCTACCGCCTCGAGCACGACTTCCTCAACCTCATGCGCTTCTTCCGGAAGCTGCAGGCCCTCGCGCCGCCCGACCCGTACACGCAGGGGCAGATCTCCTCCCTCCTTTCGGGCGGCGAGCCGGCGCCCGGTTTCGCGACACGCGCCGTGCCCCACCCCGCGGGCGGGACGCTCAGCGCCATTCCGGTCATCCCCCGCGAGAACCCGGGCCGCGCGGGCCTCCTCGCCGCGGCGGGCGTCGTCATCGGCCTCACCGCGCTCGGCGTGTGGTGGACGGGGCGGGTCCCGCGCCTTCCCTCGGGAAAGGGCCGCGCGGCTCTGACGCTCGCGCCGGCGCCCGCCGCGCCGGCCCCGCCGAACACGGGCGGGGACGGTTCGCTCGAGCGCACGCTCGAGCGCGGGGCGCTCGTGGAGCGCGAAAACGGGGCCGCCGCCGCCCTCGCGCTCTACGAGGAGGCCGCCGAGAGAACGACGCGGATCGAGTCGCGCACCGTCCTTTACTCGAGGATAGCCGACGTCGCCGTGAAGGCGCAGGACCGCGCGCGAGCGGCGAGAGCCCTGGACGAGCTGCTCAAGATCCCGGCAGCGCGCCCCGAGGCCCTCCTCAAGAAGGGCGACTTTCTTGAGTCGTTCGGACAGGGCGACGCGGCAGAACGCCTGTTCGAGGAAGCGGCGCGCGCGTCCGACCCGGACGTGAGCCTTCGGGCGACGCTCCGGCTCGCGCGCGGCGCCGCGCGGTCCCAGAACGCCGCCCGGGCCACCACGCTCTACGAGGAGATCCTCCTGAAGGCGCCGGCCTCGGCGCACGCGGAGGAAGCGCGCCTCGGCCTCGCGGCGCTGTACCAGGCCGCGGGACGCCTCTCGGACGCGCGCCACCTCTATGAGGACGTCCTGAGAAACGCGGTGCCCGCGAGTGGCGCACAGAAGGCCGCCGAGGCGGGCATGAAGGCCCTCGAGAGCGCCTCGGCGACGGAGACGCGGCCGTGAAATCGCATCGCAAGGTCCTGACGCTTCACCTCCCACGCCGAATCGGATTCGTGAACATCACGGGCGAGGTCCAGGCCGCGATCGAAGAGAGCGGCGTTCAGGAAGGACTGTGCCTCGTCAACCCGATGCACATCACGGCATCGGTCTTCGTCAACGACGACGAGCCCGGCCTCCACCGCGACTACGAGCGCTTCTTCGAGACGCTCGTCCCCCACGAGCCGGTCGGACAGTGGCGGCACAACGACACGGGCGAGGACAACGCCGACGCGCACATCAAGCGGCAGCTCATGGGCCGCGAGGTCGTCGTCGCGATCACGAAGGGGCGGCTCGACTTCGGCACGTGGGAGCGGATTTTCTACGGCGAGTGGGACGGCCGCCGTGCGAAGAGGGTCCTCGTCAAGATCCTCGGGGAGTGACTGTCAGTCTTCCGACCTTTCTCCCCGGCGTTCGGCTTCCAGGGCGAGGTCGATGAGCGTGTCGGCGAGCCGCGCTGCGCCGGGCGCCTCCGGGCCGAGCGCCTCCGCGAAGCGCGCGCGGACGCTCGTCTCGCGGGCCTCGTCCCGGATCGGGCGGCCGGCGGCCCTCTTCACGGCGCCCACGCGCCGCGCCAGCTCGAGCCTGCGCGCGGCGAGGCGCGCGATGCCGCCGTCCACGCTGTCGATCGCGCGCCGGATCCTTTCCACCGACCCGCTCGCGCCGGGCAGGATCCCGAATTCGTCGAGCAGCTCCTCGAGGTCCTCGGGGAGGAGCGCCTGCGGCCCGTCGGAGAGCGCCGACTCGGGCGCATCGTGCACCTCGATCATGAGCCCGTCCACGCCCGCGCCCCAGGCGGCGCGCGCGAGGCCCGGCACGAGGTCGCGCCGGCCTGCGGCGTGCGAGGGGTCCGCGAAGAGCGGGAGATGCGTGAGGGAGCGCGCCACGAGGAGGCCGCCGAGATCGAGCGTGCCTCGCGTCGCCTTCTCGAACGTGCGGATGCCGCGCTCGCAGAGGATCACGTCGCGGCAGCCCGCGTCGAGGAGGTACTCGGCCGAGGACAGCCATTCCTCCACGGTCGTGCCGAAGCCGCGCTTCAGGAAGACGGGACGGGAGCTTCTTCCCGCTTCCTTGAGGAGGTCGTAGTTCTGGCAGTTCCGCGCGCCGATCTGCAGCACGTCCGCCCGCTCGGCGACCTGCGTCACCTGCCCGGGCGCCATCACCTCGGTCACGATCGGAAGGCCGGCAGCGTCCCCCGCCTCCTTCAGCCAGCCGAGAGCTTCGAGGCCGTGCCCCTGGAACGAGTACGGAGAGGTGCGCGGCTTGAAGACGCCGCCGCGCAGCGCCGTCGCGCCCGCGCGCGCCACGGCGCGCGCGAGGCGCGCGACCTGCTCGGGCGACTCGACCGCGCACGGCCCCGCGATCACCGCGCGGCGGCCCCCGCCGACGACGAAGGCCCCTACGGCGACGACGCTCGGCTCGCGCACTTCCGTCACCTTCGGGAGGTCGCGCATCCGGGGCGGACGCACGAACTCCGGAGCGGGCCCGAGCCAGATCACGCGCTCGCCGGCCGCGGGTCGGCCCGTGCCCGCCGCGGCGCGCGCGACGTTCTTCTCGGGCACGACCGCGAATCCGCGGACCGGATCGCCCGGCGTCCCCGGCAGCGAGAGCAGCTCGGCGCCGGCTTCCGCGAGAGCCGACGATGCCCGCACGCCCGCGTAGAAAACGACACGCGGCGCGAGCCCCTCCGGCGGGGCGTCGTCAGAGGCCGCGGGGCCTCCGGCCGCACCGGCGTGGAGGAGCCGCCAGAAACGCGTCGCGTTCGGGCGCACGTCCGACACGTCTTCCTCGAGGATGAGGAGGCCGGCCTCGAGCGCCGCCTCCTCGGAGCAGACGGCCGCTCGAGGCCCTCCCGTTTCCTTCACGCGAAACGCCGCGTACGCGGTGTCGTGCGTGTCGATCGGAATCGCGTCGAGGCGCGCGAGGAGCTGGCGGCATTGCCTGAGCACCGCGGCCTGCGAGTGGACCTCGCGCACGTCCTCGAGCGCGAGGCCGGGCGGCGCGGCGAGCACGAGCCTCACGGGCACTTCGATCTCGGCCTCGACGGCGATCGGAGACTCCGGTCCGGTGAGCGAACGGGCGAGCGTGTCGAGGGACTCGAGAATCGGCCCGTCCACGCGGTTGACCGCGGGCAGGACGGCGCACGCGATCTCTCCGGCGAGGAGCGCGCGCAGCGTGCGCTCGAACGTGGGAAAGGCCACCGGCTTCCCGCAGCGCGCCGCCGCGCGCGCTCCGAACGACCCGGGCTGCCCCTGATAGCCTGCGAGCGCCGCCCCGTGCGGCGTCCCGCGCTCTGTTTCGTCTGCAATCTCCGGCATGTCGGCCCTCCCGAAAACGAAAAGGCTCCCCTCCGCCGTCACCGGCGCGGGGAGTCCTTCCGCGCCGGAGCCGGCTCGCGCATGATCTTCGCGTCCTCGAGGACGACCGGATACGCGTAGCCGGCGCCGAAGTCGCGGTCGACGTGCGCGACCCCTCTCGCGACCACGACGTCGCCCACGGCCGCCCCGTCCGCGGTCGTCACCGTCAGGTCATCGTCCTTCTTCTCGCGCGAGCCCGAGCCGTCCCGAATGTGGAGCCAGTTCCGGCCCATGATTCCGGAGTTCGACTTCACGACCTTGCCGCGCACCGCCACGGTCTTGTCCTTGAGGGCGAGGCGCTCGGCGAAGACCTGCGCCACCGTGCGCGCATCCTTGCCTTCGGCTTTCGGGACGTTGACGTCGCCGGTGTCGGCCGGGCCGCCCGCCAGCGACGCATGCTGCGCGCCCATCTGGGAACGCTGCGAAGCATCGGGCGCGGAGCCGTGCGCGGAAACCGGCGCCGGGGGCGCGCCGGCACCCGGGGCCGCGGCGGCCTTTCCGTCGGAGAGGCTGCCGAAGACGATGCGGTCGAACTTCCGGTTCAGAGTCTTGCTCTCGAAGCCGTCCATCGACATCGCATTCACGACGGCTACTTTTTCGCCTTTCCTGACCGTTGTCTTCGTGACGGCTGCCCAGATTTCGCCGCCCGCGGTCTTCAGGCGGATGTACGTGTAGTCGGAGGCGTCGATCGTCTCCTCGACCGTGCCCGTGACGCTCGTGAGGGCGGGCTGGGGCGCCTCGGGGACGACGCCGGCCCCCGGGGTCGAAGCCCGGATCGGGGCTCCGTGGGCGGGGACCTCGGGGACCAGCACGCCGGCGACCGTCGCCGCGGAAGCAGCCCTCTTCTCGGCCGCGGCGGCTGCCGAGGCAGCGGATTCCTTTTTCGCGCAGCCCGCCGCGCAGGCGAGGGCGAGGATGAACGCGAGGGCGAGAACGGATCGGCGCATGGGAAGATCTCCTTTCCCCTGTCCTCCGATCTTGACAGAAGAAGGCCGCCCGGGAGGGGCGGCCTTCACGAGTCCCCATGCGTGCGGCGCTTCGCGGCTCAGGCCCCGAGGAACGCCGACACGGCGTGGCGCCACTTTTCCTCGGACAGGAGGACCGACGGCGGCAGGACGAGCTCACCGCCGTCCGCCGCGGCGAGCCCGAGCTCGCCTTCGAAGAAGCGCGCGAGCCGTGCCTCTTCACTGCGGAACCAGGCCCGGGCCTCGGCGCCCGTCGGGAAGTTGCGATACGAGTCGGAGGCGGGGCGCACCGCGAAGAGCCAGCCCCTCTCGTAGGGCGAGGAGCGCACGAGCGTCGGGTGCCTCTCCACGGCGCCGTTCACGGCGACGACCGTGCCCGTCACCGGAGCGGGGATGACGGCCGTGCGGGCGCCGCAGGCGATCGTGACCGCGGGGCGGCCCGCGGCGATCGTGCTGCCCAGGAGGGGCAGGTCGACGGCCGTGACACCGTGGACGAGGTGCCCGGCGAGATCGTCGAGGCCGACGCGCAGCCGACCGCCGCTCTCTTCACCGAGCCACGTGTGTGCGGGCGCGTAGCGCCAGCTCTCGGCGAGTACGAGGCCTTCGACCTCCACGAGGCCGAGGCGGCGCGTCTTCAGCCACCGGATGGCGCGCGCCGCCGCGTGGAAGAGGCCCCACACCGCGAGGATCGGCACGAGGGCGACCGCGACGAAGGCGACAAGGAGCAGAAGCCGGACGAGCAGGCCCAACAGGAAGATGGCGGCTCCCTGGAACAGCGTCACGAGAGCTTCCATGATGCTCACCTCTCTTTCGGAACGGCGTGGCAGGTGGCGCAATCGTCGAATCCGTGCGCGCTCTTGCCATCGTGGCATTTGCCGCAGGCCGCGCCCTTCTCCATGCCCTTGTGCGTGAGCTTCGGAGCCGCCTGCGCGGCGGAGCGGTGCAGGATGGGGAACAGCGCCGGGTGGCAGGTCGTGCAGTCGGGCTTCCCGGCGTCGACATGGGTCGCGTGGCGGAACGTGACGACGCCCGGGCTGTCCGTTCCCTGCGGGAGAGCGCGGTCCTGCGGAAGGCGGGGGAGAGTGCCCGCGAGGACCGCCCCGGTCAGAGAGAGCGTCAGAAGGGTGGCGAGAAGGCGGAGGCGTTTCATGGCCGCCTCACTTTCCCTCGAGGAACCGCCGGGCCAGCTCGTCCCAGTGGTCCTCGTCGAGGGCGCGCGCGATGCCGTGCACCGGCGTGCCGCCGTCCTGCAGGACGACGCCGAGCTGCGGCGTGAGGCGCTGCGCGAGCTTTCCGGCCGCGGCGTCGAGGAACCGGCGGGCCGCCTCGCCCGAGAAGAGGTTCTTGAGATTGCCGGTAAGCCAGCGCGGCTCGACCTTCATGAGCCAGCCCGCCCCGTATGGGTCTCGCAGCGCGTCGGCCGGATGCGCGCGCGCGGCCTCGTTCACCGCGACGACGTGGCCGTCGACCGGCGAGAGCACGTCGAGCGGCTGGCCGCCGGCCACGATGGTGAAGGCCCTCTGCCCCTGCCGCACCGGCGCGCCGATTTCGGGAAGGTGCACCTGATCGAGCGGGCCCACGAGCTTGTGCGCGAAGTCGTCGAGGCCGACCTCGACTATTCCGCCCTCCGGCCGCGCCCAGGCATGGCCGGCGTGGAGGTGGACGCCGTTCGGAACGTGGAACCAGCCGAAGCCGAAGGCGTGAGCGGGAGTCGCCTCACCCTGGACGAAGCGCCAGAAGGGGATGAACAGGAGGAGGTACGAGATCGCCAGGGCGTATTCGAGAGCCTTCGCCGTGTAGGGGCTGAGGAGTACGTGTTCGTTCATGATGTTTCTCTCTTCCTTCTCAGTGCGCGCCGCGCCAGTCGGGGTGCTCTTGAACCACCGGCATGCGGTTCACGATCCAGCGGAAGATCAGGACGCCGATCGTGACGATCGTGAGCGAGGTGATCACCTCGCCCGCGCTCGGCACGTACCGGTCCGGAACGTTCCAGTTGAAGGCGATGAGCGAGACGTTGAAGCGGTTGAGAATGACGCCGAGGACCGTGAGGACGCCGGCGACCCGTGCCAGCGTCGCGCTCGAGCGGCGCGCCGCGAACGCGAAGAGGAGCGACGGCAGGAGGATGAAGCCGAGCATCTCGAAGAGATACCAGGCGCCCCAGCCCGTCGCGAGGAGGTCGAAACGGCCGCTCGCGAAAAGGCCCTGCAGCCGGATGAAGAAGTAGGCGAAGAGGACGATCGCGCCGCCCTTGGCGAGCCCGAGCGTGATGCGGTCGAGATCCACGGGCGCCGCGGGGTCGAGCTTGTCATGGAAGGCGCGGTGCGAGAGCGCGCTCTCCACGACCACCATGCCGATGCCCGCCGTGATGCTCGAGACGAAGAAGAAGATCGGAAGGAACGGCGAGTACCAGAGCGGGTGCAGCTTGCCGGGCGTCATCAGGAAGAAGGCGCCGAGGGAGGACTGGTGGAGCGTCGAGAGCGTGACGCCGAGGACGATGATGCCGATCGTGAGCGAGCCGAGAAGCCGGCGCAACTTCACGAGGCCGAGCCACTCGAGCGCCGCGGGCGCGAATTCGAGCCCGAGCACCATGAGGTACAGGAACACGCACCAGCCGACTTCGTACATGACGGCGGTCGTGCCGGGAGTCAGGAAGAACTGGTACGGCAGCCGCCACGGCTGACCGAGGTCCACGACGAGCCCGAAGAGGACGAGCGCGTAGCCGAGGAATCCGGTCAGGATCGCCGGGCGGAGGATCGGCCGGTACGCCTTCTGGCCGAAGATGTAGACGGCGCAGGCGACCGTGTAGCCGCCCGCCGCGAGCGCGACGCCGCAGACGACGTCGAAGGCGACCCAGATTCCCCAGGGATTCGTCTGCGACAGGTTCGTCGTCGCGCCGAGCCCTTTCCAGAACCGGTACGCGATCGTGGGGATCCCCGCGAGGAGGATCGCCGCGGCGATCGCGTTGGCCGGCGTCACGAGGCTCCTGACGTAGTCGCGAAAGGTCATCCCGAGGAAGACTTTTTCCCGCATCCAGGGGCTGCCGAAGAGCGCGGGCTTCAGGGCGTGCTCACTCATGGCCTTCCTCCTGCCTTCCGTCGCCTTCCCTCGCCGCGACCTCGTCGCGACGCTTGCTGAAGGTGTACATGCCCATGAGGAGCGGCGGCCACAGCGTGATGACGAACGGCACCGCCGAGAGCGCGCCGTCGGCGAGCTCCGGATAGGGCTTCTTCTCGATGCCCTTCGGCAGCGTCAAGGATTCGAACGGCACGTCGGAGATGTAGAGCCAGCTCGTGCCGCCCGCTTCGTCCTCGCCGTAGATCTTGTGGACGTACTTCCCGGGGTTCGTGTAGATGCGCGTCTTGGCCTCTTCGAGGAGCTGCGCCCGCTCGCCGAACTGGAGCGCGCCCGAGGGGCAGACCTCGGTGCAGGCGGGAGCGAGGCCGCGGGCCTGGCGCTCCGCGCAGAAGGTGCACTTCTTGACGAGCGGCACCGCTTTCGCGAACTCGTACTTCGGAACTCCGAAGGGGCACGCGATCATGCAGTAGCGGCAGCCGAGGCAGCGGTCGGTGTGGTAGACGACCGGCCCTTCGGGGGTCTTCTCGAGCGCCTTGACGACGCATCCCGAGGCGCAGGCCGGTTCCACGCAGTGCATGCACTGCGTCTTCGCGAAGCGATCCTCGCCGGTCGAGCTCTTCAGGCTGCCTCTCTGGACGACCGTGAAGGCCGTGGGGCTCGTCGTGCGCTTCGAGGCGAACACGGCGTCATCCCCGGGCATCTCGGGGCCGGCGAGCGCGTTCGCCTCGGCGCACGCGGCCTCGCAGCCGCGGCAGCCGACGCAGCGCGTCGTGTCCACGAGAACGCCGCGCGCTCCGCGGGCCGCAACCGCGACGGAGGCGCGCGACGTCGCCGCGGTCCCGGCCGCTGCGGCGGTGCCGACGGCGGCGATCTTGAAGAGAGTGCGGCGATTCAGGTTCATCGCGGACTCCCTCAGACCCGGGCCGCGCGTGCCACCGCGCGGTCGTTGAGGAGGAGGAGGAGAACGAAGAGGAGCGCGAGGGGAACGGTGGCGATCATGGGGCCTCCCTCCCGGAGCCGTTCGCCGCCACGGCGGTCGGCTCCGTTTGCGCGACGTCCGTTCCGAGCCGCCTCACGGCCTCCTGATAGAGGGGGCAGTCCACGTGCCGCATCGCCTGGCAGGGCCGGGCCGATACGAGGTGGTCGAGAGGCAGCATTTTTTTCGTCGGGCAGGCGTCGCAGTAAAGCATCACGACTTCTTTGAGGAGCGGGCAGGTGTTCGGGGCTTCTCTCATGGCGTCACGAGTCCTAGCGCAAGGCTCGAGCCACCTCCGCGCGTGGGCAGACACAGGGTGTCAACTGTTTGTAACGAGAGGGCTTGTGCCGACTACCAGCAGCCGCCCCGCGGGCGAGGAGTGTTTAGTTCCTCAACGGGCCGTTGTATTCCTCAACGCTCCTCAGCGGGCTCGAAAACGCCGTCGTCGGCGCGCTTCAGGCCCAGCTTGTGGATCTTGCTGTAGAGGGTGACACGGTCGATGTCGAGGATCCGCGCCGCCTGCGTCACGTTCCCAGCCGTGTTCTTGAGGACCGCGGCGATGTGCTGCCGTTCGACTTCCGCGAGCGAGGCGGGGTGCGCCGGCATCTCCTCCCCGCGCAGCGTGAGGCCGAGGTCGGCCGGCAGGAGGAGCGGTCCCGTCGAGACGACGACGCCGCGCTCGAGGACGTTGCGCAGCTCGCGCACGTTGCCCGGCCACGAATGGGCGAGCAGGAGGGCCATGGCCTCCGGCGAGACGCCCTCGACCGGCTTCTTCATCTCGACGGCGAGCCGCTCGAGGAGGCGGTCGACGAGGAAGGGGATGTCTTCCTTCCGGTCGCGGAGCGGCGCGAGCGTGAGCGTGATGACGTTGAGCCGGTAGAAGAGGTCCTGGCGGAAGCGGCCCTCGTCGACGGCCTTCGGCAGGTCGCGGTTCGTCGCCGCGATGATGCGGACGTCCACGGCCACCGACTCCGTCCCGCCCACGCGCGTGACCCGGCGCTCCTCGAGGACGCGCAGGAGGTCGAGCTGCAGCTTCGGGCTGATGTCGCCGATCTCGTCGAGGAAGAGCGTGCCGCCATGCGCCGCCACGAACTTGCCCTCGCGGCGCTGGGCGGCGCCCGTAAAGGACCCCTTCTCGTAGCCGAAGAGCTCGGACTCGAGGAGCGTCTCGGTGAGGGCCGCGCACGACATCGCGACGAACGGCTTGTCGTGGCGGGGGCTCTCGGCGTGAACGGCCCGGGCGAGGAGCTCCTTGCCCGTGCCGCTCTCGCCGAGGACGAGGATCGTGGAGGAGCTGCGCGCCGCGGTGCGCGCGAGCTCGAGCGTGCCCTGCATGGCGGGCGACTTCGTGACGAGGTCGTGGAAGTGGTACTCGCGCTTGAGCGCCTTGCGCAGGATGACGTTCTCCCTGACGAGCGCCTGCTGAGCCACGATCTTCTCGATCATGAGGCTGACTTCCTCGGGATCGAACGGCTTCACGATGTAGTCGAACGCCCCGAGCTTCATCGCGTTCACGGCCGTGTCCACGGTGGCGTACGCCGTCATGATCACGACGGCGATCTCGGGGCTCTTCTCCTTCACGCGCCGGAGAACCTCGAGGCCGTCGATGCCCGGCATCTTCAGGTCGACGAGCAGGATCGACCAGCGCCCGTCCTCCACGGCCTTGAGGCCTTGGAGCCCGTCCGGGGCGGTCCCGATCGTGTACCCGTCCTTCTCGAGCCAGCCCGAGAGGGACTCGCGCACGATCTCCTCGTCATCGACCAGCAGGATCCGCGTGTTCTTCTTGTTCATGGGAGTCTCCGATCTCGTCGGCATTCTCGAGAAAAAGGGCCCGGCACGTTTCGCAGAGGTCCGGGTGCTTGGCGTCCACGTCCTTCAGGCTCGAGGAGCGCGCCATCGCGCAGCGAGGGTCGCGGCAGTGCAGGAGCCCGAACGTGTGCCCGAGCTCGTGGACGGCTTCCGTTCGAAGCCGCACGGCGAGCCGGGCGGACTCGCCCGGGAGCCCGCCGCCGGCGAGGCGGGCCGTCGAAACGACGGCCGCATGGCCCTTGAGCTGCGCCTCGCCGAAGACGAACGTCAGGACCGGGATGAAGAGGTCCTCGTCCGTCAAGCCGAGGACGCGCGCGGCCCTCCGCGGACGGCGCGACGCGAGCCACAGGAGAACGCGGTGCGAGGCGTGCTGGTTGCGCCGCGCGTCGAACGTATCTTCGGGGCG
>JBGPDK010000038.1:0-22897 GCA_041482235.1 Thermoanaerobaculia bacterium | reverse complement strand
GGCACTAGCTGGCAGTCGCCCCGCCCGACTCTCCGTTGATGCTCCTTTGAGCCCGATGAGCGAATCGGTCATCAACGTGTCGGAGCTGACGCGCCGCTTCGGTGCCAAGACGGCCCTGGCCTCGGTGAGCTTGTCCATGCCACGCGGGGCGGTATACGGCCTCGTCGGCGCAAACGGGGCGGGCAAGACGACGCTCATCAAACACATTCTGGGTCTGCTACGGGCGGAAAGCGGCTCGGTGCGCGTCTTCGGACTCGATCCGGTCGCCGATCCGGTCGCCGTCCTGTCGCGGATCGGCTATCTCTCCGAAGAAAACGACCTCCCCCGCTGGATGCGCGTCGACGAGCTCATTCGCTACTCGCGCGCGTTCTATCCCGCCTGGGACGATGTGTACGCGGAGGAGCTGCGGCAGGCGTTCGCACTGGACTCGACGGCGAAAATCAAGAACCTCTCCAAGGGGCAGAAGGCGCGGATGGGGCTGCTGATCGCGCTGGCATATCGGCCCGAATTATTGGTGCTGGATGAGCCGTCGTCCGGCCTCGATCCCATCGTTCGCCGCGACATTCTCGGCGCCGTCATTCGCACCATCGCCGATGAAGGCCGCACGGTGCTCTTCTCGTCGCACCTGCTGGAGGAGGTGGAGCAGGTCGCGGATCACGTCACGATGATCAGCCAGGGCAGGATCGCTCTGAGCGCGCCGCTTTCCGCCATCAAGAAAACGTATCGCTCCCTCGATGAAGCCTTCCTGGCCCACGTCGGGGTGCCCGCGGCGTCGGCCCCGGAAACGTAGATCATGCGTTCCCCGGCTGCCGCGATCGCCTGGGAATTCCGCGGGAAGCACCGCTGGGGACTGCTCGCCCTGACCGGCTACCTGATCGTCATCGCGACGATCAGGCTCTTGACCCTGGAGCAGGGCCAGACCGTCGACTTCGATGACGTCGAGAGCTTTGCATTGGTGGTGGTCGTGCCCATCACGTCGACATCCATATATTTCCTGGCGGTTTTCAGCTTCGGCCTTTCCGGCGACCTCGCCGCGCGCCAATCGATGTTTCCCGCCCGCATGTTCACCCTGCCCGTGTCGACCGCAGCGCTGGCGGGGTGGCCGATGCTGTACGGCACGGCGGCCATGGCGATGCTGTGGCTCTTGACGAGGCTCTTCGCCATGTGGCCGTCCGGAGTCGTGGTGCCCGTGATCTGGCCGGCTCTCCTGGCCGCTTCGCTTCTCGCCTGGACGCAGGCGCTGACGTGGATGCCTTACGCCTTGCGAGGGCTGCGTGTGATCGTCACCGTGCTGTGGCTGGCGATGATCGACGCCGTCGTCATGCTGGCGCTCCATTACAAAGCCCCCGAGCCCGTGATGTTGGTCCTCCTGGCGCCCCATGTTCCCCTCGCGTATCTCGTCGCCCGCTACGCCGTTGGACGGGCTCGACGCGGCGACGTGCCCGATTGGCGGGGAATGTTCGCTCGGCTCGGACAGATCGCGGATGTTCTGAAGCGCCGGCGAGACCATTTTTCTTCGCCTGCCCATGCTCAAATGTGGTTCGAGTGGCGGCGGCATGGCCGGTCGCTACCGGCGCTGGTGGGGATCCTGCTGCCGTTCGAGCTGGCATTGCTCTTCGTCGCCAGAGACACGCCGGCAATCGTCTTCGAGACACTTCTCCTCGTGTTGATCACTCCACCCTTCATGGCCGCTTTCGCCGCCGCGACAGTCAGCAAGTCGAACCCCCATGGGAGAGATTCCTACGGCCTGACGCCGTTCATCGCGACGCGGCCGGTGACGAGCGTTTCGCTCATCGCCGCCAAGCTGAAGGTGACGATCTGGAGCACTCTTGCCGCGTGGCTGCTGGTCCTCGCCGCCATCCCGCTCGCGCTGAGGCTCTCGGGCACCTCGCCGATGGTGATCGAGCGAGGAGGCCGGCTCGTCGAGACTGTGGGGACGCCCCGCGCGGTCGCCATCGTGTTGCTGGGATTCTCGGCACTCCTGGCATCGACATGGAAGCAGCTCGTTCAGAGCCTGTGCATCGGCTTGAGCGGCCGGGAATGGCTCGTCAAGGCGAGCGTGTTCGGCGCCCTGTCGGTCCTCGCCATCGCTGGGCCGCTCGCCCGATGGATCGTCGGAAACAAGTATGTGATGGCGGTGCTGTGGAACGCCCTACCGTGGATCGCCGCTGTCCTGGTCTGCTTCAAGATATCCGCCGCTGCCTGGATCGCCATGCGCCTCCATGACAGCCGGCTGCTGAGCGACCGAACGCTCGTCATTGGCGCGGCCTGCTGGGATGTCAGCGTCCTCGCTCTCTGGGGCCTGCTGGTCTGGCTCGCCCCCGCGGTGCTGTTCCGGAGCTACCTCCTGGCGCTCGTCGCCATCCTGGAGATCCCGCTGGCGCGGCTCTCCGCGGCACCGCTGGCGCTCGCGTGGAATCGACATCGGTGACCGCGATGGGCAGGAAGACCGTCATCGGCGCCGTGCTGGTCTTCATCACCCTGCCTGCCGCGCTGGCCCTGACCGAGGCCGTGTGTTTCTACGTCCGGAATCGGACCAACGGCACGATCGTCTCCTCGGGCCAGAAGCGGACGTACCTGCTTCATGTCCCACGCACCTACGACCGCACGAGGCCGACGCCGCTCGTCATCAGCATGCACGGCGCCGGGGGATGGCCGGTCCAGCAGATGGAATTGAGCCGGTGGAACCGCATGGCCGACGAGCACGGGTTCATCGTCGTCTACCCCTCGGGCATCGAGAGCGCCGGGCCCAGGGTCTGGCACATGGGCGGGGACGGTCTGATGAGGGATGTCCGGTTCATCTCGGAGCTGATCGACAAGCTGGAGGCAGCCTGCAACATCGACCCGACGAGGATCTACGCGAACGGGATCTCCAACGGGGGAGGCATGTCGTTCGTGCTCTCCTGCACGCTGTCCGATCGGATCGCGGCTGTCGGGATGGTGTCGGCAGCACAACTACTGCCGTGGAGCTGGTGTACCGACCGCCGACCGGTGCCGATGATCACGTTCCAGGGCACCGCTGATCCGATGATCCCGTACAAGGGCGGCCGGTCGCCAATCGCCGACAACTGGTTCCCCAACATCCCGACGTGGACCGCGAGCTGGGCACGAAGGAACCGGTGCGGAACGAACCCCGTCGAATCCGTCGTCGCCCGGGATGTCACCCGGATCGAATACCCGGACTGCGCCGACGGCGCGGACGTGGTTCTGTACAGGGTCAAGGGAGGGGGCCATACTTGGCCTGGTGGCAAGCCGCTGCCGGAATGGTTCGCGGGGCCCACCAGCAATGGCGTCGACGCGACGAGGCAGATGTGGGAGTTCTTTCGCGAGCACCGGCTTCCGAGGGAGTAGCATTCGGCGGCGGGCCCGAGCCCGCACCTTCCCACTCGCCCTTCAACCCGGATCAGGGAGACGCGCCATGAAAGCTGTGGTCCGGGAGCAGCGCCTCGTGCAAACGGTCACGCCTCACGCCCCGATTCGCATGATCCTCAGGATCGGACCGTCGGGCGCGCCACCGTCCCGGAGATCGATGCCGGCGAAGATCGCCCACGTGTGATCTCCCTTCGGATCGAGCAGGGTCTGCGTGACCTCCCACTGCCGAGGACCCGTGGATCTCAGATTCGTCAGGTGGTGCAGCCGCGCCTCGGACCCCGAGAGGAGCTCACCGTATTCGTCGAAGAACGGTGCCATCGCGGACTCGAAGCGCTCGACATCCCAGCGCGGTTCGCCTCCACGGCCTTCACCGGCTTCTCCCGCGGAACTCCCGGCCTCCGGGATCTGATGAACGCGCTCGGCCGCCTCTTCCCAGTCCTTCTTCGCGAGCGCCCTCACGAGAAGCTGCGCCTCCGCGCGCACGCGCGCCGCGAAGACCCTGGGGTTCGAAAGAAGCTCCGTGAGCCACGAGGCCTCCTTCCTCCGCTCGGGCTGCGTCTCTCCCGTCTTCTCCTCGAGCAAGAGCTCGGGATGGCGAAGGCTCTCCCACTCTTCCAGGAGGCTCGCGTCCGTCTCTCCGACGAGTGAACGGAAGAAGCCGAGAACGTCCCAGAGCTCGTCGGTTTTCGCGGCCTCCGGAATCGTCTGATCGAGCGTCTTGTAGAGCTGCGAGAGATACCGCAGGAGGACGCCCTCGCTTCTCTCGAGGCCGTAGCTCTTCACGTAGTCCGCAAAGCCGGCGAACGTCTCGAACATCTCGCGTCCGATCGACTTCGGACTCACGTCCGAGCCCGCGGCCCATGGATAGACAGCGCGGAACTCGTTGAACGCGCCATACAGGAAATCAGCGAGCGGTTTGGGATGGGTCACTTCTTCGAGGCGCTCCATCCGCTCCTCGTACGGAACCCCCTCCGCTTTGAGCTCCGCGACGAGCTTGCCCTTCGCCCGATCCACCTGCCTTCTCAGGATCACGTCCGGATCCTCGAGGATCGACTCGACGACGGTGACGGCGTCCACGGCGTACGACGGAGACGCGGCGTCCAGCTCCGCGAGAACCGACAGCGCGAAGAGCGACAGGGCCTGGTGAAGAGAGAAGTCCCACTGCAGACCCTCGGCCACGACGACGACATACGGGTGTTCGTCAGTCAGCCCGATGACTCCAGCCCGGTAGAGCGAGCGAACCAGGGCCGCCGCGTGCTTCACGAGACGCACCTTGACGCCGTCGTCTTCGTGGCAGCGCGCGATCAGGTCGCGGATCGACGAGAAGTTCCGCGAACCCGGGCTTTGAGAAACCGCATCCCCCGCGTCGCGCTGAAGGAGATCCAGCACCATTCCATGCGTCAGCCGGAACCGCGACGTCAACGTCTCCGGAGGTCTCGAGATCAGCTTCTGGAACGTTTCCAGGGACCACGAGACCTCGCCTTTTGGGGGGCCCTTGAACGTCCGCGAGCTCTTCTTCCCCGAGCCTTCGGACTTCCTCTCCGCCTGCCGCTTCTCCACGATGTGCTCGGGCGCCTGGGCGACGACGCTCCCGCGGTCGTCGAACCCGCGGCGGCCCGCGCGCCCCGAGATCTGCTTGAACTCGCGGACCGAGAGAAGTCCCACCTTCGACCCGTCGAACTTCGCGAGCTTCGTGAAGAGGACCGTCCGGATCGGGATGTTCACGCCGACGCCGAGCGTGTCGGTCCCGCAGATGACGTGCAGGAGCCCTTTCTGGGCGAGCTGCTCCACGAGCCGACGGTATCTGGGAAGGAGCCCGGCGTGGTGAACGCCGACCCCGAACGAGAGGAACCTCCGGAACTCCTTGCCATAGGGCGTCGCGAGGCGCTTCGTGCCCACGATCTTCCGGATCTCTTCTCTCTCCTCGCGGCTCCCGATCTTCACGCTCGTCAGCGACTGCGCGAGCTCCGCGCACTCGCGCTGCGTGAAGTTCACGACGTAGATGGGGCTCTTCTTCTTCGCGAGCAGGTCCTCGATCGTCTCGTGAAGCGGAGTCTCGCGGTATTCGTAGTCGAGCGGCACCGGCCGCTCCTCGGACGTGACGTGCGCGACCTCACGGCCCGTGTCGCGTTCCAGGCGTTCCGCGATCGCGCGCGTGTCGCCGAGCGTCGCCGACATGAGCAGGAACTGGGTCCTGGGCAGGACGAGGAGCGGCACTTGCCAGGCGACGCCGCGCTCCCTGTCCGCGTAGTAGTGAAACTCGTCCATCACGACGTAGGGCGCCGCGAGGCTCGCGCCGAGGCGGAGCGCCATGTTCGACAGGACCTCCGCCGTGCAGCAGAGAACGCTCGCCTGCGCGTTGATGCTCGCGTCTCCAGTGAGCATACCGACGTTCTCGGGCCCGAGCTCTCCACAGAGAGAGAAGAACTTCTCGCTCGCGAGGGCCTTGATCGGGCTCGTGTAAAAGGACACCTTTCCCTCGCAGGCGGCCTTGAAGTGCAGGCCGAGCGCGACGAGCGACTTCCCGGACCCCGTGGGCGTCCCGAGGATCACGTGCTTTTCCGCCATGAGCTCGAGAAGCGCCTCTTCCTGGGCCGGGTAAAGGGTGAGGCCGCTGGCCGAGACCCAGTCGAGGAAGAGACCCAGGATCTCGTCGGCGTCGGTCGTCCCCCGGGGCGGGATCCGGTCCGCGAGCGGAGCGCTGTCCCGCATCCGGGCCATTGTTCCATGATGCAGGGAGCGCCTGGAGGCGGACCGTCGGTGTCAGGACATTTCGTCGAGAGCGTCGACTCGATTCCCGCTAATTCCTTGACCCTCGAGTTGAATGGGGCGTAGCCTGAACGAGATTCTTTCCACCTCGGATTCCCCGGTGAGATGAGGCGCCGGACGCCATGCCTCCCATGATCGGTACGCGGTTAGGGCGCTACGAGCTTCTCGAGAAGGTGGGAAGCGGCGGGATGGGGGAAGTGTATCGGGCGCGGGATCACGACCTCCACCGCGACGTCGGCATCAAGTTCCTGCCCGAGCGCTTCGCCTCGGACTCCGACCGGCTGAGCCGCTTCGCGCATGAGGCGCGGGCCGCTTCTTCTCTCAACCACCCCAACATCGTCACCATCCATGAGATCGGGCAGAGCTCGGGCGTCCCCTACATCGTCATGGAGTTCGTGGAGGGAGAGACGCTGCGAGCGCTGCTTTCGGGTCGACCGTTGCCCACGCGCCGCCTGCTCGAGATCGCCGGCCAGCTCGCGGACGGGCTGGCCAAGGCCCACGCCGCCGGCATCGTCCACCGCGATCTGAAGCCGGAAAACATCATGGTCACGCGGGATCGCTTCGTGAAGATCCTCGACTTCGGCCTCGCGAAGCTCCTCACGGAGAGTCCCTCCGGACGCGACGAAGGCGGCCTCGACTCGAGCCTCGTCACGCTGGCTCCGCCATCCCCGAACACGAGCGCCGGCGTCGTCCTCGGAACCACCGGTTACATGTCCCCCGAGCAGACGCGGGGCCGGCCCATGGACTACCGCTCGGACCAGTTCGCGCTGGGCGTCATCCTGTATGAGATGACCACGGGGCGCCACCCGTTCCGCCGTGAGACCCATGTCCAGACCCTCGCGGCCATCATCGACGATCAGCCCGAGCCGATCGGCAGCTTGAATCCCGCGATGCCCGTGCCCGTGTGCTGGATCGTCGAGCGCTGCCTGGCCAAGGAGCCCGGCGAGCGCTACACCTCGACCTCCGATCTGGCCCGCGAGCTCCACAACATCCTCGAGCACCTCTCCGACGTCGGCAGCACGGCCCCGATGCCGGCGGCTGGCGCGGCGGCGCATCGCCCGGGACGGACCCGCGACTTTCGGGTCGCCGGAGCCGGACTCGTCCTCTTCGCCTTCCTCGCCGGCGTTTCCATTCTCGTCCCGGCGATTCGGGACAGGGTGGCTCTCACCCTGCACCTCCGCACGGTGCCTGCCGACAAACACCTCGCCATCCTGCCTTTCCGCGCCGCCTCCGGCACGGAAGAGGACCGTGCCCTCGCCGACGGGCTCGCGGAGCTCCTGACCGTGCATCTGACCCGACTCGAGCGGTTCCAGAAGACCCTCTCGATGGAGCCCGTGAGCAACGTCCGGCAGGCGGGAGTCAGCAGCGCGGAGACTGCCAGCCGGGCCCTCGGGGTGACGATCGTCGTGGCCGGAAGCGTGCAGCGGGTCGAGGGCCGGCTCGTCTTCACCGCAATTCTGGAGGATGCGGTCCGGAAACGGACGCTCCGCGCCGAGACGGCCGACTCGCCGGAGACGCTGGTGGCCGCGGTCGTGCACATGCTGGATCTCGAGCTCAACTCCGACGAGAAGGCCGCGCTCCGCACCTCTGGCACCGGAGTCGCCGAGGCGGCCGTGCTCTCGGCGCAGGCGCTCGGTTACAACCTCTATGCCGAGGGCCGAAACGCCCTCGAGCGCTACGACCAGTTGAAAAGCCTCGAGCGCGCGGTCGAGCTCTTCAACAGGGCCCTCGAGCGCGATCCCGGATACGCGCTCGCGCATGCCGGTCTCGGCGAGGCCCACTGGCGGCTCTACCGGGCCACCCGGAGACCCGAATACGTCACCCTCGCCCGTCAGCACTGCGAGCGCGCTCTTTCTCTCGACGGTCTTCTCGCTCCCGCGTGGGTCACGCTCGGAATCATCGAGGCCGGCACCGGCCACGCGGAGGAGGCCATCGTCGACTTCAAGCGGGCCCTGGACCGCGAGCCCCGCAGCGCGCCCGCGTACCGCGAGCTGGGCCGTGCCTACGAGCGTCTCAATCGCCTCGCGGAGGCCGAGGCCACATACAAGAAGTCGATCGCGCTCCGGCCGGATTCCTGGTCTGGTTACAGCTATCTCGGTTACGTCCTCGTCACACAGGGTCGCTCGGTGGAGGCCGAACGCGTTTACGCCCAGGCCCTCGAGCTGGCTCCCGACAACGCCGAGCTCTGGGACAGCCTCGGGAGCGCCCGCTATTACCAGGAGCGCTTCGCCGATGCGCAGGCCGCTTACACCAAGTCCCTCGCCCTGTATCCAAGGCCACAGACCATGTCCAACCTTGCCACGTTGCAGTTCTACATGGGGCGGTACGCAGACGCCGCGAAGACCCTCGAGCAGGCCACCCGGACCGGGGCGCGCGACTTTCGTATCTGGCGGAACCTCGGGGCCGCGCTCTACTGGGCGCCGGGCGAGAGGAACCTGGCACCGGCGGCCTACCGCAAGGCCGCCGAGCTGGCGGAGGAAGAACGGAAGATCGATCCCAAAAACCCTCTGACCCTCGTCCAGCTCGCCGACTGCTACGCGATGCTGGGCGAGCCGGCACGGGCGCGCGCCGTCGCCGCCGAGGGACTCGGGATCGGCCCCGTCGACGCCAGTCTCGCCGCGATTGCCGCCGGCATCTACGAGGTGCTCGGCGACCGCACGGAGGCGCTCCGCTGGATCGGCGTCGCGCTGAAGGCCGGCCAACCGCGACTCGACATCGAGCGCGATCCCACCTTCAAGACTCTCATCACCGATCGTCGCTACGTGGCGATGACGGAAGGCAAGAAGCCCGGATCCGATGGGAAGGCCATGAACTGAAGGAGGGAGATGACCGTGGACACAGCAGCGAACGCCAAAGTTTTCATCATCAAGGCGGAATACGGGTACTCCGTCAGCCCCTCGCCCGTCTTAGTTCCAAGACCTAAAGGCACGCTCGAGTTCGAGAACCTTTCCGATGTTGCGGCGACGGTTTCCATCCCGGGCGTCCTGGACAAGGGACCAGTGACCCTCGAACCCAATGGCGGACGGACTTCGGTGACCTTGCTCGACACAAAAAGGGTCATCTTCTACGAAGTCAAAATGAAGAACGAGTTGCTTGCCCGAGGCAACTCCGCTCCCACGATCATCAGGGATCCCTAGTTTCCCGAGAAGAACCCCGGGGCGGCTCGCCCCGGTCCGGCTTCACGAGCTCGACGCTTCGCTGCAGATCAACGCCATCCGGATGCACCGCGCGGCGCGCGGCTCGGGCGAGAGGACGCAGCGAAGGATCTCCTTGCCGCGGACGCAGCACCACTTGACGGTCACGAGAGGAATGCCGAGGAACTCCGCGATCTTCTGCTGCGGCATGCCGTGCAGAAAGTGCAACCGGATCACTTCCGCATACTCCGGCGGAACGCATTCGAGCGCCGCGAGGAGGATCTCGTCTCCAGCCTCCGTATGCCGCGGGTCGCTCGCCAGATGGGAGAGCGTCTCGAGGATGGGCTCGTCGACCATGACGCCGTTCCCGAAGGCCTTCTTGCACGCGAGCCGTTCGGCGCGGAGAGCCTTCCAGCGCGTGATCGCCAGGAGCCAGCGCGAGAACTTGGTCCGGTCCTTCAGCGAGGGAAGCGCCCGGCGCGCGAGGCGGATCGCGTCCTCCGCAACGGCCTCCGCGCGGTCCAGACCCGCGATTCCCACGGCCACCCGGACGGCTGCCGGCCTGTGGCGGGAGACGAGCTCGTCGAAAGCAGACTCGTGCCCCTCGAGCGCCGTGGTGACGAGGATCTCGTCGGGCTGCGTCTTCGCTCCGGTCGGCGCGGCAGTCTTCCCCCGTCTGGGTGCCTTCGCGGTCATGTCGTATCTCCAGGCGCAGGTTCAGTCCGGCCATTGCGAAGAGCAATGATGCAAACTCCTCAACGGGTTCCGTGATCTCGAAGCGCCTGCTACGCTCGGGACGCTAACGCGGTCCGGATGGAGAAACCACGATGACACGGCGGATGAAGGGCGCGATCGCCCCCGCGCGTCCGCCCCTCGCGAACGCCCTCGCGTGGACGGCGATCGGCGTCGGTTTCGCCGCCCGCGTCTTCACTTTCGTCGCGAGACCGCTCTGGGCCGACGAGATCTTCACGCTGACGCTCGCGCGGAAGAGCGTTCCGGAGATTCTCGCGGCGCTGCGCGTCGACTCGGGCCCTCCGCTCCATCCCCTTCTCGCCCACGTCCTGCTCACTCCCTTCCCGACTCCAGGCCCCGCGGACATCCTCGTGCGCGTCCTTTCACTCGTCGCCTCTCTCCTCCACCTGCCGCTCCTCGTCGTCGTGGCAAGACGCCTCGGCCGGCCGGGGCTCGGTCTGCCGGCGGCCGCTCTCTTCGCGGTCTTCCCGCTCGCCGTGGAGTACGGGGCCGAGGGGCGCGCGTACGCGCTCGCGTCGCTCCTCGCGCTCCTCGCGTTCGAGCGCGCGCTCGCCCTGCGCCAGACGCCGCGCCTCGCCGTCGCCGCGGGGCTGACGCTCGCGGCGGCCGGAGCGGTTCTGACCCATTACCTCGCCGTCCTCCCGGTCGCGGCTCTCGCGGTCCTCACGCTCGACGCGCGGCCCGCTGCCCGCCGCGCGCTCGTCGTCTCCGGTCTCGCCGCCGCCTCTCTCGCGGCCCCGTGGGCGCCCGTCGCGCTCTCTCAGCCGCGAGCCTCGATGGCCTGGACGGCGGAACGGGAATTCGCGGGCGCCCTGAGAGATTTTCCCGCGAACCTCGCGTTCGGCGCTCCGGCCGGCGCTCCGGCGATGGCGCCGCTCGCGGCGGCGGGGGCGGTTCTCCTCGTCGCGCTGCTCGCCCGCGAATGGCGGGGGGTGCTTTCGGCCGCGGCGCGGCCCCTCGGCCTCTCGCTCGCGCTTCTCGCGGTCACGCAGCTCGCGGCGGGCTCGCTCGTCCTGCCGGAGCGAACGGCGCTCGTCTTTCTGCCTCTCGCCGTTCTCCTCCTCGCGAGCGCCCCTCCTTTCGTGCCCGCCGCCGCGGGCACGCTCGCGACGGCCCTTCTCGCGCTCTGGCTTCCGCGCGTCGCCGAGCCCGCGCCCGGCGAGCTCCTCGCGCGGCTTTTCGAGGCGCCCGCGAAGGCGGGGCGCCGCGTGCTCGCCGCCGGCTATTGGGGGCCCGAGCTGGACTACCGCCTCGCCCGCGCGGGGACTCCCGGCCGCGTGGTGCTCTTCCCGTCCGCGGTCGTCGCGCACCCCGGCTGGTACCGCGAGGCGGAGATTCCGGACGCGGTGCTCGCGGCCGAGGCCGAGGCGGCGCTCTCGGCGGCGTCTCCACCCGCGCTCTTCGTCCTCCCCCGGGGCTCGCGCGCGTCGGCGGCGCTCGCCTCGCGTCTCGGCGGCGCCCGACGCCTTCTGTCGAGCCCGCTTCTCGACGTCCTCGAGATCCCGCCCAAGCAGGCACATTGACGCGTCGCGTTTGACGCGGCGCTCCCGGCGTGAGACCCTGTCCTCCGGCTGACGGGCGCGCTCGCGCGTCCCGGCCCCGAACCCGACAACCCATGCCTTTCTCCTCGTTTCGTCTGCACGCCGACCTCCTCCGCGGGGTCAAGGAAATGGGCTTCACGAAGCCCACTCCCATCCAGAACGACTCCATCCCGCCCGCGATGGAGGGCCGTGACCTCCTCGCGTGCGCGATGACCGGCAGCGGCAAGACCGCCGCGTTCGTCCTCCCCATCCTCCACCGCCTGATGGCGAAGCCGCGCGGCACGACGCGCGCGCTCGTCCTCACGCCCACGCGCGAGCTGGCGGCGCAGATCGACGAGCACCTCAAGGCGCTCGCCCTCCACACGCCGCTCTCCGGCGCGGCCGTTTTCGGCGGCGTCGGGATGGGCCTGCAGGAACACGCGTTCCGGAGCGGCGTCGACGTGATCGTCGCGACGCCGGGGCGCCTTCTCGACCATTTCCGCTTCGGCTACGCGAAGCTGGCCGGCCTCGAGATCCTCGTCATCGACGAGGCGGACCGGATGCTCGATATGGGCTTTCTGCCCGACATCCGCCGCGTCCTCAGGCACCTTCCCCAGCACCGCCAGACGCTCTTCTTCTCGGCCACGATGCCGCCGCCGATCGCGCAGCTCTCGAAGGAGCTGCTCAGGAATCCCGTCACGGTGAACGTGGAGCGGCAGGCGCTGCCCGCCGTGGGCATCACGCAGGCGGTGTATCCCGTCCCGCAGGACCTCAAGCTCGCGCTGCTCCTCTCGCTCCTCAAGCGCGGCGACTTCAAGAGCGTCCTCACTTTCACCCGCACGAAACATCGCGCGAACCGGCTCGCGGACCAGCTCTCCCGCCACGGCGTCTCGTGCGAGCGCATCCACGGCAACCGCAGCCAGGCCCAGCGCACGCAGGCGCTCGCCGGGTTCAAGGACGGGAAGTTCAAGGTGCTCGTCGCGACGGACATCGCGGCGCGCGGCATCGACGTCGAGGCCCTCTCGCACGTCGTGAACTTCGACGTCCCGCACGTCCCCGAGGACTACATCCACCGCGTCGGCCGCACGGCGCGCGCCGAGCTGACCGGCGACGCCTTCACGTTCGTGGCGCCGGAGGAGGAGGCGGATCTCAGGCAGATCGAGCGCGCGATCAGCAAGCGCCTGCCGCGCGTCACGGTCCCCGGGTTCGACTACACGACGCGCCCGACGGAGCGCTTCGAGGTGCCGATCGCAGAGCGCATCGCCGCGATCCGGGCGCGCAAGTCCGAAGAGCGCTCGCGCGCCCGGGAGAAGGCCGAAAGAAGGGGGCGGCATGAGGCGCTTTCGGGACCTCCCGGACGCGGCTCCGGCCCGGCCCGCGGCACGGGAGCAGTAGCATCCCGCAATGCCACCGCGCCTCCTAGACCTCAGCCACACGGTCGAAGCGGGCATGGTCACGTACAAGGGCCTGCCCGGACCGGTCATCACAGACCACCTCAGTCGTGAAGCCTCCCGGACGCTCTACGCGCCCGGGACTACGTTCCAGATCGGCCGCATCGAGATGGTGGCGAACACGGGCACGTACGTGGACGCCCCGTTCCACCGGTGGGAAGACGGCGCCGACCTTTCCGAGTTGCCTATCGACGTTCTTGCTGGACGGGACGGCATCGTCATCGCGGCGACGCATGCGCGCTCTCTCGCGGTGAATTCAGATTTCTTGGAAGGTATAGAGGTTCGCGGCCGGGCGGTGCTCGTCCACACGGGTTGGGCCGAGTTCTGGGGTTCGGACCGCTATCAGGAGCGGTCTCCTCATCTGACTTCGTCGGCGGCGTCCTTCCTCGTCGCCCGCGGCGCCGCGATCGTCGGAATCGACTCGCGCAACATCGACGACACGGACGACCCCACGCGGCCCGTGCACTCGATCCTCCTCCGCGCCGGCATCCCTGTCGTCGAGCACCTCTGCGGCCTCGAGGCCCTGCCTCCCTCGGGCTTCCGCTTCTTCGCGGTCCCGGTGAAGGTCGTGGGAATGGGGACCTTTCCCGTGCGGGCGTTCGCGGAAGTCGGCTGATCCCCCGCAACCCCTTCCGGATCAGCGCTGAACCCTGATCCGCTCCCATCCGTATCATTGGATAGACTGGATTCGCCCTTTTTCGCTCCAAGGAGGTTCTTCCATGGGCCTGCTCGACAACCTCAAACAGCAGATCGGCTCGCAGTTCATCGAGATCCTTCAGTGGCTCGACGACACGAACGATTCGCTCGTCTACCGCTTCCCCGTCTACAACCAGGAAATCAAGATGAACGCGCAGCTCACGGTGCGCGAGAACCAGGTGGCTCTGCTCATCAACGAGGGGAAGGCCGCCGATCTTTTCTCTCCGGGGCGCTACCAGCTCACGACGCAGAACATGCCGATCCTCACGACGCTGCGCGGATGGAAGTACGGCTTCCAGTCGCCGTTCAAGGCGGAGGTCTACTTCTTCAACACGCGCCTCTTCACGGACCTGAAGTGGGGCACGACGAACCCGGTCATGATGCGCGACGCGGAGTTCGGGATGATCCGCCTGCGTGCGTTCGGCACGTACGCCATGAAGATCGCCGACGCGAAGGCGTTCTTCGCGGCGATCGTCGGAACGGCGGGTCTCACGACGACCGACGAGATCACCGGACAGCTCCGCTCGACGATCCTCTCGCGCCTTTCGGACGCGATCGCCGAGTCGAAGATCGCCGCGCTGGACATCGCGTCGAAGTACGACGAGCTGTCGGCCCACGGCAGGCAGATTCTCGCCCCGGAGTTCGCGGGCTACGGCCTCGAGCTTTCGAGGTTCTTCATCGAGAACGTCTCGCTGCCCGAGGAGGTCGAGACCGCGATCGACCAGCGCACGAAGCTGGGCGTGCTCGGCGACCGCCTCGGCCAGTACACGCAGTTGCAGGCCGCGGACGCGGTGAAGGTCGCGGCGGCGAACCCGGGGGGCGCGGCGGGCGCCGGCGTCGGCATCGGCGCGGGCATCGCGATGGGCGGGATGATGGGCGGCGCGCTGGCCAGCGGCATGGGCGGCGCCCCGCCGATGCCCGGCATGGCGCCGCCGCCACCCGCGGGGCCCGGCCTTGCCGCGCCGCGCTGGTCGCTCACGGTGGACGGCAAGACCTACGGCCCCTACACGGACGACGCGCTGAAGGGCATGGTGGCCGGGGGTCAGGTGGCGCCGGGAACGCTCGCCTGGAAACCGGGGGCCTCCGGCTGGGCGCCGCTTTCCACGTTCGCGGAGTTCGCGGGCTCGAGCGCACCCGCTCCGCCGACGCCGCCGCCACCGCCTCCGCCCGGGCGCTGACGCGAAGGCCATGACCGATGCGGGACCGGCCGCTCCGGCGAAGCTCCGCAAGTTTCCATGCGCCACGTGCGGAGCGGACGTCGTCTGGAATCCCGGCGCCGCCTCGCTGAGATGCCCGTACTGCGGGGCCGAGCGAAAGCTCCCCGTGACCTTCGCGGAGGTGCGCGAGCATCCGATCGAGGAAGCGCTCGCCTCGGCGCGCGATCTCGGGTGGGGCATGGCCCGGAAGGCCGTCTCGTGCCGGGGGTGCGGCGCGACGACGACGTTCGAGCCCGGAGTTGCCGCGTCGCGCTGCGCGTTCTGCGGCGCGCCAGCCGTCGTCGAGGCGCCGGCGAACGCGAAAATGGTGCGGCCCGAAGGGCTGCTCCCGTTCCGCGTGGACAAGGACGCCGCGGCCGGAAAATTCCGGCAGTGGCTCTCGAGTCTCTGGTTCCGGCCGAACGATCTTTCGGCGAAGTCCTCGCTCTCGGAGCTTGCCGGCGTATACGTGCCGTTCTGGACGTTCGACGCGGCGACGCATTCCGCGTGGACGGCCGAGGCCGGTTACGACTACCAGGTGTCGGCTCAGGTCGAGGAGAACGGCCGGTGGGTGACGCGGCAGGAGACGCGCACCCGCTGGGAGAGCGCCGAGGGCGTTCACGAGCACGCGTTCGACGACGTGCCGGTTCCGGCTTCGAAAGGCCTGCCGCCCGATCTGTCAGCCGAGGTCGAGCCCTATCCCACGGGCGAGCTGGTTCCCTACGAGCCGTCGTATCTCTCCGGGTTTCTCGCCGAGGAGTACGCGCTCGGCGCGGAGGAGGCGCTCCTGCGGGCGAAGGAGCGCATGAGCCGGGAGATCTACGCGGCGTGCGGCCGCGAGGTGCCCGGCGACCGCTTCCGGGACCTGAACGTCAAGACCGCCTGGTCGGCCCTGACGTACAAGAACGCGCTCCTGCCCGTCTGGATCGCGGCGTACCAGTACGCGGGAAAACCGTTCCGCTTCCTCGTCAACGGCGTCACGGGGCAGGTCGGAGGCAAGGCGCCCTGGTCGATCGTGAAGATCGGCTGCGCCGTGCTCGCCGTCGTTCTTCTGCTGCTTCTCATCGCCGCGCTGAAGGGGCACTAACACAAGGAGGCCTTATGCGTGTCCTGCTCGCCCTGCTCGTCTTCCTCTCGGCGTCGCCGCTCTCCGCGGTGGACGCGAAGGCCCCCGATCCCGCGCGATCGCTCGACGGCTTCGACGCCTACATGGAGAAGGTCGTCAAGGACTGGAACGTGCCCGGCATCGGCGTGGCCGTGGTGGTGAAGGACAAGGTCGTCCTCGCCAAGGGGTACGGGTACCGCGACTACGGCCGCCGGCTGCCGTTCACCGCCCGCACCGTGGTGCCCATTGCGTCCAACACCAAGCTGTTCACGGCCACCGCGGCCGGCCTGCTGGTGGAGGACGGCAAGCTCGAATGGGACAAGCCCGTGCGCCAGTTCGTGCCCGGCATCCACTTCTACAACGACGAGCTCGACGCGACCGTCACCATGCGCGACATGCTGTCGCACCGCACGGGCATCACCCGGCACGACACGATCTGGTACAAGTCCGACTTCACGCGCAAGGAGCTTTTCGAGCGGCTCAAGTACCTCGAGCCCACCCAGCCCATGCGGCAGACCTTCCTCTACAACAACATGATGTATGCGGGCGCCGGGTACGTGATCGAGCTGCTCTCCGGCCGGACCTGGGAGGATTTCCTCCGCCAGCGGCTGCTCGGACCCCTGGGGATGACGAGCACCGTCTTCTCGATCGAGGACCTTCAGAGGGCGCCCGACCACGCCGTTCCCTACACCGAGAGGCGAGACTCCTTCGAGCTCTACTCGATCCCGTACTACAGCGAGGCGGCCGGTGTCGGCCCCGCGGGATCGATGAACTCCAACCTCGAGGACATGTCGCGCTGGGTCATCGCGCAGCTGGGCGACGGGAAGGTGGACGGCAAACAGGTCGTCCCCACGGCCGTCATCAAGGCCACCATGGCCCCCGCGCTGGCCATGCCGAACGCGGCCCTGGAAGCGCGCGGGTATGGCGAGCTCCTCAACGCCGCCTACGGCACGGGCAGGTTTACGGCTTCATACCGCGGGCACCTCGTCTCGTATCACGGTGGCGACATCAACGGCTTCCACTCCCAGGTCGGCGTGATGCCGTACGACGGCATCGGGGTGGTAGTGCTCGTCATCGGCGACCATGCGGCCCCGCTCTACAACGTGGTCTCCTACAACGTGTACGAGCGGATGCTGGGCCTGGACCCCACGCCGTGGAGCGAGCGGCTCCTGGCCATTCGTCTCAAGGGCAAGGAGGCGAACAAGCAGGCGCGCGCGAAGGCGGGCGCGGGCCGCGTGGAGGGGACGAAGCCTTCCCACCCTCTCGACGACTATACGGGCGAGTTCGAGCACCCCGCATACGGCGTGGTGACCTTCGCGAAGAAGGGCGACGGCCTGGGATTCGACTTCCACAAGATCAAGCTGCCGCTCGCCCACTTCCACTACGACCGCTTCGACACCCCCGACGACGAGCAGGACGGCCAGTGGTCGGTCAACTTCGGCACCAGCCCCCAGGGCGAGATCGACCGCGCGCTCATCTCGCTCGACGAGGCCGAGGTCGTGTTCCAGCGCCGCGTGCCGCGGGACCTCTCGCTTCCCGCGACGCTGCAGGCCTACGCCGGGAGCTACCTCTCGCCCACGGGCGCGAAGTTCGAGGTCGCGCTCCGGGGGGGCACCCTCGGCGTCGTGCGCCCGGGCCAGCCCGTCGAGGCCCTGGTTCCCTGGAAGCCGAGGCGATTCCGCGTCAAGGAGTTCTCGGACGTGCTCGTCGAGTTCGTGGTAAGCACAGACGGCAAGGTCACGGCCATGAAACAGATCGATCCCTCCGGAGAGTTCGTCTCCGCCCGGCAGTGATGACGCCCGCTCCCGTGAAGCCGGCCGTTCCCTTCGCCGCGCTCGAGGCCCTCGACGTGCGCGTCGGGACGATCACGAGGGTCGAGGACGTCCCGTCCTCCTCGAAGCTTGCGCGACTCGTCGTCTCCTTCGGCGACCACACGCGGACTAGTCGCGATATGGTCTCGCGGCACGGGGTGATCCATGTGCCGCGACGCCGAGCGCTGGGTTTATCGACTTGAGCATCACGTCACGTGGGAGTCCGGCCACGCCTTCGTCTCCGAGATGGCGTTCGAGGACAAGGAGGGCGTGCGCTGGCTCGAGGTGACGCGAACGGGAAGGATCACGGTTCTCTCGGGCTACGCGTGGGACGGGTGCACGCCGAAGCTCTGCTTCCTGGATCTCCTCTTCGGCACTCCGGACGGCGTCGTCGACGCAGGCACGGGCCGGCCGAAGACGTACTACGCGTCTCTCGTCCACGACGCCATGTACCAGTTCCTCCGCGACGGCCTCGGCCTGCAGCGAGGCGACGCCGACCGCTTCTTCCTGCGGCTCATGTCCGCCACCGGCTTCACGTTCCGTTACGTCTACTTCGCGGCCGTCCGGCTCTTCGGAGGGCTCTTCCGCTCCGCGGCCAAAAAGGTCCGCAAGACCGACGGGAGGTCCGTTCCTCTCGCGACTTCACTCGCGCAGGGTCCCCACATCGTGGTGGCGGCGCCGGCGTGACGGGATCCGGCGCGGGTCAGTGCGCCGCCGTCACGTCGAGACTCGGGGCTTCGCCGATCTCCTTGAGGAGGTTCGTCGCGCCGTCCACCTCCGTCATCGTCCAGAGCATGTACCGGCTGTCGACGTGGATGGACCGCGTCTTTTCCGCATCGAAGAGATAGTCGGACGCGACGGTGTCGAACGTGCCGTCGAAGAGGAGGCCGCACAGCTCGCCCTTCGCGTTCAGCGTGGCCGAACCGGAGTTGCCGCCGGTCGTGTCGACGGTCGAGAGGAAGTTCACCGGCACGCTGCCGAGCCTGGGGTCCGCGAACGGAGTCTTCTTTCCGGCCCTCATCGCCGCGATGGCGTCGAGCTCCTTTTTCGGAGCGTTGAACTCGCCCCTGCCCGTCGCTTTCTCGGCCACCCCCGCGAGAGTCGTCTGCGGGGCGTAAATGAGACCGTCGCGCGCCGGCACGCCGAGGATGCGGCCGTACGTCACCCGCAGCGTGGAATTCGCGTCCGGGGCCGTGAGGCCGCCGCTCTTCTCGAGGACCGCCTGCGCGTAGCGCGCGCCGAGGCGTTCGTAGGCGCCGTCGCGGCTCTTGGCCCGCTCCCGGTTCGCCTGCCAGAGCGGGTCGAGGACGGAAGCCAGCTCGATCATCGGGTCCTTCGCGGCGAGGATCTCGGCCGTGGACTTCTCGAAGAGTTGGAGACGCGTCGCCTTGTCGCCGAGCTTCGTGCCCGAGGTGACCCCGTCGAGGAACTTGTCGATCTTCTTCCCGGCGTCGGCATCCGGCATTCCGGGGGCGAAGCCGGCCTCCTTGTCGAGGGCCTCGATCCGCTGACCCGCCGGGAGCTTCGACGCCTCGACGAGGATGTACCTCAGAAGAGCGCGGTCCGCGGCGGGGTCGTACGACTTCTGCAGGCGGTCCTGCGACTCGCGGATGCGGCTCCAGTTGCGCTCCTGGTACTCGGCCTCGCGGTCGAGGTCCTTCTTCGGGCGCTCCAGCGACAGCGCGTAAAGCGTGTGCGCGGCCGGCAGGAGCGTGCTGCCGGATCCGAGAAGGTCCTGGAGCGTCGTGTCGCGCTCGCGCGTCTTCGCCTTCTCGGCCTGCACGGCGTCGAGCCCGGGCAGGACGTCGCCGTATGTCTTCTGACGCTGGGGATCGATGGCGATCCACGCGGCGAGGTCTCTCTCCATCGCTTCCTTCTTCGCGAGGAGGTCGCCCCTCTTGAATCCCTCCACGACGCCCTTGCGGTTCGTGAGACTGTTGTTGAGACCGCGCTTCCTCGTGGCGACGCGGATCTGGGTCTCCTTGCTGCTTTTCCCAACCTCGTCGAGAAGCGCGATGAGCTCGGCGTTCCGGCGCACCATGCGCGGGAACGTCCACTCGGCCAGCTCCTTCGTCTGCGCGTACGTCGCGAAGCGCAGCGTCCGCCCGGGATACCCGGCCACGAAAACGAGATCGCCCGGGCCGCCGCCCTCGGGCGATACCTTCAGCCAGTGCTTCGGCTTGAAGGGGACGTTTTCCTTCGCGAACGGCACGGACTTGCCCGCGGGCGACACGTACGCGCGGTAGAAGGACCAGTCGCCCGTATGGCGCGGCCACTGCCAGTTGTCGGTCTCGCCGCCGAAATTGCCGATGCCCTCCGCGGGCGCGTAAACGAGCCGCACGTCCTGGATCTCCATCTGCGCGAGTTCGAAGTATTTCAGGCCGTCGAAGAACGACGCGACGCGGCAGCGCAGGCCGTCCTTCTCGCAGGCCGCGGTGCGCTCCTTGAGGCGCTTCTCGACGACGTCGTGCCGGGCGCGGTCGGAGAGCTTCGGGTCGATCTTCCCGGTGATCTCGCCCGTGACCTCCTTGACGGAGGTCGTGACGTACACGCGGCTTCCGGGCCCCGCCGTCAGCTCCTGGTCCCGCGCCGCGGCGAGAAAGCCGTCCTCCATGAGGTTCTTCTGCGCGGTGGAGTTGAACTGCAGAGCACCCTGCACGCAGTGATGGTTCGTGACGATGAGGCCGTCGGGCGAAACGAACGAGGCGCTGCAGCCGCCGAGGGACACGATCGCGCCCATCGGCTGGCCCGTGAGGTCGGCGAAGGCCTGGGGATCGCCGCGGAAACCCATGGCCTTGAGGCGTTCGGCGAGCTGCGGGATCTGCTGCGGCATCCACATGCCCTCTTCCGCGCGCGCGGCGGCGGGCAGGAGGGCGAGGGCAAGGACGAGGCTGAGACGGGTTTTCACGAATTCCTCCTCGAGAAAATGGACGCCCGTGGCGTCGCTGGGAACGGCACGGGCAAACATCCCATTATGCTCCGGATCGCGCCCTCTCGGACCGTCCGTATCATCCGGGCGTGCTCCTCGCCGCGCTCTCTCTGTCGCTTTCCCTCGTCAAGTATTCTGGCAGCTCCAGATGAACCTCCCGAGATCCCTCACGGCGGCCCTCGACGACCTCCTGACGCGCGCGTTCGCCGAGGAAGGCGAGGACATCACGTCTCTCGCTGTCTTCGGACCGGCGGCGCGGGTGGCCGCGAAGATGGTCTGCCGCGAGCGCGCCGTCGTCTCGGGCGCCGCGTTCCTGCCCCGGCTCTTCGCCTTTCTCTCTCCGCCCGCCCGCGTCACGGTCCGCGTCGCGGACGGCGACCTCGTGGAGCGGGGAACCGTTCTCGCGGAGATCGAGGGCCCGGCGATCACCGTTCTGGCGGCAGAGCGCACGGCCCTCAACCTCGTGCAGCGCCTCTCGGGCATCGCGACGATGACGCGCGCATACGCCGTCGCGCTCGAGGGCACGAAGGCGGTCCTCCTCGACACGCGGAAGACGACGCCTTCCCTGCGCGCCTTCGAGCGGTACGCGGTGCGTTGCGGCGGGGGCACGAACCACCGCCCCGGCCTTTCGGGCGGCTTTCTCGTGAAGGACAACCACGCGGACGGAGCCGGCAGCACCTGGGAGGCGACGCGCCGCGCCGTGGACTTTCGCGCGTTGAACCGCCGCCTGCGCGGTCTCCTCCTCGAGGCCGAGGCGCGCACCCTCGACGAAGTGCATCAGGCGCTCGACGCCGGCGCCGAGCGCGTGCTCCTCGACAACATGAAGACCGCCGCGATGCAGAAGGCCGTCGAGGACATCCATCTCTTCAATGAAGCGACGGGAGCCGACGTCACCGTCGAGGCCTCCGGACGCATGACGCCGGAGACGGCCCGCGCCGCCGCGGAGGCCGGGGTCGATTTCGTGTCGGTGGGCGCGCTCACGCACTCGGCGCGCGCCATCGACATCGCCCTGGACGTCGTAACGAACCGTCCCCAGCCGCGGCTCAAGACGAGCCCCGCGCGCAAGCCCCTCACGCGACTTCTCAGAAATCCGAGATCCCCGGTTCCGAATCCGAGAAAAAAGAAATGAAATCCTTCCCCTCGCGCTTCCACACGCCCGTGCTCGTGCTCGGCACGGGCATCGCGGGCCTGACCGCCGCGCTCACGCTCGCGCGCCGCGGCGTGAACGTCGTCGTCCTCACGAAGGCGAAGCAGCCCGAGGACTGCAACACGGCGTGGGCGCAGGGCGGCATCATTTACTTCGGCAAGAAGGACTCGCCGCGCTCTCTCGTCAAGGACATCCTCAGGGCCGGGGCGGGCCTCTGTCTCCCCGAGGCCGTCGAGTTCCTCGCCCGGCGCGGCCCGGAGGTCGTGAAGGACATCCTGCTCGACACGGTCGGCGTGCCCTTCTCGCGCACGATGCACGGCGAGCTGGATTTCACGCGCGAGGGCGCCCACTCGGTGGCGCGCATCGTCCACTCGGCCGACGCGACCGGGCGGGCGATCGAGACGGCCCTCCTCGCCCGGCTCGCGTCCGAGAAGCGCGTCTCGCTGTTCACCGAGGCGACCGCGATCGACCTCATCACGGCCCGCCATCACTCGCGGGACGTCGCCCGGCGGTACGCCCTGCAGGACCCCTGCCTCGGAGCGTACGTTCTCGACGCGAAGGGAAAGGTCCACACGGTCCTCGCGGACTTCACTGTCCTCGCGACCGGCGGGGTCGGGCGCCTCTTTCTCCACACGACGAACACACGGCACGCGATCGGCGGCGGCCTCGCGATGGCCGAGCGCGCGGGCGCGGCCACCCTCAACCTCGAGTACGTGCAGTTCCATCCGACCACGCTCTACCACCCGGATGCCGAGGGCTTCCTCATTTCCGAGGCCCTGCGCGGCGAGGGGGCCGTGCTCGTGAACCGCGCGGGCGAGCCGTTCATGCGGAGATATGCCCCGGAACTGAAAGACCTCGCTCCCCGCGACGTCGTGACCCGCGCGATCGTCGAGGAGATGACGTCGCGGGGCGAGCCGTGCGTCTATCTGGACCTCGTACACCACTACCGGGTCCACGAGGGGCAGAGCATCAGGGAGCGTTTCCCGACAATCGCGAAAACGTGCGAGAAATTCG